>JBBDZP010000035.1:0-23773 GCA_040900105.1 Candidatus Levyibacteriota bacterium | reverse complement strand
GTAAAATAGATTTTTATGATCCGTTCGACAGGCTCAGGATCGTAGTGAGTGAAATCGAATCTATGAAGCGAGAAAGCTTAAAGGTAGAGAAAAGAAGCGTCCTTGGAAAGAAAGTCAAAAAACTCAGACGTGATGGTATAATTCCCGGAAATGTTTATGGTAAAGACATAAACTCCCAGGCTGTGCAGGTAGGAAAGAAGGAATTTGATGCAGTTTTCAAAGAGGCAGGAGAAACCGGACTTGTAGACCTAAAACTTGACAGCCAAATTATTCCAGTTCTTATTCATAATATTGCCACAGATTACAGAAACAACGTTCTCCACGCTGATTTTTTTAAAGTAAATCTTAAAGAAAAGATTAAAACCGAAGTTCCAATTGAATTTATTGGAGAACCAAAGGCAGAAACAGATAAAACTGGGCTCTTAATGCCTATTATGTCTGTTATAGAAATTGAAGCTCTTCCGGAAGAACTTCCGGAGAGTATCCAGGTAAACGTAGAGCATTTGGCCCAAGTTGACGAGCAGATTACAGTTGCAGATCTCAAAGCTCCGGCGGGAGTCACAATCATTACCGATCCGGGCCAGGTTGTTGTAAAAGTTGGAGAACTTATCAGTAAAGAAGCTCAAGAACAGGCAGCTGAGGAAGCAGCCGCGGCTGAAGCTGCAGCAGCAGAAACTACAGAAGGTGCGGCACCGGCAGAAGGAGAAGCTCCAACAGAAGGAGCAGTTACCGAAGGCGGCCCGTCAGAAGCAAAACAGGAAGACCTGCCTGCCGACAAGGCAGAAAAACCTGCGAAATAACCTCACTCTTCCTTCCGCCAACTGGCGGATAATACTTTTTGAAAATCCTGCGCAGGAGAAAAATTTGGATCAATTGATAAAACTTTATCTAAATACTCCTTTGATTTACCAAAATCTCTAAGCTGGTATTCTAAAACTGCAAGCATAAAATAACCATCCCTATAGCCTTTTTGCTTCTCAACAACCTTCTCCCAATAGCCAATTTGGGAAGAAACTATCTCTCTTTGACTACCAATTTCACTCTTATTTCTCAAACCCAAAGCTAAATATGTACTGCAAATAACAATAAGCACTGCCAGTACTCCAAATATAAAACCCAAAATCATGATTTTTAAATCCCCCCGAGTGTTTTTAATTCTTTCGGTAATAAATCGGTAAATCTTCGGGAATTGTGAGAATGATAGTTTTAATGTTTGTTTTTTACTCATGTGTGGGCCAATTTTCTATCATTAAAGACTCTCTTCCGCCAGGTGGCGGACCAAGTCTTTGATAAATTTCCTCGGTTACAAAAGGCATGAAAGGATGAAGAAGCTTTAACAGTATACCGTATACTGTATACAGTATACCGTAGGAATTCTCGTCTAATCTGTTTTTGACATCTTCTATATATTTATCAGCAAATTGATGCCATGTGAATTCATAGAGCTTTTCTGCTGCATAATTAAAGTTGTAATTGTTAATATCTTTAGTTACTTCCTTAGCTAGTTCCTCAACTTTCTTAGCCCATTCCCTATCGATCTCATTTGCCGAGCCTTTTTTTGAGATCTGATCTTTCTTCATCTCAATGAATCTTCCCATGTTCCACAGTTTATTGGTAAAGTTACGCATTGCTTCAAGTTTTTCAAAAGATAAAGCCTGATCATTGCCCAGAGCTGTGCCGTACACGAGGGCAAAGCGGATAGCATCTGCCCCGTATTTATCCACGAGTTCAATGGGATTTACTACATTCCCCTTGCTTTTACTCATCTTTTTGCCTAATGGGTCATTTACGAGCCCGTGTAAGATAACATTTTTAAAAGGCACCTTGCCCGTTGCGTAAATTCCCATCATAACCATTCTTGCCACCCACCAACGCAAAATATCGTAGCCTGTTTCCATAACAGTTGTCGGATAAAACTCTTCATAGTCTCTCGATTCGTGGCTTGCCCTGAGCGCAGCGTATGGCCACTGTGAAGAAGAAAACCAAGTATCAAATGTGTCTTCATCTTGTACCCATTCCTCTCCTTGCGGAGCCTCGCCTTCTGTCACCATCCACTCCTCTGTTTTTTTACTTTTCCAGGCTGGCATTCTAATTCCCCACACAACCTGACGACTAATGTTCCAATCCCGAATATTTTCGAGGAATTGGAAATATAACTTTTCAAAGTTCTTTGGATATATCTTAATATCTCCCTTTTTAACAGCATCAATAGCAGACTTGGCCAAAGGCTCCATTTTTATAAACCACTGCTCAAGAGGAAGCGGCTCCAAAACATTTTTACACTTATAGCAAAGTCCAATTCTGTGTATATAATTCTTATCAATTTTTTCAATTAGTCCCTTTTCCTGCATCTCCTCAACAATTGCTTTACGCGCTTGTTTTGCATACAAACCGGCAAATTTTCCAGCGTGCTCATTCATTTTTCCGTCAAGACCAAGAACCTGCTTCATGGGAAGATCGTGCCTTTTTCCTATTTCATAATCATTAAAATCATGTGCCGGCGTTATCTTTACAACGCCTGTTCCAAACTTGGGATCAACGTAATCATCGGCAATAACTTTAATCTTGGCTTTACCAATCAATGTCTCAATCTCAATTTCTTTGCCAACATACTCTTTGTATCGTTTGTCATCAGGATGGACCGCCACGGCCGCATCTCCAAATTTGGTTTCTGGTCTTGTTGTTGCCAAAACAAGCGGCCCGTACTTTATATAATACAAAGGGTCTTTTCTTTCTTCCCAAACAACTTCCAAGTCTGAAAATGAGGTTCCATCAAATGTACAGTAATTTACTAAGCGATTTGCACGGTAAACCAGGCCATCATCGTAAAGCTTTTTGAATGTCTGATGGACTATTTTTACAACATCCGGATCCAGGGTGAATTTCTTGCGGGACCAGTCAAGAGAAAAACCCAATCTTTTAAGCTGGTCTTCCATGACAGGTTTATTTTCCTGTACAAAATCCCAGATCATCTTGTATAGAGTTTCCCGGCCGTAATCAAATCTTGATTTTCCTTCCGCCTGAAGTTTCTTTTCAAAAACAAACTGGGTCTCAAACCCAGCGTGATCAGCCCCCGGAAGCCAAAGGGTTCTGTCTCCTTTCATCCTGTGATAACGGATAAGAATATCTTCAATTACATACATTGCGTGCCCAAAATGAAGCGGAGCGTTTGCGTTTGGGGGAGGGAGAATTATGGAGTACGGCTCGCCTTCTGGATTTATTTCCGGTTTAAAGTACCCTTTTTCTTCCCATTTTTTGTACAATTTCTGCTCAACATCCTTGTGATTATAAACTTTGTCCATTGATGTGATTCTAACATAGGCTAAGGCTCTTCTCAATCCTGAAAGGATGTTTTCAATATATGATATACTCTAAAAGTTAACTATGTCAGAGGATATTGACAGCCTTATTCATACTGCCGTTTTCTCCAAAGATTCATCTAAGAAGGCTGCTTCCCGCAGAGAGATTCGCACTGAAGCTAATAAGCTTGGTATAAATTTAGCCTCAATATACGACTATTATATGGCTATAGGCCAGGGGAAAGTGGCTCCAGCCTCAACCGTGCCTGCAATTAACGTACGGGCAATGACTTACGATACAGCGCGAGTAATCTTTAAGCTAATGCTTAAACACAACATAGGGACCGTAGTATTTGAGATAGCCAGATCAGAGATTGAATACACCGACCAAAGACCGGATGAGTATGCAACGGTCGTGCTGGCTGCAGCCATAAAAGAGGGCTACAAGGGGCCGGTTTTTGTTCAAGGTGACCATTTTCAATTTAGTGCTAAGAGGCATAAAGAAGACCCAAAGACTGAGACCGACAAGATTAAGGCCCTCATAAAAGAATCTGCAGATGCGGGCTTTTACAATATAGATATTGATGCCTCTACTCTGGTAGATTTGAACTTGCCCACAACAGACGCCCAGCAGGAAGAAAACTACAGAACAACTATTGAGTTGACCGAATACATCCGTTCTCTGGAGAAAGGCCAAACTATTTCAATAGGCGCTGAAATTGGCCATATTGGAGATAAGAATAGCACAACGGCGGACTTGGACGCATTTATGCAAGGCTATTTAAAAGGACTAGGAAACAAAATGCCTGGGATCAGTAAAGTTAGCGTCCAAACAGGCACAAGTCATGGCGGCATTCCCCTGCCGGACGGCAAAATTGCAGACGTGAAGCTTGATTTTTCCGTTCTTGAAGACATTGGAAACCTTGCACGCGAAACATATCACATAGGCGGAGTCGTTCAGCATGGCGCCTCAACTCTTCCCAATGAACTCTTTGGTGAATTTCCAAAGCACAAAACCCTTGAAATTCATCTGGCTACAGGATTTCAAAATATCATCTACGAAAACATGCCCGATCCGCTCAAGCAAGAGATATATGAATGGGTCGAGCGCAGTTGCAAAGACGAGTGGGAACAAGACTGGAACAAAGAGCAATTTATTTACAAATGCAGGAAAAAAGCAATCGGCCCGTTCAAAAAACAGATGTGGGAACTGTCAGAAGCAGACAAAAGACCTATTATAGATACTCTGGAAAAGCAATTTAGCTTCCTTTTTAAAAAACTAAACGTTTTTAATACAAGAGAAGATATTTTATCGTATGTATAAGTACATTCCTACCCTAACCGATTACATTCTGCGCGAACAGGCCAATTTCCCCAAAGCCACAGGAAGATTTACAATACTTATGAACCAAATTGAGAATGCAGCAAAAATAATTGCATCCCACGTTAAAGCATCCGGACTTGTTGACATTCTGGGTAAAACCGGCAACACCAATACCTTTGGGGAAGAGGTGCAAAAGCTGGATGAATTTGCCAATAAGCTACTCGTTGACACATTAATTTCAAGTGGAGAGGTGCATGCTGTGGTATCCGAGGAAATGGAAAACCCTGTCTTCGCACCAAAAGAAAGCGCTGGAGAATATATAGTTTATTTTGATCCTTTGGACGGCTCCTCAAACATAGACACGAACTGTCCTATTGGAACTATTTTCTCTATTTATCACAAAGACGGGGGACTTCTGCAACAGGGCAACAAACAGGTTGCCGCAGGATATATAATCTACGGCTCAAGCGTAATGTTCGTCTATACATTTGGACATGGCGTGAATGGGTTTACTCTGGATCCTGCAATCGGAAGCTTTTTACTCTCCCACCCCGATATTAAAATTCCGCAGAGTGGGCAAATTTACTCTATAAATCAGGCATATGAATCGCTGTACGATGACTTCACCAAGAACTATCTTGAACATTTAAGAAATGAGGCAAAATCAAAGCTTCGCTTCGTTGGATCTCTTGTCGCGGATGCTCATAGAACATTTATAAAAGGAGGGATATTTCTATACGTTGCCGATAAAAAACAACCCGAAGGAAAACTAAGATTAATGATTGAGGTAAATCCCTTTGCGTTTTTAACGGAACAAGCAGGAGGCAAGGCAGTTGCAGGAGAAGGAAAAAATCCGCTAGGCTTTACTCCAAAACATATCCATGACCTCTCCCCTTTTGTTATGGGCAGCAAGAAAAACGTAGATGAGTTTCTTAGTTTTTCAAAATAGTTCGCAGTGTTTTGTCCTTCTCTCTTAGAAATTTTATAGAATTAGCTTCAGAATTTCGGGTATTATAATACTATCGGACAGAAAAAAGTTACTCACTTTTGGTAAATCTCACTGTTACTTCTTCGTCCGAAAGAATGTCTTTTTTAAAAGAAACTGAACCGTTTTGTTTATTAACTCCGCTTGATACGAATACTATTTTTTGAGATTCCGGGTAAGAGAAGCTGAGATCAAAAGGAATATTTGAAACTCCAGGTTGCTTTACTATTTTTAAGTTGTACGTCGATGAGGCAATATCCAATTTTGCGGGTATAACATAAGCAAAAGTTATAGTCTTCTTGGAACTTTTAGGGACATTTAAAAGAACCCCAAACACAGTTTTTCCATTTTGCTCTGTTCTTTCAATCTCTAAAGCTTCAGGTGGCTCAAAATCGCTTTTCTCATATACGGCCGGGTCTGTAATAGCTTTGGTTATTTCTTTCTCTTCCCCGTCAATGCTAACAGAGGACAATACTGTGCCGCCCGGTAGCACTACTCTTAGATAATTTTTGTAATCTCCGCCCGGCCAGCTTCCGTCGCTCTTATTCTCAAAAGAAATGCTAAGCTCGGAAGATACTCCTCCTTCAGCATTTACTATGGCATTTTTAGACATTTTTCGGGATACGAAATAATTAACCTTATTAACTCCCAGGTTGGCCTCATTAATACTAACAAAGTCATTAACAACATCTGTTTCTGTCTGCCTTGGATCCCATAGAGACGGCGACCAATTGCTTATTGTGAAGAGTCCCTGGGCAGTAGGATCCGAGGATGCAAGAAGTATATCTTTGCTTAAAACTGATTCCTCTATTACCTTAGTAAGCGCAATATAAGAAATATCCTTCTTTACAGCAAGCCTCTGCTGCATTGCTCTAAAAACTGCGCCCAAAAAGTCTTTTTTTTGGGTTGAGCCGGGAAAGAAGTTCTTTTGAGAATGAGTTACAGCAAGCTTAGGAAAATTCTCAGCCGTTACAGTTTCGTTGTACTCCGGAACTTTTACATCGCCCATTACCTTAAGCAATTTTTGTACAAAAGATACATTTATAGCTATGACTCCGTGAACGTCCTGATTCATTTCCGTTTTTAAAAAGAATGCGGCAGTCGAAGCGGCTTTTGGAAAATTCAAATCAAAATTACTATCCCGTAAATACCAATGCTCCGATGGAAGATAACGGCGAATTGCGAAGGGTGGTTCAACGTGTCCTTTAAGCTGTCCGTCTGCATCATAAACATCGGAAACAGTAAAGCTCGCTAATTTTCCCTTATTTAAAGACAGGAGGCCATAGGAGCCTATAAATCCTCCGGTTGGACGAAGCTCCATGTTGTTTTGAAAGAGAACAAGATAATTTCTTTTACCATCCACCCCCATCAGTTGTGGTAAGACCGTCTGGACTCCGGCTAAAAAATTTAAAAGCCTGTCATTTTCCCTTAGCTTAGCTGTTATCGTTTTTGAAAGCTCTTTACTGCTTTCTATCTTTTTCAGTGAAGCTAGGGCATCTGAAAGCTCCAGATTTGCCTCTCCAAAGTCTTTTTCCGGATTACTACTTTTGCCCGTGAGTACTGCTGAAAATTTCCCATAAGCGTCTGAAAATGAAACGACAGCACCTGAAATATTTTTTCCGGCATCTATGCTTTGCCCCAGAGGGTCAATTCTTTCACCCAAACCCAAAAGATTTACCTCAAATGAGAGAGGCTCATAGGTTGCTCTTGCCACAGAAAAGAACACTTGAGAACGCTTCGCCCAGAAGGTAGCTCTCCCAATGTCGCCTTTGTTAAAGTTTGCTTGAACAGCAGAAAGACCCAGTATTCCAAACAAGAAAAAAGAAACTGTAGATACAAAAGGAAGGATAAATAAAAACAAGAGAAAAAGAAGTGTAGGAAGCAGAGACATTTTTCTTGTTGAGTGAGAAGACTCACCTTCTTTGTGTGATTGTGGCATTGAACCTTCGGATACAACTTCCCTTATTCGTGCGTCTAGTGGGTATCTATCTTCAAGAAGATATAATCCTTGGCTTGGAATATGTTTTCCGCCAGCTGGCGGATCCTTTTCTCCTTTCTGGGAAGAAAAGCCAATTTTAACTTCCGGTCTTGCCTTCTTAATTGCACGGGCAATAGCAAGAGCTGTGTAGGGATGTTTGGGAAAAGCAAAGAAAATTTGTTCCTTTGTGTGAGTCCCAAATGTTGCCTCCAAAAGGCAGGAAACCACATCATCAAGATAAACAGGATAAGTTTTTTGCAATCCACTTCCGGAAACTTCCAGTTTTTCATACGCAAATGTATTGTATAAAAATTTATTTACGAGAGCGTCTTGCTGCAAAGAAAGATTCTTGTCAAAAACATCTCCGTATATCAAAATTTTTAATCTTGGGTAATTATTTTTAAATTCAAAAAGCTTCTCATCGGCATGGAGGATTGTAGCTGCATAAAGAACAGTAACCTTATCCTTTTCTGATTTTTGGAGGAAAGAGGGAAGTAAGCCTCTTATTTGACTCAAAGGACTGTCAATTATAAACATAAGAGAATAATTTCCGTTGGGAATAGTGGGAAATTTTGCAGTAAAAGGTACGTAGATCACATTTCCTACGTATTCGTCAGGAAGATAGGGCTTGCCGCGGGTTACAAAAACTGCTTGGACATCTTTTCCAAGCTTAAAAATCAGCTCTTTACCGATTATTCCATCCTTATCTACAATTAAAACCGGATTTTTTATTTCGCTTGCACTTTCTTCTGTGGTAAGAAGAGCAGATGTTTTCACTAAGCCTTATTTTAGGTTAAGTTACTACACATTGTCTAGTCGAGTCAGACTCGATCTAGCGCGCGGTTAACCATTCTATCCGCATTTTTATTTTCCTCCCTGGGAACATGACCATAAACAATTGGATAGCTAATCTGTGCCTCTTTTTCTTTTACTTGCGCAAGCAGGCTCTTTAGATTTATGTCTTTAACTTTAAAAATCCCTCTAACTTGCGAGCAAACAAGGAGCGAATCAAGAAAAAAGAAAATTTCCGTCTCTTTGGGCAATATCTCTTTGCTTTGAATTACCCAATCCAAAGCTTCAATCACTGCTTTGTACTCGGCCGCGTTATTTGTTGCTATGCCTATTGTCTTGCCAATTTCCGCAAGGGTTTTTCCTTTTGACTCAATATAGACTCCAATTGCCGCGGGCCCCGGGTTTCCTCTTGCGCCGCCATCTGTAAATATGTTTATTCTTTTATCCATTTTTTCAAGCTCAAAACCTTATAGAATAAGAGCGCAAATACTAACGCTTCGGAAATTACCGTAATTGCCGCCGCCGCCATGTAGGAATATTCCGGCACAAATATAAGGTTTAAAAGCACATTAAGACACATGGACGTAAAATAAACAACCATAAGATATCCCGTTCTCTTAAATGTTATGAGTATCCACTGAAGAAAGCTTGTCAAAAAGAAAAACGGAAGACTTAAAAGAAGGATTCTGAATGGCGCTATAGCTCCTTGAAACTGAGGATTTATAAAATTGAAGAGCGGAGAAACAAACCAGAAGGGAATCATAACTATAAAAGAAAGCCCAAGATATATTAGAAAATAGGATCTTGTCAATTTCAAAAATTGGTCTCTTTTTTCCTTAGCAGCAAGAAGGAGTGGATAGATAGAATTTGAGATAAAAAGGGGAAGAGCAAGTAAAAAATCAAAAAACAGAAAAGCCAATCCATATATTCCAACTTCCCCGGAGCTTCTGAATGCTGCAATAATCAAGGTATCTATTCTAAAATAGATTAGATTGAAAACCAACACCATTCCCAGGGGAAAGGACTTTTTTAGCAGTTCCTTTGTTAATCCAATATCAAACTTGACAGGAAAAATCTTTTCTTTTACAAACAGGAGAGAAAAAAACGCAGCAACTAAATCGGCGAAAATTAGAGCAGATATAATTACATGTAAGGATTGCTGAAAAGAAGCAGAGATAAACACAAGGATCAAAGACAGCAGGGATCCTATTGCCGAAGACTTCATTAGGAAGTCGTATCTTAGCCTTTTTTGGAAAACCGCATTTGTTGAGACAAGAATAGACTGAATAAAAAGCTCCAACGAATAAATTAGTATTCCTAATTTGATAAAAGAAGAAAACCCAACACCAAGATTGCTGTCGTAGGGAAGGAAAAATGATATAACATTGGCAAGCAAAAACAGTCCCAATGCCATAGCAAGCCTTAAGTACAAAAACTCTCTAAATTTTTTTTCGGAGTCTTTTTGTTGAAGAAAAATGGCGTTTATTCCAAAATCGCAGAATAAAAAAAACAGCACCACAAAAGACGTGATTTTAATAAAATCACCATATCCCTCTGCTCCAAAACTTCTTGCCAAAATAACGGCAAGCAAAAAACCTCTTCCACTTGTTAAGACCCTTGCGAATGTTTGATAAGAGGCGTTTTTAAATACCGTAAAATATTGCACAAGCTGTATTGTATCAAACTTGCCAATCCGCTTCTGGTATAATCCCTGAATGTTAGAAAGGGCAGTTGTTATCTCAGCTTTAGACGAAGCTTATCAGAACAGTATAAAAAGATGCCACGAAGAAGTTCTCAGGCTTCCAGTTGGAATGGTTATCCGTTTGGGAAAAGATATTTCGGGCTGCGATGTTCTTCTGGAGGTAGTCCAACCATTAGACCAGGAGATTACCCTGATGGCAAGAAGCTTATCGGACAAAAGAGAATATGCTTTGATTTCAGCAGAAGATAGGCAAGAAATAATTAGAGGGGACGAATCATCTACGGACCCCGATTCTGTATTTGATGCTCTATCCAGGCTTGGTGCTAGAAATGAAGCCGGACTATTTTCCCACACTCACTGGAATGACCAACTTAATCCTTTACCAAGCACGGGAGACATAGGTCTTGGTGATTTAGCATTCTGGGGAGCATTTCGAGGAACATTTCCAAACTTAGAATGTAGAGTAGTAACTTATTCTAGCGGCACAATAAAAGCATTTAGATATTTGGGCTTTTTTGAAAATTTGCAATAAAATAAACTCTAACGCCATATACTTCTGAAGGGGGACCAGCAGAGGCCTAAGACAAGGACAAACATAAGCTGGCCCTGCTGAAGAGTTAAGAAGTAATGATCAAAAGATCCCAAGAGTAGAATCTCGGAAAACAAAATTAAAGCAAACGCATTTCTTTTAAGAACCTTCCTAAAAGTCTTAAATAAAAACCACATGAAAAACCCAAAGCCCAATATTCCGGTCTCGGCCAAAACCAGCAAGAAAATATTGTGTACCGGCTGAAGGTGAAAAATGCTTCCGGTAGGCTTTTCATAAAGAGGCAGATTTATTAAAAAATTATTAATTCCCACTCCTAGAATTGGCTTATCTAAGACCATATCTACTGCAGCTTTTGAAAGCAAAATGCGAGATTCTACTCCCTCATTGGTCAGGCTTAGACTAGAAAACCTAGTATACAGCGGAGAAAAATGAACCAAAGCAATTGTTGCAATCAAAAAGAAAACAATCTTTATTTTTGAGGATATCCAAAACTTTTTAATAAGCCAGAAAGAAAAAGCCACAATCCAGATTAAAATCGCAACTCTACTTAAAGTTAGAAAAAGCGCAGCTGTTCCAACAAGCAAAAGAGGATATTTCAAAGTCTTCCGAAAAGAAAAAAGAATAAATGTCATTGAAAGGACAAGATATGCAGCCAAAACGTTTGGATGGGAAAAGGTAGCATAAGGACGAAGAACCAAGGAGCCATTTAAGGAAGCATTGGCAATTCCTGGAGTCTGAGAGTTAAAAGTTCTTTCTCCTAAAAAATAAAATATCGAATTTAAAGATCCTTGATTAAAATATTGTGCTATTGCAAGAGCCGACTCAAAGGTTAAGCCTATAGACAAAGCATAAACAACTGGCTTCAGATTTCTTATATTTTTTATTGTGTAGAATCCCAAAAATAATAATTCGGCTAGTCTTAACAACCCAAACAATCCAGCAAGCGGAGACTTTGATAAAAAAATGCCGGAAAGCAAAGCCGCCACAAAGACGACAAAAAAAATGGGCAACTTGGATAACGACCTCGGCCAAAGGCCGATCGTCCTCTGAACGAAAAAAATAAAAAGTAGAATAAGTAAGATGTCGGTTAGATATAGGGTAGGGGAAAGGTAATCGATCCGAAGTCCTGAGACAAAGGAAAAATCGGGCCAAAAGTGGCGCCCAAGCTGGGTGGGGAGAAAAAGAACAATAAGAAAATAAAGACTGCTAGCGGGGCTTAACGACCAGAACCCTCTCCTTGCCCTCTCCAACAGACTCGGACGTGACCTCTTTATCATCCTGAAACATTAAATGAATTACTCTTCTTTCCCAAGGTCTTAACATGGGAAGAGTCACTTCTCTTCCTTCGGCTAGTGCTTTTTCTTTTGAAGACACGGCAAGACTTCTAAGATATTCTTCCCGGCTCTTTCTGTAATCTCCAACCTCAAGAGTAATTCTAGTAAACTCTCCCAACTCTTTTGCCGTAACAAGAGACAACACCAACTGCAAAGCCTCTAGAGTTTCCCCATGATGACCAATTACTATTCCGCTATCCTCGGTCTCAAGGACAACGCTGGCCCCTTCCTGCGCTTCTTCAACAACAACTTCTCCCTGAATCTGCAACATTTCAAAAAGTTTCTGAGCAGTCTTTTTTATTGTTTCTAAATCTTTTTTTGTCATGTTATCCCTTTTTCTTCATAAGCCCACCCCAGCCTGAAATTTTATATTGTTGTATGATACCAAAAATAGAAAATGTATTCCAATAAAGAGACATTCCCATTGGAAAAGTATAAGATACAAATGCAATCATAATTGGAAATATATAGGTTGACTGGTTTTGAAAAGTTGTAGCAAAATCATCATTTTTCTTTTGTAACTTCTTAGCATCTTTATCTACCTGCGGCAACATCATTTTTGACTGAACATACTGCAGAGCTCCGGTAATAATGGGGACCAGAATAACTACGGGCCCCATTGTTGAAAAGAGATTGGAAGGCCCCTGTCCTAACGGAACTCCGAAAAAGGTTGGATCCCAAGTCTTATCAAGATGAAGAATGGGGAAATATACAATTTGATTTATATGTGCAAGAGCAGCGGAAGGAGAAACCGAAACTGCTTGCTGGAGAACAGAATAAAGCCCCCAAATAATCGGAATCTGGATTAATATAGGAAGACACCCTGCGGCAGGATTAATTCCATGCTCTTTATAGAGTTTCATTGTTTCAGCTTGAATGCGCTTTGCGTCTCCCTTATGTTTTTCTTTCAGATTAGCCACGTGATGGGAAACACCCTGCATTTTTTTTGCAGCTTTTAGCTGAGTTGCGGTGAAAGGATACAGGGCAACACGCATAAGCACCGTTAGAACTATGATAGAGAAACCAAGCGCGTAGGGAATATGCAGTGCTATCAACAAATGATAAATTGCAATTAGAACATTTATTATTGGGTAAACCAAGAAGACGTCAAATGGATTCATATTTTAAGTTTGCTTTGGAAAATGGATGACACTTTGAAAGCCTAAGCAGAGATAATAAAATTCCCTTTAGGGCACCTTTCTCCTTAATGGCTCTCATAGAATATTGGGAACAGGTTTCTTCAAAGCGACATCGTGGGTTAGGTCCAAAAAAAGCATCCAGAATACGGGAAATTATCTTTGTATATATAAGCAACATAAGAATGAGAACGTATTTCATTTTGATAGTCCTTCCTGAAGGAAAACATCCTTTACTGACCGAGCAAGCAAGGGCATACTTTCTACCGCACTTCTTTTTAAGATAAATACCATGTCTTTTCCCGGACTAACCTTGTCAATTAATCTTTGTATTGAACTTGCCATTTCTCTTTTAATTCTGTTCCTAATAACCGCACGCCTATCCACCTTCTTTGATATAACAAAAGCAAATCTAGGATAAGGAAGACTGCTGCTTGCTGTTTTTAAGATAAAATACTTGGCAGAAATGGTTTCTGCTTTCCCAAGCCTTACATTTGCGGGAAGCCTGTATTTTTTCTTGAGCATGCGCAAAGCACATCCTTTCAGGACTTAGCTAGACCGCTGTTCTCCTTCTCCCTTTTGCCCTTCTTCTTTTAAGAACTTTTTGTCCTCCGTGCGTTGCTGATCTTTTTAAGAATCCGTGCTTTCTTTTTCTTTTTACTTTCTTAACCTTTAACTTATATTTTTCCATGCTTGAAGTATACCAAAGCCCGTGTTTTTTTAATAGTGGGGAAAACGACATAGTCTTATCTATTTATTCCTATTGACAAAAAGTTATCCACATCGCTACACTGCTTTTACCTAAACTGCCTGTCCGCCTTAGATCGCTCCGTGAGCCGTGTACGAATAGTACCCGAAGGCGAACGGCAAGATCAGGCGGGCCTCTTGTAAGCACCCGAGTTGGTCAAAAAAACTTATGGAAGAAAATGCTAAATTATGGAAAAAGATTCTTGGAGAAATTGAAACAGAAATTTCCAAGGCAAACTACCTGACATTATTTCAGAGAACTTCTCTTATTTCCCTGGAGAATAAAGTAGCAACAATAGCAGTCCCTTCAGCTATGATAATAGACCTTTTGCAAAAAAGGTTTTACGACGTTATTAAAAAAACGGTAGATAAACATACCGGCATGGAGACAAAGATAATCTTTGTTCCAAAAACAGTTGAGGTTGTTTCCGGAAAAAAAGTTGATAGCGGGCCTCTTTTTGTACAAGACGCTCCTTCGGCAGGTTCGGCGAGCTCACTGCAAGCAGGCTCAGAACAAGAGAAGTCATCTTTCACAATTGGACACTTGCCAAGAGTCAGAAAAGACTATACGTTTCAAAACTTTGCAGTAAGCTCAAGCAACCAGCTTGCTTACGTCAGCGCCCAAACGGTCTCCAGGAAAGTGGGGGAAAGCTATAACCCTCTTTTTATATATGGGCCTGTGGGAGTTGGAAAAACACACCTAATGCAAGCAATCGCAAACGATGTTTATCTAAACGACCCACGTAAAAAAATATCCTACATAACAAGCGAGGAGTTTACAAACGAAGTTGTTGAGGCAATAAGATCTAATGACACGGCCAGGATGAAAAAAAGATTTAGAGACATAGATCTTCTAATAATCGATGATATTCAATTTGTGGCCGGAAAAGAACGTGTTCAAGAGGAACTTTTCCACACCTTTAACACGTTGGTTGACAAGGGTTCTCAGATTGTACTTTCCTCAGACAGACATCCCTCAGAAATAAAAAATATAGAGAAAAGGCTTTCCTCAAGATTTGCGGGGGGGCTTGCGGTTGACATATCGGCTCCCGACTTTGAGCTTAGAAGCGCCATACTTCTTATTAAAGCAAAGAAATATAACCACCCCATATCTATTGAGGTTGCAAAGAAAGTAGCGGAAAAAACCCAAGATGCAAGAAGCCTTGAAGGAGCACTCTTAAAGCTTATAACAATAGCGCAGGCTGGGGACTCTGAGATAACAATAGAACTGGCAGAGCAGGTATTAGGAAATAAAGAAGATGAATTTGTGAACCATCACCCGGACGATATAATTAAAAGTATTTGCTCCTTCTACAAAACCAAACCCACCCTCATTAAGGGCGCAAAAAGGGACGCCTCCTTGGTGAAGATAAGACAAATCACCATGTATCTTCTTAAGAAAGACTACGGCCTTACTTTTGTTGAGATAGGAAACGTCCTGGGCGGACGAGACCACACAACTGTGATGTATGGTGTAGGAAAAATAGAAACCCTGCTTTCTCAAAACATATTTGCGTCGGAAATGCTGAAAGTAAGAGGATATGTAGGGGGCAAAAATGTGGATTAGAGGGAAAGAGCCGTCTTTAAACATCTTGTTCCCATTTTTGTCCACTGCTTATCCACATATTTTTCGTTCTTGTTTGTTGCTTTTTTCCACTTATCCAGATAGACTACTACAACTACAAATAAAATTATCTAAGAAAAAATGAAGTTTTCTTTACTTTCTGAAAACATAAACAACAAACTTCCCTTTATCTCCCATGCTGTATCTAGCAGAAGCCAATTAACAGCTCTCTTAAACTTTATGATAGTTGCAAGAGGAAAAGAGCTTTCCATAAGCGCAACAGACCTGGAAATTGGAATTGTAGGAAAGATACCAGCCAGTATAGAAGAAGAAGGGGAGGTGACGGTTCCCGCAAGAACCCTCCTTGAGCTTCTGGGAAACATATCAAGCGGGAAAATAGAGGTCTATACAAAAGAAAACGGTCTTTTTCTGGAAACCCCAAAAATAAAAATGCAGCTTCAAACACAGGCAACGAGCGATTTCCCCGTTCTTTATGAAAAAAAAGGCGAGGAGATAATGGAAATAGAGAGGGAGCTTCTGGAGAAAGAACTAAAAAAAGTTGTATTTGCCGCAAGTCTTGACTCAAGCAGACCCGCACTGTCGGGCGTATTGATGGGAGAGAAAGGGACCGAAGGGGTAATTGTTGCAACGGACGGGTACAGGCTCTCTCTTAAGAAGATAGCTCTTGGGGTAAAGAAAAAGGGGGAGGGGTTGGAAAAACCCATTATTGTTCCCTCCAGAATCTTAAGAGAGTTAATTTCTCTCAAGGAAGATGGTTCTGTAAGAGTTTTTGTCTCGTCGGAAAACAACCAGGTTATATTTTCTCAGGGAGACATGGAGGTTATAGGAAGGCTCATTGAAGCAGAGTTTCCAAGCTATGAAAAGATAATTCCTTCTGAGTTTTCCATACGGACAACATTTAACAAGCAGGAAATGCACAACGCGGTTAAAACCTGCTGGGTGTTTGCAAGGGAAACAAGCGGAATCATTAGGATGGCGGTTGGTAAAAATAAAATTGCGGTTTCCTCAAGTACCCCGTCTGTTGGGCACGGAAGCGTTGAGGTTGAGGCAAAAGTTGATGGAGAAGAGAACGAAATAGCATTTAATGGTAGATATCTTTTGGAGCTTCTTTCCAATGTTGACGATGAAGATATGGTTTTTGAAATGACAGGCCCTTTAAATGCCGGAGTGTTTAAAATTGCAGGAGACAATAGCTTTCTTCACCTCATAATGCCTATAAGGGTTCAGGAGTAACTAAGGACAGAAACTTAGTTTTCTGTTTTTTCCATCAAAACCGGTAACGCCTGCATATGAAGGAGATCCTATTGTGACGTCTAACCCACAAGCTTCCTGCTTAGTGATGCCAAGTTTTTCTACAAATACGTCCTCTGCTTCTCTTCGCGTTTCCTCAAAGGGAGAAGCAAGAATGCTAATTATAAAAACCTCAAAACCTTCCTCGTATACTACTTGATATTTTGGATGTTGAATAAAGAGAACATCTCCAGCGCCATTATCTATTATTGGATTGGCTGTAATATCATTAATTTCAACTCCCGAAACGTTTATCTTTTCTTGAGCATTTATAATTGTTGGAGGAGCAGGAATGGGCGTAGGCGATAGGGAGGAAGTATTATCTGTGGTTCTTCGGGGCACAATAAAGCTGACTCCAACTAACACTAGCAGAAAGATTGTGAAGGATATTAAAAGAATTTTATTTTTGCTCATACCTTAGATTAAAGGGATATGCCACATCCAGTCAATATATTTTTAACAGATGGCCTGCCAGGTTTGGGCGTAGTCAATGTTGTCCATGGTGTCCACACAGTGCCACCGTTGGACAAAGCTGATGATGCTGAATATCGAATATTTTCTTCTGGGACCCACCATGTTTTTTGGCATACATCTCTCTTGCCTTCTCCTACTTGCCCTGCAACCTTGCAGGCGCTATATGGAGCACTATATGCTCCTGGGCAATGGGCAATGAGGTTAATTTGAAAAAGACCAACGCTGTAATCTGGGCAAGTTGGATTTATGGCATATGGATTGCTGGAGCTTTCGGCTTGACAGATCAGGGATGCAATAATAGCTTTTTTCTCGTCCCCTCCAAAGTAGGGTTTAAGATTGTCTACGGAGCATTTGCCTTTCCCTTCAAAGGGAACTGTACAGGCGCGTCCAGATCCCGATATAACGCCTCCGCCGGGGGCGGCAAGAGTTGGGCTTGCGGCTTGTTCGCTTCCTCCTTCTGGAATACCAGAGGCAGAGCCTCCAGTCAAAGTAAGTATAAAGGTTAATAGAGTAATTCCGACAATAATTCCCACTACTACCCAAATATTCGCTCCAATTAGGCCGGCTACTTGAGCGCCCTTCCTAACCCTGCTTACGGCGGTAAAAACATTATTGGCAGTATCTACAGCGCTTCTGCGGCGCTGTCCAGAATCTCTTTGGTCGTCATCCATACCTAGTATATCAACCTCCCATTTGAAAGCGCCGATTGGGATTGATGCTTATAGTTTATTAGTCTTAATCCTAAAAATCTACGTCCTTGTGTCGTTTTGAGGTAATGCTCTCGGCGCTTGGCATCCATTTCGTCCAAACAGCCTTCGAAATATATGAGCTTAAATGGTAACCTGGGTTTGGTAGAAAAATTCTTACCGTCTTCATGTTCTTTTATTCTTCTCTTGAGATTCTCAGTATAGCCTATGTAGCGTTGGCCATCTTTTAAGCTTTCCAGTACATAAGCATAAAAGAATATGTGGGAGGTTGTATTACTAGGCATAATAAGATAATATCACGATTGTTGAGTTGCGTTTGGTTGTGGATTCTCGGCTGGAATTGCCGGAGAAGCTTCGGGTACAGGGGCGATATTCTGCTGGCGCATTTTTAGAAGTTCTTCCGGATCAGAGGTAATAATGTTGTGCTCAAACGGTGCGGCAACTACTTTCATGCTAACATGATTTTGTCCGGCAAAGAAGAGTCCTTCTCCGATTCCGGCTCCCAACAAAAATTGCTTCTCTCCCTCGGATAGATAAAAGGTTTTAGACACCAAGTCAACTTCGGTTGGACTTTGCTTCATAAGCATTTGAATTGAGGAATTGGACAATACTGCCTTGCCATATTCCGTAGTCAAGAAATCAGAAACGTCCTGAGTTGCAGTGGTTAACGCAAGGTAATACTTACGTGCTCTTTTGGCAATTCCATATACAAAAGAAGCGGAGTCTTCGTGTTTCATCATATACCATGCCTCGTCCATAATAAGAAGCCGCTTTTTAAGGGTTTTTCTCATCTTTGTCCAGACAAAATCCAAAATTATGTGCATGGCTATTGGCCTTAGCTCCTCTTCAAGTCCTCTAATTGAAAAAACAGTAAAAGGATTTTTGATATCAAAGTTACTTTGTTGGTTAAAAATTCCCGAGAGTGATCCTTTTATAAATTTTTCAAGCCTTAGAGCTAGCGCTTGGGATTCTCTGTCTTGAGTAGCGATGAGAACTTTGTATAGGTCGTCCATAAGCGGGGGTTCTTTTGCTTGCGTTGCGGGATCGATCGTAATTCCTTTTTGTTTGTACGTTTCAACCAGGGCTCTGTCTAGAATCGCATCGTGTGCAGGATCTAGTTCTCCTAAGACAATTTTCAAAAGTCCGTGGAGAGAAAGTATTTTAAGTCCCAGTTCGTTTTCTCCCTCTTCGTAAATTCCGGACAAGTCAAAAGGATTTATCTTAACGGGTGACGTCGGGGAAAAGGCCACGTGTTCTCCTCCCATTGTTCTGGCCAGGGCTTCATATTCTCCTTCGGGATCTATTATTATTACCTCTGTGCCAAACATAAACTGGCGCATTGCCTCCAGTTTTATAAGATATGATTTTCCAGCCCCGGATTTTCCCAAAACTATCTCGTTGGCATTCTCAAGGGAAAATCTGTCAAAAACAATAAGGGATTCATTCTGTTTGTTAAGCCCGTACATTATTCCCTTGTCTTGCGTAAGAGTCGCGGAGCTAAAGGGAAAACTTAGGGCAAGAGATGTCGTGTCCATATTGCGTGTTATAAAAAGCCTGTCTTGTCCCATGGGAGTTGTTGATTTAAATCCGTCCTCCATTTGAAGTGTGGACGCTTTCGCAACAAGAAGTAAAGATGAAAGAACAGTTTGCAGTCTTTTACTCGCTTCTTCAACTTCCTGCTTGGTGTCTGCCTTTAATGTTATATAGAAGCTTACTTGAAAAAAACGCTCAACTCCTTTCGCAAGTTCGTCCTGAATAGAAAGGGCATCTTCCAAAGCGGCTTTTACTTGTGGGTCTACGGCTTGTCCTTCGTCAATTTGAGAAGCAATGGTTGCTTCCATCTCGGCAACTTTCCTTCTAAGGTCAGAAAGAATATCTGCAGATGTGGTCGGGTAAATAAACAGGGAAACATTCATTGAATGCTCAAAATTAATAACAGGAGCAAGCCAATTCGCGGACACAAATCTTGGGTATCCAGCCACAAAAAAGGTTTTATAAAAATGATCGCCCGATCTAATAAAATTAAAATCCACCTCAACAGAAGAAGGTGCCAAAACATCCTTTATGGATGTCATTCCTCTCTCAAGCATTGCCGTGGCGCCGCCCAGAGGGCTCTGCCCTGCGGGAGTTGCGGCAGCCGCCGGTTGTTGTTTGCTTTTTATTCCTCCAAAAAGTTTCATAATGTTGCTGTCTGCTGTTTTTGCCCAGGGGACGATTCGCCTTTGGCTGATACGACAGGAGTTCCTGTATTTGCTTGTCCGGTCTGGGTGGGATCTCCGTTGTAAGCTTCATAAAAAAGCTGCAGGAGTTCATTTTGAGAAAGGACTTTGGTTTTAAGGTTCAAGCTTTGAAGCTGACTTTGTATCGCTTGTGCTTTTGTGTGCAGCGATGCCTTTGCGTTGCCCGCAAAATCCGAAGAAGGGCCTCCTCCATGCTTCATGGATTTTGCCGCTGCCCCAATGCCCTTTTCAAGATGAGAATAGGAGACGACAATATAGAAATTTTTATCCAGCACCATGTTTACCTTCACCAAATTTCCTACAAATCCTCTGTAAAGCCTAATCCTCTCCTTGACCAATGGATTTTGTTCACTTGCCTCTTGTGCTTCAAGGAGCTTAAGGTAGGAGGATATATCAAGTTGCTTATTTCTTATAAAAATCTGAATGGGAAAAGAAAGGGAATTAAGGAACGCAACGTATGAGGCTATTTTTGCTTCTTGCTCCCCCTTAGATAAAAGGGCAAAATTAGTTGCTGTTACTTCTATGGCCAAAGATGCATTTCCTCCGGAGAAGTAGGCAATGTTACCTTCGATTCCCTCTATTTCTATAAACTTTTGCGTTGAAGCCGTTTTTTGGGCAGTTTTTTTCATGGTTAATTTCCGCCCGTGGCGGATCCGCCTTGGGCGGAAAAAAGGGATTTTCTAAGTTCTTCGCGAGCATCCTGGGAGATTATCTCAAGGGGGAGAATTATTTCTCCAGTTGCGTTTATCTCAACTATGTCAAATTTATGCTGTCCCCTTGGGTCTTCAAAGACAATGTCGTAGATGCCATTTGCAAGAGCGGTTGCAGATGCAAACTGACCAAGCCCGTTTGTTTTGAACGCTCTTACGGGGTTTCTTTCCTTGTCTTTTACTTCAACTAAAATGTTTGGAAGGGGATTGCCTCTTGGGTCTTTTACAATTCCGGTTAAAAGGTTTGGAAAGTCTGGCGCAATTGGTACTCCCGTACTCCTTGCCAGTGCGCTTGGAATACTCCTTACGTTTTTTGTCTCTTTCTTAGGCGCGTCTGCATTAAAGGCGAGCGCATTCTGTGGTTGGGTATTGTTAAGTTTTTTCTGAAGCTCCAAAATTTGTCTCTCAAGCTCTTGTCTTTGTGCCGTTGTTTCGTTGAGAATCTTCTCAAGTTCCAATACTTTTTGGTGCATGTCTTGGGAGCTGGGAGTGTTAACCGCGGCTTCTTCTTGGGTTTTTGCCTCCTGCAGTTCTTTTTTTATGACTTGCTCTTCTTGTGCCAGATGCTCTTCTTTTTCTTGCACATTCCCGCCTTCCTGCGAGGCAGGTTCTTTTTTCTCTCTAGGTTTCTCTCCCCCAACAACCTCCGAAGTTATTATTCGTGGAGCTTGGGGTTGGGAGTTATTCTGGTTTCTTTGAAAAAGAGAAGAGAAGAAAACCATTTCTTTTTTGTCAACTTCATTTTTCGGCTCTTCCTCTGCGTTCATAAAGCCTATCGGAGACAAGCTCCCCCCCGTTTTTTGATAAACGTACTGTGAGGGAGTAAAAAGAGCCTTTATAAAATTAACTGCCATTATATCCATTGGTCTTCCAGAGATAGGAAAAAACGCAAAACCTACGCCGGCAAGAGCAAAAAACGCGGAGATCGGAAGCTTTATGATGCCGGGAAGCGGGAGGGCATAGAAGATCCAGGCAAGAACAGCGCCACACGCAAGGTAGGCAAACTGTTTTATTGTCATGTCCCCTATAAGCTTAAATTGAAAACCTGTAATGTCTTGCGGTATCGGATGTCCTTCCATATTAAATAGCGTATAACGTGAAAAATCCCTATGCAAGGCTATCAAAATAGGTCAACCGCTGAGGCTAACTGTGAAAAGTCCGGATTTTAACTGCTGCTATACTAAGAAAAGATGCAGTATATTCTCATTTTCTTAATTGAACTTAGCATTCTTTTCTTGTTTTCAAAATCTTTGACTAAAACGCTCTCAAGAGCTCTATTTTTTATTACTAAAAGTAGAGCCGTAGTAGCAACTGTTGTTGCCCTGTTGTTTTTTCCAGGAGTAGTTATTCACGAATTGTCCCACATGTTTGCAGCCGGAATTCTTTTTGTACCAGTAGGGAATATTGACTTACTGCCAAAGCTAAAAGAAGATGGAGAGCTAAGGCTTGGAAGCGTGATGATAGGAAAGACAGATATAGTAAGGAGAGCTCTCATAGGAATTGCCCCGCTTCTAGTTGGTCTGGGAGTAGTGCTGGGAATTCCATTTCTTTTAAAAGATCAAGCAACTTTTCTTTATTCCGCAGTTGCTGTTTACCTTCTCTTCGAGGTAGGGAATACAATGTTTTCAAGCAAAAAGGACTTGGAGGGAATTTTGGAGCTTGTCGTAGTTTTAGCTATTTTAGTTTTAACTTTATACATTGCAAATTTAAGGTGGCCAATAGATGCTTTCGTATCTTTATTGAACACAGAACCAGCGCTTCGGTTTTTTAATCAGATAAATACTTTCTTACTGTGGACGCTTGTAATAGATGTAGTGGCTATAGCTGTTCTTAAATTAGTTGTCTTGGGAGCTAACAAACGTCAAAGCCGAAGTTAAGAATGCATTCGGCTCCAGTAATTTGGCTGATTACGTTAATAACCGCAAAAGATAATAGTACGACTACAAGCCCCAAAATTGCATAGGTCAGAGTTTTTCTTGCGCCCTCAACTTGCTTTGCATCTCCTCCGGATGTTAGGAATTTAATTCCTGCAAAGAATACAAAGAATAAAGCAGCAATTCCGGCAAAGCCAAAAGCAAAATTAAGAACGAGTTGAAAAACTGCAGGAATACAGCTTAAAGTTGCAACTGAATCCTGTGTTACACAGTTGGGAATTATTTTATTCCATTCCATAAGGAAAGATTAGCAGAAATAAGATCTGTATGGCAAGGTATGGGTTAGTAGTTAGGGTGCTGTGGGTCCTGGGGCATTTAATTTAGGCAACTGAAACTGCCCGCCAGTTAGTGGGTTTGCTACTCCCAGCAAAGTGAAAACGATGCTTATTATAAAGAAAGCACCAACTATAATAACAAGACCAACAATTGCCGCTATTATATGATTTCTTGCGCTTTCAACTGCAGTTTTGTCTCCTCCTGAGAGTATCCATTTTATGCCGCCATATATAAGAAATGCTACGGCAACAATAAGCCCTATTATAAAGAGGAGATTTATTAAGAATTGGGGGAAATTTTCTACGGGCGTATTAGAAGGTATAGATCCAGAAGGAGGTTTAACATTTATTGTTTGGGCAAATGCGGAAACTGTTGTAAGAAGATAGGCAGCTCCTGTGGCAATTGTAGGAATGATTCTTTTCATTAATTTAATAATAGTCAGTTTATTTTCGTTTTGTCAAGTCCCAGAACTTTGCCTACTTGATATTTAGAAAAAATGACGGATTACCACCCAGAAGAGAAATTACTGTGCTTACTATAAAAAATGCTCCGGCTATGACTATGAGTCCGACTATTGAGTAGATAAGTCTTCCTCTTGCTGCCTGAAGTTTTTGTTTGTCTCCTCCTGATATTATCCATTGAATGCCTGATAAAATTATAAAAGCGACTGTAAGTACTATGCCGATTATGAAAACAAATTGAATGATAAG
>JBBDZP010000034.1:13645-23973 GCA_040900105.1 Candidatus Levyibacteriota bacterium | reverse complement strand
ACGTTATACCGTCGGTTGTTGACCCGATTTCTCATGTTGTTGGGGATGTGGCAAAGAGACAGCTTATTCTAAAGCCTAAGACAACAGTCTTCTCAATAAAAAGACTTATGGGAAAGAGGTTTAAAGATGAGTCCGTGCAAAGGGACATGAAGTGGCTTCCATATACTGTTAAAGAAGGCCGCAGCGCAGTGGCGGTTGTTGAGGTTGACGGTAAAACATTAACTCCTCAAGAAGTTTCAGCAATGATTCTTCAAAAGATTAAGGCAGACGCAGAAAGCTATTTAGGTAGTAAGGTAACCCAGGCTGTAATTACAGTCCCTGCATACTTTGATGATTCTCAAAGGCAAGCTACAAAACAAGCTGGAGAAATTGCCGGCCTTGAGGTACTACGTATTATAAATGAGCCTACCGCCGCCGCGCTTGCATACGGACTTGATAAGAAAAACGCGCATACAATTGCAGTTTATGATTTGGGCGGCGGAACATTTGATATTTCAATTCTTGAACTTGGAGAAGGCGTTTACGAAGTAAAGTCTACAAACGGAGACACGCATTTGGGCGGAGACGATTTTGATCAGGCAATCATTAATTTCCTTGCGGATGAGTTCCAAAAAGAAAATAATGTAGATTTAAGAAAAGATCCACAGGCGCTTCAGAGACTCAGAGAATCTGCTGAAAAAGCAAAAATAGAACTCTCAACTGCGCAAGAGGCAGAAATTAACCAACCATTTATAACTCAAGGAAGCGCTGGACCGCTTCATTTAACCATGAAGTTGACCAGGCCAAAGTTAGAGCAGATAGTTGATGACTTAATTCAGAAAACAATAAAGCCGGTTGAGCTTGCCTTAAAAGATGCAAAAGTAAAAGCTTCTGATGTTGATGAGATAGTTTTGGTTGGTGGAATGACCAGAATGCCAAAGATTGTTGAGACAGTAACTAAATTCTTTGGAAAAGAGCCTAATAAATCTGTTAATCCGGATGAAGTTGTTGCAATAGGAGCGGCAATTCAGGGTGGAGTATTAGGCGGAGAAGTAAAAGATGTACTGCTTTTGGATGTAACTCCTTTGACCTTGGGTATAGAGACGCTAGGCGGGGTTTCAACCCCTTTGATAGAAAGAAATACAACTATCCCAACTTCAAAATCACAGGTTTTCTCAACTGCTGCAGACAATCAAACTCAAGTTGAAATAAATGTTCTCCAGGGAGAGCGCCCGATGGCAACGGACAACAAATCCCTTGGCCGATTTGTTTTGGACGGAATCCCACCTGCTCCCAGAGGAGTTCCTCAAATTGAAGTTTCATTTGACATAGATGCTTCAGGAATCCTTTCCGTAAAAGCAAAAGATAAGGCAACAGGAAAAGAGCAAAGTATCAAAATCACCGGTTCAACAGGGCTTTCTAAAGAAGAAGTTGAGAAAATGCAAAAAGATGCGCAGGCTCACGCAGCAGAGGACGCGGAAAAGAAAGAAAAAGTTGAAGCCAGAAACCAGGCAGACTCTCTTATATTCACTGCTGAGAAAACTTTGGGCGATGCTGGAGACAAAGTTCCGGAAGTTGACAAAAAAGAAGTTGAGGAAAAAGTTACTGCTCTTAAAGCAATTCTGGATACCGGTTCAAAAGAAGAACTTGAGACTAAAACAAAAGAACTGTCTGATGTTCTCCAAAAAGTAGGAGCAGCTATGTATAGCCAAGGGCAACAATCAACTGACAACACCCAACAAACAACAGAGGAAGGTTCGGAAAAGAAAAAAGAGGAAGAAGCTTCAGACAGTAAAAAGGACGAAGAACCTGTTGAAGGAGAAGTAGTGAGCTAAGTTAAAAGTCAAAAGTACAAAATCAAAAGTGGGCGCGGAAAACGCGCTCGTTTAGTATAATATAGATATGGCAACCACAAAAGATTATTATCAAGCTTTGGGGCTTTCAAAAAACGCTTCTCCCGATGAAATAAAGAAAGCATACAGAAAGCTGGCTCTTGAGTATCATCCCGACAGAAATAAAAGCAAAGAAGCCGAAGCAAAGTTTAAGGAAGTAACAAAAGCCTACGAGGTTCTCTCCGACTCTCAAAAGAAGCAGACGTATGACCAGTATGGCCACTCGGCTTTTGAGCAAGGCGCAGGACAGGGTGGGCCATTTGGAGGATCCGGCGCAGAACAGCAAGGAAGATATGGACCATTCACCTACACCTATACCACAAGCGGCCAAGGCCCGGAAGGGTATAACTTTGATTTTGGAGGGTTTTCAGACCCTTTTGAAATTTTTGAACAGTTCTTTGGAGGAGCTTCACCATTTGGATCAGCGCAGCGCCGCCCGTCGTACTCATTAGCTATAGATTTTAAAGATGCCGCCGCCGGAGCTTCGAAAAGAGTAACCATTGACGGAAAAGTAAGAAATATAAAAATTCCCCCGGGAGTTGACACAGGGTCAAGGATGAGGTTTGGAGATTTTGATGTGGTTTTTGAAGTAATCCCTGACCCAAAATTTAAAAGGGAAGGTAGCGACATAATTTCAGAGGCAGAGCTTGCATTTTCAGATGCAGCGCTGGGGACAGAAGCGGAAGTTGATACAGTTCAAGGGAAAATAAAAATTAGAATACCGGCCGGGACTCAGCCGGATACTGTCATTAGGCTTCGCGGAAAAGGAATGCCGCGCCTTAGGGGTTCCGGACATGGGGACCATTATGTTAGAATAAAAGTGATAGTTCCTAAAAGCTTAACGTCTCGTCAGAAAGAGCTGTTAAAAGAGTTTGAAGGGACAAAAGGTAAAAAAGGCTGGTTCTAATGCAAAAATTAATCCCTACAATATATTTTTATCTCCTCTCGGCGGTTGGTATTGTGCTTCTTATAATTGGAATTTTCAATAGCTTCCATTATGTTGCCGGCATAACTGCATATGATAAATATCCTCTAAAGTATGGTAATGAGTCCCGTTGTCAATACTTGGCGACACCTGTAAAAGTGGATAACACGCAAGCAGTTTCAGATTCAGAGGCTCAAGAAAGAGCCAAGGCGGAGTGCCTGGAAAGTCTTGAGATTGAACGCAAGAATACAAAAATTGATGATTTTGAGAAGGCAATTGCCTTTACCGTTGTTGGACTTGTAGTTTTTGCTGTCCATTTCTATTTTGCCCGCAAACGTTCCCTCTAAGTTATGGAAAAGGGGATTGATTTCGTAGGAATTACGCTTGTATATTTTTGCCATGACGGAAAAGGGAATTACGTTTTAAGTAAAAGGAGCAAAAATTCTAGAGACGAAATTGGCCGTTGGGATCCGGGAGGCGGAGCTTTGGAATTCGGACAGACAGTTGAAAAGACTCTAAAAAGGGAAATAAAGGAAGAATACGGAACCAAAGTTTTATCTTATGAGTTTTTAGGATATAGCGACGTTTTTAGGAAGCTAAATGGCAGAAAAACTCACTGGCTTGCTTTGACTTTTAAAGTTTTAGTAGATAAAGACAAAGTCAAAAATGCAGAACTTCATAAATTTGATAAAGTTTCATGGTTCAGGCTCGACAAGCTTCCAAAACCTCTTCATTCCCAATTCCCCGATTTTCTAAAAAGATACAAAGATAAACTGTAAGGTCATTGAAGCGAGCCTCGGATTCTGATATACTAGCGAAACTATGCCAGGAGTTCAAAGAAGAAGTGAGTTTGCATTAGCGCTAAATCAAGTCGCCAACGAACGTGGAGTTGACGTATCTGTAGTGTTAGACACTGTAAAGAATGCAATTCTTGCAGCTTATAAAAAAGATCATCCGGAAGTTGAAGTTGAAGAGTACGAAGCAACTCTGGACAAAAATACAGGAGAGGCAAAAATTTTCACCAAAGGAAAAGATGTAACTCCTCCGGGGTTTGGAAGAATTGCCGCCCAAACAGCAAAGCAGGTAATCCTTCAGAAAATACGCGAGAAAGAAAAAGAAGCAATACTAACAGACTACAAAGGTAAAGTCGGAGCAATAGTAAATGGAATGGTCCTTAGATTTGCAGGACCAAATGTTATTGTGGATATTGGAAAAACAGAGGCTTTAATGCCGCCACCGGAGCAAATTCCAAATGAGAAATACCATTTAAATCAAAGGCTTACTGTTTATATCCTTGATATTAGAGAAGGAATAAAAGGAGAGGAGATTATAGTCTCAAGAGCAAGTAACGGACTTATTGAGGGGCTTTTCAAAAGAGAAGTTCCTGAAGTTGCGCAAGGAAGCGTTATTATTAAAGAAATCGCCAGGGAACCGGGTTCAAGAACAAAAATTGCAGTTTCTTCAAACCAGAGCGGAATAGATCCTGTTGGAAGTTGCGTTGGACAAAAGGGCGTAAGAATTCAGGCGATTATTGCTGAGTTTTCCGGAATTGAAAAAATAGATGTTATTCAATGGCATGAGAACCCAAAGAATTATATTGGACAAGCTTTGTCTCCCGCTAAGAACGTAGAGGTTACGGTAGATGAAAAAAGTAAAACAGCCCGTGTCTCACTTCCAAAAGAAGAACTATCTTTAGCTATTGGTAAAGAAGGGCAAAATGTGCGTCTGGCATCAAAGCTTACGGGGTACAGAATTGAGATAGAAGGAAAAGAAGAGGAAGGATTGGAAGTCGCCGGTAGCACTTCCGTCGTCTCACAAGCCAAGGAGAAAATAGAGGTTGAGCCTGCTACTCAGCCACAAGAGCAAAGGGTAGAAGCTGCAAATGAACAACTTGAAGAGAAAATTGAAGCTCCAGTTCAGGCAGAAAGTTTGGAAGCCCCAGAAGTAGAAGCTGTTCCTGTTGAGAGCGTGAGCGAACCAAAGGAAGCAGTTAAAGAAGAAGCAATGGAGGCAGCAGGAGAAGTACTTCCAAACCAAGAAGATAATAATTCTTAATTCAAAATTTTTAATTTTTATTCAATTTTTAATGTTTAAATTTTTAAATTTGGATTTTAGATTTGATTAGAAATTGAGAATTAGAAATTAGAAATTCATGAGAATACAATGGCAAAAAATAGACAAATCGAATCATCAAAAGAATCACCGAACTTTTACCCTCCAGTAGTCGCAGTACTGGGCCATGTAGATCATGGAAAAACTTCCCTTTTGGACGCAATAAGAAAAACAGACGTTGCTAGCCGCGAGCATGGAGGAATTACGCAAAGCATTGGTGCTTCTAAGATAGAGTTAGTGCATGACGGAGAAAAACGCTTTATAACTTTTATTGATACTCCGGGACATGAGGCTTTCTCAAAAATGAGAAGTAGAGGAGCTCAGGCTGCAGACTTGGCACTTTTAATTGTCAGTTCAACAGACGGCGTAATGCCTCAAACAAAGGAAAGTATACAAATTCTTAAGGCTTCAAAAGTTCCATTTATTGTGGTTTTAACTAAGTCAGATCTTCCTGACAAAAATATTGAAAAAGTGAAGCAGCAGTTAGTAAAAGAAGAAGTAATGATTGAAGGTTATGGTGGGGATGTTCCTGTTATTGAAGTTTCTTCAAAAACCGGAGCAAATATTAAAGAACTTTTGGACTTAGTCTTACTTGTTGTGGAAATGTCAGGAGTAAGAAAAGAATCTTCGGAAGGCGAATTTAGAGCTATAGTTATTGAATCAAGACTTGATCAAAAGTCAGGGTCCAAGGCAACTGTTGTTGTAAAAAACGGAACACTTAATGTAAGAGATGAAGTCTTAGCAGACGGCACTAAAGCGAAAATAAGAGCATTGATTACAGACAAAGGAGAACAAGTAAAGATGGCAACTGTTGGAGATGCGGTTGAAATTTTGGGATTTGAAAAAGTCCCTGCTGTAGGAGTAGAAGTGACAGCTGGGGGTTCTGCCGCTCCCATCGTCTCGCGTTCTGAATCCTCGGTTGGTAACTCCCTGCGGTCACTCGACGGGACGCCCGAAAGAACCGTCACCCCTCAGCCTTATTCCCCAAATTTCTCAGAACAGGAACATCCTGTTTCAATAATTCTTGCTGCTGATACTCAAGGATCACTTGAGGCGATTTTAAATGCCTTACCCCCTGAAATTAATATTGTTTCTTCAAAAACAGGAGATATATCAACAGCGGACATTTTACTTGCCAAACCAACAAATGCCCTTGTTATCGGTTTCAATAAAAAGATTTCAGGTCAGGTTGCAAACCTTGCAAGGACAGAAAAAATTATTGCCAAAAATTACAACTTAATTTACGAATTAATAGATGAATTAACAGATGCACTTGAGGGCAAGAAGCTTTCATTTGAAGAGCAAATCTTGGGTGTCGCCCAAATACTGGCATCCTTTCCGTATGAGAAAGCTATAGTTTTGGGAATTAAAATAACAGACGGAAGAATAGCAAAGGGAGACAAAGCAAGAGTGGTAAGAGGGGAAACTATTATAGGAGAGTCAGCCATAAGTTCGCTCCGTCAGGGGAAAGATACTCTCTCAAAGGTTGAGGAGGGCGCAGAGGCTGGGGTAATACTAAATCCGCAAATTGACTTTAATGTTGGGGATATGTTAATATCCCATGGCTAATATGAACGAGTCCGCAATTTCTCAAATTAGAGACCTGCTTGCGCGAAGCGAAACAGTAGGAATAGTTGTGGGCAAAAACCCGTCCCTAGACGCACTGGGAGCCGCACTGGCGCTTTACTTATCTCTTCAAGCCTCCGGAAAAAAAGCAAACGTAGCATCTGCAACAGAGCCTTTAGTTGAACATTCGAATCTTGTTGGAGTAGACAAAGTCAGATCAAATTTTGAAGGCCAAGGAGGAGATTTAATAGTTTCTTTTCCTTACAGAGAAGGAGAAATAGATAAAGTTTCTTATACTCTTGATGATGGATCTTTAAATATTGTAGTAAAGCCCGGCGAACTGGGACTTTCATTTACCGAGCAAGACGTAATTTTCAGAAGAAAAGGCGAATATCCGGGGCTTATTTTTACAATTGGTGTTCCAAGAATTTCCGATCTTTCTTCTATTTTTGACATGAACGCTTTAAAAGACACAATGATAGTAAACATTGATATCAAGACAGATAATCAGGGATTTGGAGATGCGGTTATGGTATCGCCTGAATCATCTTCCGTTTCTGAGTTAGTTGCAAAACTTCTAACTAGCTTAGGATTTGAGATAGACCTGGATGTTGCGCAAAATTTACTTTCCGGAATTTCGGATGCAACCGATAATTTTCAAAGTCCAAGGACAGCCCCTGCCGCTTTTGAAATGGCGGGAATACTTATGAACAAAGGTGCTGCAAGAGCGCAATTTAGAAAGCAACAGGAGGAAAGAGAATTTACTCAGGGGAATCAAGGACAAGTTTTGCAACAGCTAACTCAAAGGCAAGGACATCCTTCGACAAGCTCCCTTCAGCAGGGTTCAGGGCAAGCAGGACAAGGCCAAAGAAGGAGAGATGAGAGAGTCAATCTGCAGCCGTCTCGTAGCCAAGTAGGTGGCGGACAGAGAAGAAATTTCCCTCCAAGAATAGATAATCAAAGCCAAGCTCAGGGACAAGGACAAAACCCTCCGCAATCTCGTGCCCCGCAGAACCCGCCTGAAGACTGGCTTACGCCAAAAGTCTACAAAGGCTCCACAAACGTCTAGCGTTACTAGACAAATTCCCAATTTTAAGTTTCCAATTTCCAATCAATCTAAATTCTTCAATTTTTTAAATTTGAAACAAACTATACGTTAAACGCTAGCTACTAGTCGCTAGCTTATTGATTCGAGCTTCAGTCTTTGATATAATACATTCTTAGTTAAATTAGATATTAGATTTTAGTTATTAGATATTATTTATAGTTATGCCGCTTTCACCAACACAGAAACAGGAAGTTATAAAACAATTCCAGACTGCTACCGGAGACACGGGAAGTCCCGAGGTGCAAATTGCACTCTTAACTACAAGAATTGACAGACTTGCAGAGCATCTCAAGCAACACATACATGATGTTCATTCAAGGCGCGGACTTTTGTCTATGATTGCAAAGAGAAGAAGGCTTGTAAACTTTCTAAAAAAGGTGGATAAAGCCCGCCATACCACAATTGTTAAGAAAATTGGAATTAAGGATAATTAGGTAATAAGGAAATTAATGGATAAAAATAAAATAGAAGAAAGCCTCGAAATTGCAGGAAAAACCCTCACCTTCCAAACAGGAATATTAGCTGTTCAGGCAACAGCATCTATTTTGGCACGTCTGGGAGACACCGTGGTTCTTGCGACCGTAGTTGAAGGCGGAAGAAGTGATTTGGATTATTTTCCTCTTTCTGTTGATTACGTGGAGCGGCTCTACGCAGGTGGAAAAATTAAAGGATCACGTTGGGTAAAGCGTGAAGGAAGACCATCTGATGAAGCAATTCTCGCAGGCAGACTCATTGATAGATCAATCCGCCCTTTGTTTCCAAAAGCATTCAAAAATGAAGTACAAATAATCGTTACTGTTCTTTCTGTAGACGGAGAAAATGACCCCGATATTTTAGCTTTAAACGCAGTGTCAGCGGCAATTGCAATTTCTAGAATTCCATGGAACGGTCCAATAGCGGGAGTTCGAATTGGGTGCGTAATGGAATCGGGCAATGGAGGAGCTGCCTGCATTATTAATCCCGGAGCAGAACAAGAGTTTTCAGAAATGGATCTTGTTGTTTCTCAATTGAAAGATAAAACCGTAATGATTGAGGCAGGAGCGAGTCAAATATCTGAAGAGATTTTGGTTGACGGAATTGAAAAAGCGCACGTTGAAACTCAAAAGATCATTGCGGCAATTGAAAAATTAGTAAAAAAAATTGGACAACCAAAACTGGAAGTTCCCGATGAAACGAAATTACATGAAATAGTTTCTCTGATTGAAAAATCTTATAAAGAGGAAGTGCAGAAATTGATTGATCTGCGTGTTGGCAAGGAAGGCGGCGGAGGAGAGACGCATGCTTTGGTAGATAGGATATACGAAGGCATAAAACTAAAAGATTCTGCAGCTGAAATTGATAAAAAGACAATTGCCCAGGCTGTTGAAAAGGTGATGTTTACATTAATCCGCACAGATGTCTTAAAAAAAGGAAAGCGTCCAGACGGGAGAAAGATGGGTGAAATCCGGGAAGTTGAGACTCAAGTTGGAATTTTACCCCGAACTCATGGCTCTGCTTTGTTTCAGAGGGGAATTACGCAAGCATTGTCAGTTGTTACTTTAGGCTCACCTCGTATGGAGCAGTTGATAGAGTCCGCAGAAGGAGAGGAAAGTAAAAGATATATTCATCATTATTCGGGGATGCCTTATTCTTTTGGTCAAGCAGGAAGGGTTGGTTTTTTATCGAGACGAGAGATAGGTCACGGAGCGCTTGCTGAAAAAGCACTTATTCCTGTTATTCCAAGTCAGGAAGAGTTTCCCTATACAGTCCGCGTAGTTTCTGAAGTTTTATCCCAGAATGGATCAAGTTCTATGGCATCAACCTGCGGATCAACTCTTGCCCTTATGGATGCAGGTGTACCCATTAAAAAGCCGGTTGCCGGTATTTCAATAGGAATGATATCAGATGAAACTAAATACGAACTTCTAACAGATATTATTGGTCTTGAAGATTTTTGCGGAGATATGGATTTCAAAGTTGCCGGAACAGACACTGGGGTTACTGCAATCCAGCTTGATGTAAAAACTCCAGGCCTTACAGTAGCGCAAGTCAAAGAAATTTTACAAAGAGCTAAGGAAGCAAGAGCCGAAATTCTTAAGAAGATGCTGGCTGTTATTCCGGAACCCAGGCCAAATATTTCCGAACACGCGCCGAAGGTTGAGACAGTCCGTATCCCGGTTGACAAGATTGGTGAGCTTATAGGGCCTGGCGGAAAAATGATAAAACATATAATTGCCACAACCGGAGCGCAGGTTGATGTTGAAGATGATGGGACGGTAACGATTTCAGGAGTTGATCAGGAAGCAGTCCAAAAGGCAGCAGACTGGGTTAAAAACATGATGAGGGAAATAGTTGTTGGAGAAACATTTGAAGGAGAAGTAAAAAGAATACTTCCTTTTGGAGCATTTATAGAATTTTTGCCTGGAAAAGAAGGAATGGTGCATGTTTCCCAGATGTCTACGGGATTTGTAAAAGATCCGAGAGATATTGTTAATATTGGGGATAAGGTTAAAATCAGAGTTGCAGAGATTGATGAACAGGGAAGAATAAATCTTTCAATGCTTACTTCCGGAGAAAAGAAAGAAAGAAGAGAGGGTTCCCCGCAAGACGAAGAAAGACGTCCCGAAGGAGCTCCGCAGGAAAGAGAAGCCATGCCTGCCGGCAGGCAAGTTCATCCTCTTGTACAGCAATTTAGAAGAGAAAGATTTTCTAATCCAGGCGGACCAGGAAGACGTCCAGGTTTTGGCAATCGCGACCGCAAGCCCCG
>JBBDZP010000034.1:0-13545 GCA_040900105.1 Candidatus Levyibacteriota bacterium | reverse complement strand
ATGGATAATCAAATTTCATTTATACCAATCGGCGGGATTGGAGATGTAACCCGCAATATGTATCTCTATGAGTATCAAAATCAAATACTTATTGTTGATTGCGGATTAGGTTTTGCGGACGAGGCAATGCTTGGGATAGATCTACTTCTTCCTGATGTTTCATACTTAACCACTACCAAAAAAAGAATTGTTGGTATGGTTTTAACCCATGGACATGAAGACCACATAGGAGCTTTGCCTTTTATTCTGCCACAACTTCCCAAGATTCCCGTTTATGCCTCCCCTTTAACCGCGGCCCTTGTTAATGAAAAACTAACAGAATTTGGAATAGTAACCAAAGTAAATACGGTTCCTTTTGAGAATAACACGGTTTCTATGGGGCCTTTTACATGTTCTTTTATAAGAGTAACTCATTCGGTTCCTGATACTTCTCACATTTTTATAAAAACACCCGCGGGTAATTTTTATCATGGCAGTGACTATAAATTTGATAACGCTCCATATGATGGGAAAATAAGCGACTACGATAAAATAAAAAGTTATAGCTCTCAAGGAGTATTATCAATGATGTCTGATTGTTTGGGAGCCGAGAGAAAAGGGCGCACAAAGTCAGAGTCAACGCTACTCCCAACATTTGAAGAAGAAATGCAAAGATGCAGAGGAAAATTTATAGTAACGACTTATTCCTCAAATATAGCAAGGCTCAATCAGATTATTGCAATATCTGAAAGTCACGGTAGGAAAATATCTTTCGTTGGACGTTCTTTAATAAAAACAAAAGATGTGGCTATAAAATTGGGATATTTGAAAATTAAACAAGGGACAGAGGTTGAGATAAGTGATATAAGAAAATATCCGGATAACAGAATGACACTTGTTATAGCCGGAAGCCAGGGTCAGGAAAATTCAGGAATGGCAAGGGTGGCAAATGGGGAGCATAGGGAAATTAAATTGAAGAGTGTGGATACGGTTATTTTTTCATCCGACCCAATTCCAGGAAATGAACTTTTAGTCTACGAGCTTATTGATACAATCGCCAAGAAAGGCTGTCGCGTTTTATACTCCGGTTTTAAAGAAAATATTCATGTTTCAGGTCACGCTTCCCAAGATGAAATGCTTGAGCTGTTATCTATGGTAAGACCTCACAATTTGGTGCCTATAGGAGGGAATTTCAGACATATGGCAGCGTATGGAAGTTTGATGGAAAGCAACGGATTCAGAAAACAGAACACTTTTCTTATTGAAGATGGGCAGGAAATTATCTTTTCCCGCAGTGGAGCCAAACTTGGGAAAAAGATTCCGGTAAGAAATGTTTACGTTGATGAGATTTCAGGTGGAGAAATTGAACAGTTTGTTATCCGCGATAGACAAAAAATTTCCCAAGGAGGAATTGTTGTTGTAATGACAGAGGTTGATGTCCAGACAGGACAAATAATAAATAAACCCACAATTATAATACGCGGACTTCCTACTAAAGATTCGGCTTTGATAAATGAAAGAGTTCCTAAGGAACTTAAAAAATCACTATCCAAAAACCGCGGTCGCATCACAAACGTTATTCACATAAGACAGATAATAAGCGAAGTTTGTGAGACTACAATTTTCAGGGCAACGAGGCGCCGTCCCCTAATTATTCCTGTTGTAATTGAGGTTTAGACTCAAAGACCTTATAATATATTGTATGGCAAGAAGACATTATAGAAAAAGAAAATTTAAGTTAAAGCTTAAAAACGAAACTGTATATTCAATTTTTTCTTTTGGACTAATTCTTGCCGGAATAATCCTGGGACTTTCTTTCTCAAGGGGTGAAGATTCTCTAACTGTAGTAAATGATATTATACTAAGTTATTTTGGGAGAGCTGCCTACCTTTTTCCTCTAGTTCTTATTCTTTTTGGCTTTTTGTTTTTACGTCTCAAGCTATTTTTGTCCCGTCCTCATGTGGCTTTGGGATTTCTAATCTTTTTTGTAGCCTTAGATGGACTCTTAAAAGGTGGAATTTTGGGTAGTTATCTTTTCCAAGCTCTCGCCGACATAACTGGGGACATTGGTGCATACTTAGCTTATCTAGTCGGAGTTTTTGTTGGGATAATAGTGCTTTTCAACACCTCAATAGATGAGTTGGCTGTTTTTGTGTCATCTGTGGGCGATGTGATACAAAGACTTTTTCCCAAGAAAATACTGTCCTTTTTCAAAACCAAAAATGAACCGTTTCCTGGCAATAAACCCTTAACAATAAAAGGAGATAAGGGTTTTTCAACTTCTGCTCAAGCCTCCCCCGTTGTTAAAAAGCAACCTTCTCTTATCTCTGACAAGCTGGTTGCAAATACCCTTGCGGCAGATGGGATGTGGGAGTACCCGCCACTGGATCTTCTTTCTGAAGAATCTCAAAAAGCAAATAGGGGAGATATTAAAAAAATGGCTTCTGTTATTGAAAAAACTCTTGAGAGTTTTGGAGTTGGAGCAAGAGTCGCGGAGGTTAATTTAGGACCAGCTGTTACTCAGTATGCGCTTGAAATTGCCCTCGGAACAAAGGTTTCCAAAATCACATCCTTGGCAAATGACTTGGCTCTGGCTACAGAGGCTCCTACGGGACAAATTAGAATTGAAGCACCAATTCCAGGAAGAAATCTTGTAGGAATAGAAATTCCAAACCGCTCGCTTGAAATCGTACCTCTAAAAACAATGCTTGCATCAGATATTATGAGAAAAAGTAAATCAAAACTAACAGTTTCTTTAGGACTTGATGTTTCAGGAAGTCCGGTTGTGGCGGATATTGCCAAGATGCCGCATGTTCTTGTTGCCGGAACTACAGGTTCAGGAAAGTCTGTTCTTATCAACTCATTTATTTCAACGCTTCTTTTTAGAGCTTCCCCTTCCGAGATAAAACTTATTATGATTGACCCTAAAAGAGTTGAGCTTACAGGTTATAATGGAATCCCACATCTTATGACGCCGGTTATTGTTGAGGTTGAAAAGATTCTGGCATCGCTGAAATGGGCAATGGATGAGATGGACAGACGTTATAAAACCTTCGCAGAGCGGGGGGTCCGAAATATTGATTCATACAATGAACTGGCCGGATTCCAGGCACTTCCATATATTGTTATTTTCATAGATGAACTTGCAGACCTTATGTCTTTTGCTCCCGTTGAAGTTGAAGATGCTATTGCCAGACTTGCGCAGATGGCCCGTGCCACAGGAATTCACCTTGTTATTGCAACGCAGAGGCCATCGGTTGATGTTATAACGGGACTCATTAAAGCAAATGTTCCTTGTCGTATTGCATTTAACGTTTCCTCAATGATTGACTCAAGAGTTATCCTAGATAGTCCTGGGGCGGAAAAACTTTTGGGACGTGGAGACATGCTCTATATTCCACCGGACCAGGCAAAGCCTACCAGAATTCAGGGAGCATATGTATCCGATAAGGAAGTTAAGAAGCTCGTTGATTTCTTAAAAGCCAAGAGTCCTGCTGTTGAGTACACGGAAGAAATTACATCAACATCCCTAAGGCTTAAAAAAGGAACAGTTGGTACCAGTGATGGCAATGACCCACTTTTTGATGAAGCAATAAGAGTTGTTTGTCAATATGACAGAGCATCCGCGTCACTTCTTCAGAGAAAATTGTCAATAGGTTATTCAAGGGCAGCTAGAATTTTGGATCAGCTTGAAACAGTCGGACTTGTTGGTCACGCTGAAGGTTCAAAACCAAGAGACGTGCTGTCCCGAAGTGCCGAAGAGTTTATAAATAGTTTACATGGAGAGTAATTTACTAGCTTATGTTAAAGGCAGGAGAAAGACTCAAGGAGGAAAGATTGGCGAAGGGAATAACCCTGGAAGAGGCATCTCAAGCGACCAAGATCCGGTCTTCATTCCTCTCTTATATTGAAAAAAGTGAATATGACAGGCTTCCAAATGGCGCATATGCACAGGGATTTGTCAGAAATTACGCAGATTTTTTAGGACTTTCAAAAAAAGAGGTCTTGGCACTTTTCAGGCGCGAATTTGATGAAAATAAGACTTACGGAGTTCTGCCGCAGGGCTTCGGAGCAAGCGTCGACTTTCCGCTTAAAAAGTTTAAGCTTAAACAGGCAGTTGCGTTGGGAGGATTAATTTTTACAGCTCTTCTTTTCTATATCGTTTTCCAATACAGGGGTGCATTTTTAGGACCGAATCTTGACGTTTCAACTCCAAAAGATAATATGGTCATATCCTCTTCAAGTGTGCGGATTGTAGGAAAAACAGCTCCGGACGCAACAGTCTATGTAAATGAAGAGCCGGTAACAGTTGAGGATAATGGAAGTTTCAAGAAAGACATTAATATATTTCCGGGAGATAATAAAATAACTATTAGATCGCTGAACAGATTTGGTAGGGAAACTGTCGTAGTGAGAAGCATAAAAGCTCAATAATTTATTTCTCTTCTCTTTGACAGCAAAGAGAAGCTGAAACTGCCGCTCACTTGCTTTGCTCCATTCTATCGAATCTCTCACTCGCTCAACGGGGGAAAGTGGCCCCCTCCGCGATCATCACCTTGTGTTGACTCGGACATCCCCCTGTTTCGCTCATTCGATTCTCAAGAAATACGCAAAAAAGTGACGGATCAAGGAATGGACAGACTTCACATCCTTCTGTGTTTTTATTAAAGGCATTAATTATTTGGGAATTGATTAGAAATCAGAAATTTGAAATTTTAAATTTCAAAAATATCCTATTGAATTATATTTTTGGCTATGCTAGTGTATTAATACTATGGATCCTGCCCAGACAGCACTGTTTTTGGTAATAATTGTACTTACTGTTCTTCTCATAATTTTGGGAATCCAAGTCTTTTTTGTCTTAAAAGAACTTCGTAGTACTATAGCCAAGACAAATAAAGTTTTAGATGAGGCTGGAGCGATAACGGAAAGTGTTTCAGGTCCCCTTTCAAGCATTTCTTCTCTTGCCATGGGGCTTAAAACGGGAGCATCTCTGGCTGGACTCTTTAGGAAAGACTCAAAAAAAGGAAAACATAATGAATGATAACAACAGCAACGGTGGTGGAGGTGGGTTTTTATTTGGACTGCTTATAGGAGGCGGACTCGTATTTCTATTGGGGACAGACAAAGGAAGAAAAATCCTAAAGTCTTTAACGGAAGAAGGATTTGGAGAGTTATCCGATATCATTGAAAGAGCAGAGGAGGAAATAGTTGAAGAGGAACCCAGGCCCATTAGAAAAGCAAAGGAAGCTACCGAAGAAGTAGTTGCCAATCCTGTGAGTAGTGGAGCAAGGAGCAACGGTCACTCTCCATCCGTTCCAAAAAGACGCTTCTTCCGCCGCACTACCAAATCCTAAGCTATTTTATATACCTTTCTATATTTTGGTTGTGTTCTTCAATGGTTTTTGCGTAGTGATTAACTCCATTTGCATCGGATAGGTAATAAAGAAAATCTGTTTCTGCAGGATTTATAGCCGCTTCAATTGCCGCTAATCCCGGGTTTGCAATGGGGCCAGGCGGAAGTCCCGGATTAACGTATGTATTATAGGCAGAATTTACTCTAAGATCAGCAAAAGTAAGATTTCTTTTCCACCATCTTTTTTCGCTTTGCTGATAACCGAGTATATATTGGACTGTAGCGTCAATATTAAGTGCCATGCCAATATTTAGCCTGTTTATGATTACAGATGCAACCAAAGGTCTATCTTCTGCATGTCTTGCTTCGCGCTCAATAAGTGAAGCGATGGTCACTATTTCATTTAGCGTCCTATTTGTCGTGTTGTTAAGTGTTGCATATTTTGTATCAAAATTGGCTCTCATTAGTGTAATTATCTGGCTAACATCTGCATCTTTTGGTATAAGGTAAGTATCTGGGAAAAGATATCCTTCATTTGTCGCAAGTGCATTTTTCCAGGAAGCAGAGTAGGTTGGAATATGTTTTTCTAGAAGGTCTGCAATCTCCAAAGCTCTATTTCCTTCAGGAATTGTAACCCAAATATCCAGCGTTCCGTGAGTTAAGTTTTGGGCAATATCATAAGCACTCATAGAAGGATTTAGTCTGAAGGTTCCTGCCTGAACTTTTGTATCAAGACCTTCCTTTTTTGTGAGAAGAAAAAAAACAATTGGGTCACGGATTAATCCTTTACTTTTTAAATTACTTGAGATACTTCTCATGCCTTCCCCTTTTTCTATTACAAATATCTGGGGAGTGGTGTCTTTTGAGTTTGCGGGCAAAGTTCCCATTTTCCACCAAGCTACACCCCCGGAAGCTAAAAGGAGAATGACAACAGTAAGGATCAATAGTCTTTTCATATGCCTATTATTTTAAAATTTTCCAAGGCTTTTTTTGTTTCCTTCAGATTATACACGGTTTGGCTAAATAATGTATATATCGTTTCCCCTTTTTCAAATTTTTCTCCAACCTTTTTATTTAAATAAATTCCTGAGCCTTTTTCTATGGGAGCGCCCAGAAGTTTTGCTATAATTGTTAAGTTTTTTCCATTAATTTGTTTAACTTCCCCGCGGCCACGTGACTTTACCTCAAAAGAAAATTTACCAGGCTTTAAGGAATCGCTAGTTACTCTAGGATTTCCTCCCTGTGCTTCTATAATTTCCTTAAGTTTTTTGAGGGCGCTTCCGTCTTGTAAAAGTTTTGTAGCCCACTCAAATCCATTTGTGTATTCATTCTTAACTTCATCCCGTAAATTTTTAGGGGAATCAATAAGGCACAAGTCTAAAAGGTCACCAGCCAGATTAAGACTTCTTGTTTCAAGATCAGCGGGTCTATTTGCTTTTTGCTCTAGTACTCGCAGCGCCTCACGCGTTTCAAGTACTGGACCAATTCCTCGTCCCGCAGGTTCGTCAGTTCTATGAAGCAATACCCTAATTTTTATATGAAATCTTCTTGCTAAATATTCAAATTTATTCTTTAAAATCTTTGCGTCGGCAATTGTATGGACCTTTGCCATCCTTCCATAAGGAATGTCAATTACGACATGATTTGATCCAAAGGCAATTTTCTTTGCCATTACGGAAACAAGTACCTTGTCATAGCTTTCAAAAAGCAGAGGCCTTTCAATGTTTATTAAGATATCATCCGCGGGAGCCAAATTAAATTTTCCTCCCCACACAAGACATCCGTTAGTCTTTTCGACTACCTCATAAATCTTTGCTTTTGTAAGCTCAACAGGTGCAAGTATTTCCATGTCATCCGCAGTTCCTGTTGGAGTAGTTATTGCCCGGGATGAACTTTTGGGAATTTTAAATCCAGCCGCTGCAACAATCGGGACAACAATAAGAGTAGTTCTGGTTCCTGCAATTCCGCCAATTGAATGTTTATCCGCAACTATTCCATCAAACTTTAGTCTTTCTCCGGTTTCAACCATAGCCTTTGTCAGAAAGTAAAGCTCTTGATTAGAAAATCCTTTTGAGTATCCGGATGCAGCGAAGTAGGTGGTTAAAACATCCCCAAGTCTTTTGTTTACTATCTCATCCATTATGGAGTAAACATCTTTATAATTTAGTTTTTTTCCAACTAATTTTTTCCTAATTGCATCCAAGGCTCTTGTTTGAAGTTGTACTTCGTCAGATGAATCCATATTAAATCCTCTCAAGTCTTGCTTTTATAACAAGCCTTTTCCATATAGTTCCTGGAGGAGTGCATGTGACAAGCGTGATGTATGAATTGTCATAAGTTTGAGCAAACAGAGAGGTATCATTGGCGTCAACAACGAAAATATTATAAATGTTGTATTTATAGGTTACCCCATTAATATTTGTGAAAATCTCATCTCCAATTCTTAACTTTAGTGCATTAGCCAAAATAGTTTTATAGTCGCTTGGATCAAAAAGCTGGGGAAGTGTTGAATGTCCAAATATTACAGTATTGCCTGAATTTGGTGGAGTTGATGTTCCCTGATAGTTTACCAAATGTTTGGATAAATCATAATCGCTGGTTGAGACCGTAGCATTTCTTATGTCTATTGAAGGAATTGAAATGGTATAGGAGGGAGATTTTGATGAACTAGCTTGTGCTTTAAATTCAGGAAACCAGTTCTTAGCATTAGTATAGTCCGCACCGGAAATAGAATCCAAAGCGCCCGCAACAAGACTACCTATAACTTGGGAATTGACTACTTTATTTCTTGGAATCGGAGCTTGGACGTTTCCCGAGGAAAGAGCGGGGACGGAATATATCTGCCATAAGATAAGAGGAGAGAATACGTAAAACGAAACACCAGCCCCAAGTAAAAAAAGTCCAATTCCCAATCCTTTTATAAACTTTTTATAGTTTAATTTATTCCCTTTTTTATAGTAAGTCTTACTCATTAGAATTGATCTCGAGCCTTATTTTTCCCTCATCTGGTAGATTTTTGGGGAAAAGCGGAATATTGGGGGAAATCTTAATTATGGCGCTTGATACCTGGCTTATGTTCGTTAATAAATTTTCAGCAAACTTAGTACTTTTTCCACTAATTTCCTTTACAAGATTCTGTTGTTCAATCTTTGGAAGTAATAGTCCCGAGATTTCAAGAGATGTTGAGACATCATTGCCTTGTGTTTTTTTGATTTCCTTTACACTTGTAGTAATGCTGTTTTCATTAAGATCAAGATTACTTATGTCTCCCTTCATGGCCTCTTTTGCAAAAGAAACTATATCACTTTTATTGTATGCAACGCTTTTATAGTTAACTTCTGCCTTAAGCGTTACCTGACTAGCTTCGTCTCCCTCTTTTTTGCTAAAGTCTTTTTTACTCAAAGCATTACTAACGAAAACTGGAAGAAGAACCTTGTCTCCCGATATTTTTTTGACTATATCTTCTTTTGCTTTTTCCTCAAGGTTTTTAACTAAATCATCTTCCAGTTTTGCTATATCTTTTTCTGAAACAACAGTTATGCTTTTTTGTGTTCCACCAGAGAAGGGGTTATCATTCTTTGCAGCAATAGAAGCGTTACTAAAAGAGAACTTAGTATTAGAAGGAAGATTTCCATTTGTTCCAATGTCTTCTGCTGTGACAGTTACATTCTCAGTCCCTGGATCGGTTGAAGAGAATTCGTCTTTTGCAGATGCCGACGCAACCGTTACAGACTTGTCGGTTGTAAACTTAATACTATTTGAAGATGTGATGGTGGTATTTGCTGGAACAGTTATAGGGGATAGATTTTGATTGAAAATAGTTACGGTGCCTTTTGCCGGAGTCCCAATATCTTTCTTACCCGTTGCATTTGTTGAGACGCTACCATTTTCTGTTATTTCAACAAACTGCGCCGCTATTATATTTTTGCTTGCATCTGTCGGAGAGCCGGCAGAAAAAGTAACATCTTTTGTCTGGCTTATTTTTTTTGCATCAATGTTAAGAGTTACTACTGCGCTGCGACCGAAGAAGTACAAAATCAAAAGTGCAATGAAAATGAAAAAAAATCCTAGAGGAAGAAATATGAACTTATTACCTCTTGAAAATGCAGGCACACTCGAAGCGGATCTTTTTGTAACTCCAAGAACTTTACCTAATACTTTTTTTGCACCACTTAGAATAATTGCGGCATTTGCCGGTAAAGGTTTACTTTCGGACTGTTCTGCTTGCAACTCCTGCGGAATTTCCGCAATTGCTTCGGCCGTGGCAGTTGGGCTATCCTCGGTTTCTTGTTCTGAGGCCGCACTTGCGGCAGTGTTTCCTTGCGCAATGTCTTTTTCTTTTACGAATCCAAAAGAATCAGATTTGTCTTCAGTGTTCTCCGTTGTTTCCTCCTCGCCTGCATCTTCCCGCGAAGTATCGGGAATAGATTTTGTTGCGAATCCTTCATTTATTTCAATTTTAGTTTCCGATTGGGTTTTAGGTTTTGATGTAGTCTCTCCTAAAACTTGAAATCCCATTTCCGATGCTGCCCCGGACAAAACTGCTTTTGCGTCAAATCCCTGTTCAAGATTGCTTATTTGTGGAAGGTGTAGGAAAGGCAAAGTTTTGCTCCACGAATGACTTATAAAATCCTGCGTTAAATCCATATCTGCGCCAAAAATAATAACCCGGGAGGGGAGGACTTCAACATTTTCAAAATGCTTAAGAAGCGTATCAACAGTATCTGAGGCTTTACCTTCAAGTTTTGCAGTTTTTGTTTCCACAACTTTCCCTGCTCTTATTAGAGAAGCGGAAACGTAGTTTCTGTCTATCTCCGCAAGAATCGCGGAGATAGGGGCACCTTCTTCTTTAGCCAAAAAATGTGCTATTGCCTCGGTTGTTATTAGAAAGCCAATGGGAACAAGATCCAGCTCATCGCTCGCCTTCTTGAGCTTAGCCAAATATTCTTTTTTAATTCTGCTATCTTCAGCCCAATTTTCCTTCACTCCAAATATAGTTTTTTGGGTCTCAATATTTTCAGGAAGTAAGCTCTCGGCCTTTGAAATTGCCTTATCCAAAACGTTCAGAAACTCTTCCTCCGAGACGTTTTCTATCGAGTCTGTAAAATTTTCTGAAGCCTGATTAACTACTCTCACAGTGCCGCCGGTCTCCTCAAAAATAACGGCGCTTGCTTTATTATTTCTAAGAACTAAAACCAAGAAATATGAAAGAGTTTCTTTTTTGTCTAAAAAAGGGAGAGATATTTTCATTAGCCAACCTGCGCGTATATTCTTCTCTGTCCGCGCCCAATATTTTCCTGTTTTATTATAGTAAACCTTTTTAACTCTCCTGTAAAATCAACGTGAGGTCCTCCGCAAAATTCTTTAGAGTAAGCCTCTTGTCCTGAGCCTGCCGAAGGGCCGATGAAATATACTTTTACATCTTCCTGGTACTTTTCATCAAATAAGCCAATTGCGCCAATCTCCTTTGCTTTTTCAAGGGGAAGCATTTCAAAACGGACAGACAAATTTTCTTCTATCTTTTGATTTACGGTGTCTTCCAGTTTTTTAATTTCATCATCTGTTAATGCCTTACTGTAGTTAAAGTCAAACCTTAGCCGCTTGGAAGTTATATTAGATCCAGTCTGATGGATATTTTCTCCTAGCAGATTTCTTATGGCTTGATGAAGAAGATGGGTTGCTGTATGTCCCAGAACTGTTTTTTCTGAATGGTCCGCAAGTCCTCCTGCAAATTTTTGTACTGCCCCAGCTCTTGAAATTTGTTGGTGCTCCTCCATTTTCCTTGCAAATTCTTGATTATTAAAGACAAAGCCCAAGCTTTTTATTTGCGTAGGGGAGAGTCCATGAGTTGAATATAAAACAAACGCATCCTCGGCGGAAATTTTTGACAGTCCTTTAATCTCGTCGCCAATAGTTTGTCCCACCTGTCCGCCTTTGGGGAAAGCTGCCAAAGGATACTTTCTATGTATAAATTCCCTTGCTCTTTCCTGTGTCTCTTTGTAACCTTGCTGTTCTTCCAAAACTATGCCTTTTATTTTTTCAAATTTTTCTGTCAATTTTTCATCTGTAGTTTTGTATTGGGAAACTATGGATTTAAGAACAGGCAAAATATTAGAGGTCTCTAAATCACCCAGGTTATCCAAGCCTCTCCTAATTAATCTTCTTAGAATATAGCCCTGTTCTTTATTGTCTGGGGTAACGCCTGCAGAGATTATAAAGGAGGATGCAACAAAGTGATCAATAACAATTCTCATTTTTTCGTTGTTTTCCTCATAAGGCTTACCCGTCACTTTTTCTACGGATTTAATAATTGGACCAAGCAGAGAAGTTTGGAAAATGTCATTTTGGTTTTCCGAAGCGGCAAGAAGCCTTTCAAGGCCACCGCCAAAATCCACGTTTCTTTGGGGGAGCTCTTCAAACATGCCGTTCTTTTTAACGTACTGCATGAATACGCAGTTGCCGATTTCTAAAAATCTGCCGCATCCACAGTTAGGATTACAGCTTTCTCCAAATTTTTTATTATGGGGAGTGCCAAAGTCAAAAAAGACTTCCGTGTCCGGACCCCCGGGTTCTCCTTCTGGCATATTTTGTGGAAGTCCTGCCCTTGACCACCAATTTTTATCAACGCCGTAAAAATTTATTCTTTCGCGTGCATCAAGTCCTGCATCTTCAAAAATCTTTTTCCAGATTTGCTCCGATTCTTTATCTTTCTCGATATCATTGAAGCCGTTAAAAACGCTAACGTATAATTTTTCTACCGGCAGTCCAAGCTCGCTTGTAAGGAATTCCCAAAACCAGGGGATTTGCTCGGCCTTAAAATAATCTCCCAAAGACCAGTTTCCAAGCATTCTAAAAAAAGTTGTATGACGATTGTCTCCAATCTCGTCTATGTCCTGTGCCCTAAAACAATTTTGGACATTCACAAGTCTTTTGCCGGCAGGGTGTTTTTCTCCTAAAAGATACGGAACAAGGGGCTGCATTCCGGAAGATGTGAATAGGGTTGTGGGATCGTTTTGGGGTACGAGCGGAGAGTTTGGAATTCTAGTATGATCTTTTTTTTCAAAAAAAGAAATGTATTTTTGAAGAATGTCAGAAGCCGTCATCGTGCTCTATTATAGCAGAAGATTATCTTCCGGGAGTGGTAGGAGCTGGGGGTACGCTCTTGGTATATCGCTGACTCACTGCTTTTATCCAAGCTGAAGCCAACTTAGCAGTCATTGTGTTTTCTGGTATTTTTCCATCTTCAGTCGGCTTTGTAGTGTAGGAGATATCTTCATCTACTTCGCCACTTGAAAAATCGCTAAATATCCTTCTTACAGTAAAATTACCGTCCGGTTCTATAATTACCATGCCTGCCATGCTCATCTTTCGGGTGTCTGGCTCCGTGTCCTGATATTCTACTGTGTTCTGTCTCATTATAAGCTGATGAGGTTGCCATTCCCCTTCATGTCTCTGATACACCAAGTCTACGTCTAACTGTCCGCTGCTCTCATCTTTTTTATCTTTTAATACCAATGATCTAGATACACTGAATTTGCTTCGGTCAACTGTTATGCCGTTTTCATGATAGGAATACGGAGCTGATGTTTTCACGTCTCTGTTAAGGGCTTCAGACACTTCAGATCTGGCTTTTAGTGCTTGTTCTTTTAATGCTTCGTCTTCTTTTTGTCTTGTTGCTTCTTTCAATGCTTGCTCTACAGCATCAGCGTTGGGATTGTAATCAAATCTCGCTCTGTCTTCATTTATCTGATCTTGCGGTGGTGCTTTCTGAAGGGCTTCTAATCTAGATATTTGTCCGGGATCAAATCCCTCGAGCCCCTTTGGAGGATTTGCCGCAGGTTGTTGATCCTCTGATTGTTCATCTACTGCCATAAGTTTATTAAACTATAAAATTCCTCAAGGGGCAAGTTTCGTGTTTGCAGCGGGGAGTTTACATAAGTACACCTGCTTGGTATTATAAAAACATGCCTGATGTAATTGCTCCAGAAGAAATAAGAACGGGTATTCACAATCAAGAACCTAAGAAGATAGATTTTACTTCTACTTCCATCAGAGAGGTCCCGAGCCAGAACAATTATGGCAGTGAGGTTGCTAACTGGAAGAAAAATGTTAACCGGTTAATAAGAAGAAACATTATCTCTTCTATGGATAGCTTACCAACGCTGACTGAATTAAAAACAAAAGTTAGAGAAAGAGAAGGCGAGTTAGGA
>JBBDZP010000033.1:0-3763 GCA_040900105.1 Candidatus Levyibacteriota bacterium | reverse complement strand
TTAGGGCAGGAAGAATTGTCGCCGATGACATAGAAGGGCTTGAAGCAAGAATTGCAACGCTTGCCGCCCAGCAAGCAACGACTAACAACTTACAAATAACTACTAACAATTCGGAGCCGATAGCAACTTTCAGTGCCACACAGTTAGGAGTCAGCAGTTATGAGTTATCAGTTGGCAATATTATTGCCTCGACTGCTACTTTTAACCAAGGCTTTATTGCTCTAGGTCCGGCTTCAATCATGGACACCTCGATTTTTGGTCAACTATCAATAAACTCAAGCCTGATTTTGGCAGACAATAGTATCAATGTGCTAGGAGCAGACCTTGAAATTCAGCCATTCAGACAAGGCGGAATATCCTTCTTATCCGGTTTGATCCATATTGATACAGAGGGTAATTTGCGTGTCGGGGGAAATGCGGAGTTTGCAAAAGATGTAACAGTGCGCGGAAGATTAGCTGCTAATATTATCTCTCCACTTCCAGATCAAGATTTAGTATTTAATCTCCCAAGTTCCGAAATTAGAAATTCGAAATTAGAAATTAGAAATTCCAGCAGCAGCGCCGTACTCTCTGTTGATAATCTTGGAAACTTAATAGCTTCTGGCTCAGGCACTTTTAATAAACTCAAGCTGTCGCTGGCCGCTCCCGCCCTTGCGCTGTCTCCTACCGAGTCTTTGGCATCAGGTTCTGCGGGAATTGCAACAATTTCAGCACAGCAGACACAACTTACTGTTATTAATCCTTTGGTTACGGAAAACTCGCTTATTTATATAACACCAGTAGGAAATCCGGGCGGACAAACACCATACTTACTAAGACAAGTTCCAAATAACCCTGTCCTGAGCTTGCCGAATGGATCCTTTACAACGGGTATTCAACTACCCTCTGCGCTTAATACAACATTCAACTGGCTAATCGTCAACTAGTTGACGATTACGATTAATGATGAAAGATAAGATATAGAAAATAGACAGTAAAATAGAATTTTTAAAGCTTTGTCTTCAGATTACCCCCGTAATCCAGTCAACTGGATTACGGTCAAGGAGAGACTACCGTTTTACAGATTTTCTTTTAAATCCAGTGTGCCCTCGGGTTTTAAAAATCTTAGTTGAACCTCCATGCAGCACGTACGCTTTGTTCTCGTATTCTCTTTTGACCTTTTTGCCTCTCTCCCCTATCAGCTTAAAACATTTTTCATATTTACTAAGACGCGCCGCAACGTGTTCTATGGTACTCCCTCCCACTTTCAAAAGATCCTTTATCTCACCCATAGTCATCCCATTAAGTAAACATTGAGCAATCTGGATTCTTCGCCCTACCTTCATTCTTTCGTCAAAAGTCAAAATTCCGTTCATTACATCATCAACATCTTCACCGCTTTTGGCAGCAAGCAAAGCATCCCTAACTTTATTCAGGGCTTCAAAGATGTCATTTTCTTGTAAAAATTGGTATCTTCTTTTCATCTATTCCCGTTGACTGGATTACGGGATAAGTCTAGTATAGGATGCTGGAGAGAACCGATGCAAGATAGCAATTTTGGAAAGTAAATATATAAATTACTTCAGGGCTCATCAAAAAGAGCAAGACTTTCATTCATTAATTAGTAATCAGTAATCTTTAATCTTGAGATGCATTTAACTGGCTCATTGTGAATTAACTGGACATTATAAATTATGAAAACATCCTTTATTAATCCAAAATTAGAAACATATCTGTTCTCCTTAGAAAAAGCAACAATAGCTAAAATAGTGAGAATGACTCAGCTTTTAGAAGCTTTTGGCAATAAACTGGACATGCCATACAGCAAACAACTTGGCAGAAACTTCTATGAACTGAGGATTAGAGGATCCCAAGAAGTAAGAATTTTCTATTGCTTCCATCAAAATAAGGCCATTTTTGTCCATGCTTTTCTAAAGAAATCTCAAAAAACTCCAGCAAAAGAGATTGAAATCGCTTTAACCAGAATAAAAGCATTGACATCTAAATAACATATATGTTATACTTCTGATACAATGACTAAAAGTAAACTTATGCCGTTTTCTGAATTTAAAAGAAAAGCCCTCAAAGATCCGGAAATTAAAAGGCACTATGATGCCCTGGAATTAGAGTTTAGTATTATTGCCCAAGTTATCCAAAAAAGATTAGACAAGGGCTTGAGCCAAAAACAATTGGCAGAAAAAGTTGGCACAAAACAATCTGCCATTTCCAGACTTGAGGGAGGTAATATCAAACCATCAATTGCATTCCTGGAAAAGATAGCTAAAGCCCTTGATAGCAAACTCCAAGTCTCGTTGCAAAAGCAGGAAGCCTACTAATCTATCTTCGATATTCAATCTTCAATCCGCCGACTGGCAGACTACCCTCAATCTTCCCCAGTAAGAACGACTATCGGAAATTTGTTTTAGATCAATCAAGCTACGCTAAGGAATTGGAAAGAATCAAGCATCTAACCCTAGATTAGGGTAGATTAGGGGTTTAACCCCTATTGACCGCTATCAAGTGACGCATTTGCAAGCTGAACGGGAATGATCTTCTTTTCTAAAAGAATAATCATGTCATTTATTATATCACGGGAGTAAACCAAGAGATAACTGAATAGCATAAAATTTGCCCTCCCCTACACCACCATTTCTTACTAGGCTCGCACAACATTATAATTCAACAAAATGGTATAATATAGACATGAGAAATTGGTCCACAGATATAAAAAAACTTTCAAAATACCCGCCTAAATATTCTATCTGGAAACTTGAGCAGTTGATAAATTTTGGACTGGATGGAAAAAAAATCAATGCGACAGAGCTGAAAAGATATTTTCACAGGCTTAATATCGACCCCCAGAAGAAAAAATACTTGCGCTTCTTGCTCTCTTAGCCCTATGAACATTTTGGACAAAAAACAAGTGAAATTTCTATCTCTTTTTGGAAAGTCACCGATTTCAGACAAGTTCTATCTTTCGGGAGGCACAGCTTTGGCAGAATTTTATATTCCCTACCGCTTATCTGAAGACCTGGATTTCTTCAGCGAAGAAGAAGTCAAAATCGACGAAATAATTGCTTATTTAACAAAAATAAAAGAAGAACTTGCATTTAAAAGTTATGAATTTAATACAAGCTTTAACCGTAATTTATTTTTTCTTGATTTCGAAGACCAAAGATTGAAGCTCGAATTCACCTACTACCCTTTTGCTCAAATTAATGAGCCAAAAGAACAGCTGGGCATAAAAGTTGACAGCATTGAGGATATAGCTGTCAACAAACTTTTTACTATTTATCAAAGGCCCCGAAGTAGAGATTTTATGGATCTTTTTATGATAATAAAAAAACAAAATTTTACAATTGATGAACTCATCAAAAAAGCTAAAATCAAATTCGATTCACATGTTGATCCTCTAAAACTCGGTTCGCAGTTCTTTTTGGTAAAAGAGCTGAAAGATTACCCGAAACTAAAAGAGAACTTGGATGAAAAAGATTGGCAAAATTTCTTTCTTGATGAAGCAAAAAAATTGGGACAAAAGATTATAAAATAAAGCTTTCGAGGTTTCTTGAGGAAGCCAGTAAATCGGTATTAAAATCCAACAAAAAATGCGTTACCTCCTCCCCTACATCACCATTTCTTACTAAAACAACGCTCTTAGGGGTTAAACCCCTATTGATAGCAAACTCCAAGTCTCGTTGCAAAAGCAGGAAGCCTACTAATCTATCTTCGATATTCAATCTTCAATCCGCCGACTGGCAGACTACCCTCAATCCTCCATTATCTA
>JBBDZP010000032.1:4028-25671 GCA_040900105.1 Candidatus Levyibacteriota bacterium | reverse complement strand
AAGGTTTTAGGGATTTTTTGCCTAAAGAGGCCAAAAAACGCCAATACGTGATTGACAAGATCCGCGGGGTGTTTGAATCTTATGGCTTTGAACCTCTTGAAACCCCTGCTCTGGAGTACGCGGAAGTCCTTAAGGGAAAATATGGAGAGGAAGAAAAATTAATTTATGACTTTAAAACTCGTGGCGGAGACGAAGTAGCCTTAAGATATGACCAAACAGTCCCACTTGCCCGCGTGGTGGCACAATATGGTTCGACAAGCTCACCACAAGGCCAACCCCTACTTCCTACCCCATTTAAAAGATACCAGATCCAGAATGTCTGGAGAGGAGAAAACCCTCAAAAAGGAAGATTCCGAGAGTTTCTGCAGTGTGACGCAGATATTGTAGGAACCTCATCTTTGGTCGCAGACGCCGAAATTATTGCTTTAGTCTTTGCGATTTACGAAGCTCTTGGACTTGAGGTAACTATAAAAATAAATGATAGAAAAAACCTTGAAAATTTAGATAAAAAAATAATTTCTGCGATTGATAAGCTCGGTAAAATTGGAGAAAGCGCTGTGCTTTCCGAAATGATAGAGAAAGGAGTGAGTAACTCTGAAGCAAAAGAAATCCTCTCTACCCTTTCCAACAAACCCCAGACAGATGACATTAAGATGATTTTTGAATTCTTAAAAGAAATGAGTCTGGACATCTCTAAGGTTAGATACGAACCTACTCTTGCAAGAGGATTAGACTACTATACAGGAATAATCTTTGAAACAGTCATAGATGACTCAGTAAATTCTCTTTGCAGCGGTGGACGATATGATAATCTGATTGGAACTTTTGCAGGACGCGACATTCCGGCAGTAGGATTTGGGCTTGGATTTGACAGAACGATTGAGGTTTTAGAAGAAAAAAATCTACTTGCCGACCTCGAATCCACCGCTAAGGTTTTGGTAACGGTTTTTTCTATGGAACTCGGCGAAGAGTCAATCAAAGTGGCCAACGAACTTAGAAATAAAGGAATAAATACAGAGCTATGGCTAGATGCAGAAAGCAAACTTGATAAGCAGTTAAAATATGCGAGTCTAAAAAACATTCCCTATGTTGTAATCATTGGTCCAGAAGAAGCAAAGAACGGAACAGTAACCTTACGAGATATGAAAACCGGCGACCAAAAACCTGCAACCCTCGAAAAACTTATTAAAGACTTCAGTTAATTGACCGTTTGCGCTATAATACCACCCTATGTCACCAGATATTCGACCAGGAACAACAATTGAGATATCAAGGGGCGAATTAGTGCTGAAAACTTTAGGGATTGCTACTCAGGCATTACTTGAAACATACCCTCAGTTGGATAAATCTCCCTACAAGAAAAGACTCATCGCCCCCCACAACATAAAATTCGAGCCGTTTGATAATATTGTAGCAAGAGAAATGGAAGACAGACCCATGGATAACTCTATCCTCTGTCAAGCCTTGTCTTTATGCGGAATACCAAAGGACTACGTAAGCGCAAGATGGTTTAGGGTTAGAGATGATCAGCCGTTTTATCAGAGATCTCCTGACGATCCGCTTTTTTTGGCACAAGAATACGTACCTCATTTATCAACAAATGGTCCTTTGCAAGGAAGAGATATAGTGGCCTTAGGTGATTTGCTTATTGTGAAATCCATAGAAAATTCTCCTACCCAAAGACATCTTACGCTATCTCCATGGAAGGAAATCATGAGGAAAACCTTGGATGGGTTCTGGCCCAATATAGTAAGAGAGCAGGGAGAAAATATAGATAAGATAAGACTTGAACAGGCAAAAGATATGGTGAGAAGTCTATTTGACAGTAGAGTTAATATTACAGCCATTGGAGCTAGTGTGTACGTTATTTTTGAAGGCCAGACAGTATCAGCTTTTGAATTTGTAGGAGGGCATCAGTTATCAAGAAACACCGTAGGAATAATAGCTGATACTCCCAGAGTTAAGTTTCGAACTATGATGAGAGAAAGTGGACTGATAGGTAAAGAGGGATACCCAATCAACCACTCTCGCAGTAGGGATGACTCTGAAAGGTTATTGAACTCTATTACAAGCAGAAACCTAAAAAATAGAGCTGACTTCCTAAGAGCGCACCTTGAATCCACGATTCCAACTTATTACATTACATCGAAAAAGAAAGGATCTGTTGATCCGGAAAAATACCCTTATTGAGCTTGATTTAAACCCCTAATTTAGGTATAATAAAGCTATGAAAGCAGGAATTCACCCACAATTTTTTGAAGCGCAGGTAACTTGTGCTTGTGGAAATAAATTTACCGTAGGTTCAACACGGGAAGTTATTCATGTGGAGCTTTGTAATAAGTGTCACCCGTTCTACACCGGCGAGCAGAAATTTGTTGATAGCGCTTCAAGAATCCAAAAATTCCAGGACAAACAAAAAGTTGCGCAAACTTACGTTGTTAAAAAGGCAAAGAAAATAGAGGAGAGAAAAGCAGCCGACAACGCCCCCAAGACATTGCGAGAAATGTTAATGGCAGCTAAATAACCACACTAGCCACTAGTTGCTAGCGACTAGTTTATGGACGATTATAGAAAAGTACAACTTGCCGAGATTAATAAAAAAATAGAAGAGGTAAAAACGCTTCTTTCAGATCCCCTATTGGGAAGTTTAGCAAGAGAAGAGTTAGGTGAACTTGAAATACAGAAGAAGAAACTGGAAGAAGAATTAGCTGCAAGCCAGAAAACACCCGATGAAAATCTGGACGAACGGAATGTTCTATTAGATATAAAAGGCGCAGCGGGAGGAGAAGAAGCAAAGCAGTGGGCAGATGAGCTTCTTAGAATGTACTCAAGGTACGCACAGCAGGCCGGTTTTAACGTAGAGCAGGTTGATGAGGGCGTAATTAAAATTTCGGGTCATAAAACAAAAACCCCTTTTGGTCTTTTCAAATACGAAGCAGGCGTACACAGAGTGCAGCGAGTTCCACTAACGGAAAAAAGAGGCAGAGTTCATACATCTACCGCGACGGTTTCCGTACTTCCCCAACTTGATGATATTGACCTACACATAAACCCAGCGGATTTAGAATTTGATGCTTACAGAGCAGGCGGCCATGGGGGACAAAACGTAAATAAAGTCTCAACTGCCGTAAGAATAAAGCACAAGCCAACGGGCATTGTTGTAACAGCGCAGACAGAAAGACACCAGGCTCAAAATAGAGAAAACGCAATGAAAATTCTGCGTGCAAAGCTTTGGGAAATAGAAATTGAAAAAAAGCAATCTCAACTTGCTTCCATTAAATCAACTCAGGTAGGCCGTGGCATGAGGGCGGAAAAAATTAGGACATATAATTTTCCTCAAGACAGACTTACGGATCACAGAATCAATAAAAGCTGGCACAATTTGCTCTCTCTTATGTCTGGAGAAATTGACGAGGTTATAAAAGACGTTACAATCGCGCAGGTTTGATATTAAACTAACTCAATAAAAGAGGCATTTCTTTTTCTTTATATTTTTCGATAAGTTCCATGTGGTCGTCCTCAACAAGTATTTTTGCTATATGATGTCCTCCTGCAATATGAGGCAGGACAACATAATCCGCCCCCTCTTTGTAAAGCTCTACCGCCTCATGTTTTTCCAAAGCAAGCAAAAGAATTTTAGGCTTTTTCTTAAGGTTTTTAACTGCCCTTAAAAGAAGAATGTTATCCTCCACGTCGGAAACTGTTGAAATTATTAATTTTGCTTTAGTAATTCCTGCCAATTCCTGAATTTCCGGATCTGCTATATCTCCGTAAAAAGTTGTTATATTGTCTTCTTGCAAATCTCCTACAATATTCGGGTCAAAGTCAACAACTACTATTTTTGTATCTTTGTTCTTAATCAATGCTTCAAGAATTCTTTCACCCATTCTTCTTGCGCCAATCAAAACAACATGATCTTCAAACTGTTCCGAGCTAATATTCTTCTCCTTTATTTTGTTTCTTTCAAACATTCCAAGATACGGAGATATGATTTTATAAAGATGGTTACCATTAAGAATCATATAAGTTGACGCTACAAACGTTACCGCACCGACAAAAGTAACTAAGGAAACAACCCGATCTGAAACATGCCCAATTCTGTTACCCATATATATCACTATTAGTGAGAATTCGGAAATTTGTGCGACTGTAAGTCCTGTTAAAAAGCCTGTTCTTTTTCTGTATCCCAATACTCCCATAATAACCATAACAATTAAAGGATTCCCTATAAGAACAAATGCTGAAAGAATTAATCCCGGTATTAAAACAGATGAAAATTCCGAAATTAACATACTCATTCCCAACGTTACAAAGAAAATTGTTATAAAAAAATCCCTCAGCGGTCTTATTCTGGTTGCAATTTGACTACTTTCAAAAGAATTTGCAAGGGAAAGGCCGGCTAAAAACCCTCCGATCTCTATAGAAAACCCTACAAGAGGAGAGCTTACCAGCGCAGACATTCCAAATGCCCATGCAATACTAAACAAAAAAAGAGTCTCGTGGCTATGTGCGATTCTATTAACTATAGCGGGTATAAGATGTCTGCTGGTGAGTATAACTGCGGCAAATAGGACTACTGCTTTTAGAGTTAATACAATAAAACTTGCGGGAGACAGGGAATCCCCTGCGGTAAATCCGGAGAGAAAGATAAGAGCAATTATTGCTACAAAATCCTGTACGAGAAGAAATCCAACCGATATTTTTCCATAAAGACTGTTTAAGTCCTTTTTATCGGAAAGAAGTTTTACTATAATTATAGTGCTTGAAAATGCAAGGGCAATACTTAAATAAAAAGACGTTATCTGCGAAAATCCTAGCGCGATAGATATAAAATATCCTACTGCCGAGGTAAAGATTACCTGCCCCAATCCAATAATAAGGGACACCTTGCCTACCGATTTTAGTTCTGAGAATTTAAGTTCCAGTCCAAGCATAAAAAGAAGAAGTGTAATCCCTATTTCAGACAAAGATCGCAGTACCTCTCCTCCTTGTAAGTGAAGAAAGCCAAGAGGACCCAAAATTACGCCAGTTAAAATATATGCAAGGATAGGTGGTTGTCTTAAAAAACGAAAAATTAAGGAAAGAAAAGCAGCCAAACAAATGATAACTGTTATCTCAAAGAAGATATTTCCCATAAAGGTATTCTATATAGTATATTAGAAATATGAAAATTGAGCTAGTGGATAAAAAAAGGGAATCCGGAGACGCTGTAACCTTTATTTTCAAAAGTAAAACGCCGATTGAATGGAAAGCAGGACAGTTTCTTTTCTATACCCTGCCCCACCAAAACCCAGATGAACGAGGAGTAACTAGATATTTCACAAATTCAGCTTCGCCCTTTGAAAAAAACATTCATATTACTACTAGAATTTCCAGTAAGTGTTCTAGTTTTAAAAATAGGTTGTCAAGAATGAAAATTGGAAGCACAATCGAAGCAACTGACCCAGACGGAGACTTTACCATTGATGATCCCAGGAAAAATTTTGTTTTCCTTTCCGGAGGAATTGGTATTACACCTTACAGAAGCATATTGCTGGACTTAGACCACAAGAGTATCCCAGTAAGCGCCGTACTGCTCTATGCAAATTCTGACAATAACTTCCTTTTCAAGGAAGAACTAGAAACCCTAGCTATCAAGCATCCCAGTTTCCGAATCAGATATTTTGTTAGTCCTAAACATATTGAAAAAGAAGATATTCAAAGAGCAATAGATGAAATCGGAGATGAGCCTATGATTTATGTTTCTGGACCTGAGCCAATGACAGAAGCTTTCGAAAAACTATTAAAGGAAGACATAAGATTGCCCGAAAACAGAATTAGGTTAGACTTCTTCCCCGGCTACGGCATCATAAGGCAATAATTGAGAACGAGAAAATTTTCGTGGGCGACCTCAGCGCGGATTCATTCTACAAACATCACTTCAACTTCCAAATCTATTCCCAATCTTTGCTTTACGGCTTCCCTTTCAAGCTCTATTAGATCTTTAACGTCAGATGAACGGGCATTGCTAACATTGACAATGAAATTTGGGTGCTGTTCGGACACCTGCGCTCCGCCAACCTTTTTTCCCTTAAGACCAGCCTTGATAAGAATTTTAGCAGTAGGAATTACGGGAAACGGATCATTTTTAATGTATTCCTGAAACTGCGCAACAATAGATCCAGGGACTCCTTTAACATTTACGTTTTTAAAAATGCTCCCTGCGTTAGGAAAGTTTAGGGGGTGCTTTATCTCTCTGTAATTTATCTTCTCTTCAATTGTTTTTCTTATTTCTTCCTTATTCCCTTTTTGCAAATTAAAAGTTGCCGACACTATAATCTCATTTTTCCCTTCCCCACTCTTGTAAATGCTATCTCTATACGCAAATTTGCATTCCGCATTTTTTCTAATTTTTAACCCCAGAGTACTGATGTCCAGACTTTCAACTTCCAGAACGTTATCCTTTGTCTCTCCTCCAAATGCACCAGCGTTACCCCTAACCGCTCCACCAACGCTTCCTGGAAGGCCGCCTGCCCACTCAAAACCAGAAAGTGAATTATCAACACAGCAGTTAAGTAAGTCAGGTATCAAATTCCCCGCACCAATTTTTACAGTTTCGCCACTAACCTCTAAGGATTTAATGTTAACGTGAATAATAAGGCCAGAAAAACCATTGTCGGAAACAAGCAAATTTGTTCCGCCGCCGAGAATAAAAATTCTTTTCCCTTGCTCGTCAAAATTAGAAGATAATTTCCCCCACTCCTTTAGCCCTGAGATCAACTCGCCTACGCTTGTAATCTGCAGAAAATATCTTGCATTTCCACCAATCTTAAAACTCGAATACTCCGCGAGTGTGACATTTTCTTGGATTAAGGCCATATTTTATTGGTTTGGGGCGGCTTCTAAAGTTGCAGAAATATCCATTGTCTTACCATCTCTAAAAACGCTTAGGTTAATTTTATCCCCCACTTTTTTCTTGGCAATTACAGAACTCAGCTCGTCTCCAATGTTCTGCCCGTCAATTCTGGTAATTATATCGCCGGTATCAAGTCCTGCTTTGTCTGCAGGGCTACCTGAAACTACACTCTGCACATATGCGCCAACTGGAACTTCATTCAAGAGAGCTGCATCTTTACTTAACATTCTGTAGACAACTCCCAAATATGGCCTGTTGAATTGTCCTCCCTCATTGAAACTTTTGATACTGTCTTTTATCAAATTAATCGGAAGAGCAAAGCCAATATTCTCCCCACCCTGAGCAACTGCTATTGCTACCCCTATTACATGCCCTTGAGAGTTTAGAAGAGGTCCGCCACTGTTTCCCGGATTAATTGCTGCATCGGTTTGTATTACATTATCCAGTTGCTCAATAAATCCCTGGAACCGGTCACCTGCTATTATTCCTCTGCCCAGACCCGAAACTACACCAGTTGTTACAGTGTTGCTAAATTCCCCAAGAGCAGTTCCTATTGCGATTACAAATTGACCAACTTGCAGTTTTGACGAGTCTCCAAGAGTGACCGGCTTTAACTTTTCTCCTGCGTTTTGGGTAACATCAATTTGAAGTATCGCAATATCATTAAGAGGGTCTCTGTATATTTTTTGCACATCGTATTTCTTATCCTTATTGGTAATAATCTGAAATTTGACGCCAACCTCAGAAACAACGTGCTTATTGGTTATTATAAGCCCCGTGTCTGAAACTACAAACCCCGTTCCTATATTTTGCGGCCCCAGATTCCTGCGTCCAAGAAATGGATCAATATTTTGGACAGTACTCTCAGCAACTGTAACAACAGACGGGCCAACATTCTTGACAGCATCTATAACAATAGATTCTTCTGTAATAACTTTTACGCTCTCTCTTGGCAGTTGAATGTCCTGTCCTACCAGATTGTTTAATGAGGGGAAATATGAGGAAACTGCGCTTATTACAGCCAGAAGTACGGCTAAGATAACTATTAGGACTATTAATTTTCTCATGAAACGAGCTTATTTTACTAGTTCTTCAAGTGCTTTTTCAAGTTGATTATCACGGGATCCTTCATTTGCGTCCAGAGAAACCGCAATGTCCGGTGTTAACCCTGTTCCGTGAATCCAGCGCTCTTTGGGGGTAAGCCATTTTGCTATGGTTATGTGAAGTCCCGCCCCATCTCCTAAATCTTCTGCTTGTTGGATTGTTCCTTTTCCAAAGGAAGTTTCTCCAATAAGCTTTGCTCTACCCCAGTCCTGTGTAGCGCCCGAAACAATTTCGGATGCCGAAGCCGAACCCTTATTAATTAATACAATAAGTGGAGTTTCTAAAAACATTCCTTTCCGTGAGGCTTTAAGCACCTGCTTATCATTCCCGCTATCCTGAATTACTACAGTTGTCCCCTCATTTAAAAACTCAGCCGCAATAAATGTAGCGTCAGTTAGATAGCCTCCGGGATTGTTTCGCAGGTCAAGCACTACTCCTTTAAAATTTTCTTTTTTGGTATCTACTGTCAGCTTGTTTACAAGTGCCACCCAGTCTCTATTTGTCTGATCTCCAAATTGGGAAAGTCTTATGTAAGCAATCTGGTCTCCCTGATGATTTTTAAGGATGTCTGTCTGTGTTATATTGGAAATATCCTTCACCGATTTTACCCACCCGTCAACGCTTTTAACGGTTATTATGTCTCTTACTATAGATACATCCCGCGAATTTGCTTCACCTTTTCTCATGATTGTCAAAACTACGCTTGTTCCCTTAGGACCCCTAATAGTACTAACTGCCTGGCTTATATCCCATCCGGCAGTACTTTTTCCGTCAACTTTAAGGATTGCGTCTCCTGCTTTTATTCCGGCCTTCTCCGCAGGACTTCCAGAGAGCGGCGCAACTATAATGATTTGCTTATTACTCATGCCAAGCTCTGCTCCGATTCCCTGAAATTGACCTGCCAGTCCGTCTTTGAAATCACCATTTTGCTGCGGAGGAAGATACAGGGTATATGGATCGTTTAGACTTCCTATCATTCCGCTTATTGCTCCGTCAAGCATTTTTTGCGGGTCTATTTTTGCCTTATCGTAATATGTGGTCTGGATTTTAGACCATACTGTCCAAAACTTAGAAAAATCAACTGTGGTAATACCGGCAGGCGGCTCTTTATTTACTACAGATATTTGCGGAACATAGTTTTTCCAGGCAAAATTTACTCTAGTGACGCCAAGATAGTATCCAACAAGCAGTGAAATGAGGATTATTAGAACCACTCGAAACTTTTTTATTCTTTTTTCCATAGGCGGCTATACTCTATACGCTTCCAACTGCCTACCAACAGACAGATTAAACTTCCCTTGAAACAAATGGCAAAAGCGCCAAGTGTCTTGCATGCTTTATGCTTTGCGCAACTGCCCTCTGATGTTTGGCGCAAACTCCACTTCTCATACGGGACAGGATTTTACCTCTTTCGCTTAGATATCTCCTAAGTATAGAAACATCTTTGTATGACGGCTCGGTCTTATCTTTACAAAATTGACATTTTTTAACAATTTTTAACGGTCTTCTTTTTGAAGTTTGCATTTTGAATTTTAAATTTTAAAAAGGAATATCGTCCGGGGCTACTTCTTCCTCTCTTTCTTCGACTGCTGGCTCCTCAGCCTTAGCTTCTTCTCCTTTTTTTGAAGTTTTCTTAGCAGGCTTCTCTGCTTCTCCCGCTGGTTGTTCGGGTGTTCCCTCCACTCTATCCTCTTCCGGCCTTCTTGAGTCAAGAAGAATCATGTCCGAAATTACAACCTCGGTTGCGTTTCTTTGAGTTCCATCCTGTGCTTGCCAGTTTCTTGTTGCAAGTCTTCCTTCAACGTAAACTTTTCTTCCTTTTACTAAAAATTGAGAGCAAAGCTCGGCAAGCTTTTGCCATGCGACAATTCTGTGAAATTCGGCTTCGTCTTTCTTGTCTCCGCTGTCTGTGGTCCAGTTCCTATTGGTTGCGATGGAGAACGTACACACGGGAGTCCCGCTTGGAGTATACCTAAGCTCCGGATCTCTGGTTAAATTCCCTATAAGTTGTACTCTGTTTAAGCTTCTTGCCATATCGTCAAATCACAACTTAGTGCCTTTGTCCTCGCCTTCACTCAGACTTTGGCTTTTCAGTTGGATTCTCCTCCTTCAAAATTTTTCAAATTTTGACAAAAATACAATTTCATTTAGTTCTTATAAGTAAGTGCCTTATTATATTATCGTTTGCCGTAACTCTTTTTTCAAGATCCGGCGGGACGTTTTCTCCTTCAAGTACCAAACTTAGATATATACCCGATGTCTCCTTCTTAATTGGGTACGAAAGCGCTTTTGTCCCCAAATCTTCCTCTTTTGTGACTTTAAGCACCCCAAGCCACCCTTTTATGGTATCTGTAAGTTTTTTCTTGTCTGCTTCTTTAAGTGTTGGACGCAAAACCAAAACCAATTCGTAACTGCGCATGGGGATATTTTAACTTAAGAATGAAGCAAAAGCAAGCACAAAATTGAAGTTGTTTCCGTTTTACTTGCGGCGTTTCGAACCCTTTTTATTTATACTTCCGTAATTGAAGCCTCTCTTTAATTCTTTAGGAGAAAAAATCCCGCCTTGTGTAAATTTAATTGTATCAATTTTTACTCCAAGCTCCGCTTTAAGCCTATCCTCTACTCCTTCTCTTGCTGTAAAACCTATAACATCTGCATTAGGAAACAGATCTAGAATTTTCTTTAATACAGATTTGCTATTTGATGGGTCGGTTGATCTTGTCGTTAGCCCAAAATGAACCCCGTTGATTACAAGAAGTGTTGCTGTACGCAGCGCTGTTCTTGTTCCAGCTGTACGCAGCACTGTTCTTGCTCTAATAGATTCAATCGAATCGCTCTCTCCAATAGCTAACGCTTCTCGGCTTGTCATAATTATTGTTGAATCGGTACTGGTGGATACACTAGATGTCTCAAGCACAGATACTGCTCTGCTTGTTTGACCTAAAGAAGCTAGCATTCTGCCTCTGTCTCCATCGCTAAAAGTTACAACTGCATGTAATCCTGGCACTGCCTCTTCAATTGGCCTCACTATAGCGCTTACATCAAAGCCCTGATAATGCTGGACAAAACCTCTCTTTCTTCCGCTTAAAGGAGTTGAAGTAGCATTTGCAAGAAACATTGCGGTTTTAGCAACTCCAGGCTCTGTGCTTTCAAATAAATCTCGCAATGAGATTGTAGGAGGAACTGGATCTCCTGACAAGCCCCGACCGTCAGGCAATAACCTTGCTAATTCTGTGTTTACCATAGGTGGAGATTTTACTCTTTCTGACAAAATAGGTCAAGAAAAAAGATCTAGGCGCCAATTTTAAACTCTATTACATCCCCATCCTCTACTATATAATCGCGGCCTTCAAGTCTGCTTTTTCCGGCAACTCTGGCTCCCTTCCAACCATTATTTGCGACAAAGTCGGAATAAGGAACAACTTCTGCTTTTATAAATTTTTTCATGAAATCCGTATGAATCTCTCCTGCCGCAGAAACCGCATCTGAACCGAGTCGAACAGTCCACGCTTTTACTTCTTTTTCTCCCGCCGTTAGAAATGAAATAAGACCCAGCTTTTCATAGGCTTTTTGAATAAGTCTTTCAAGTCCCGAATGATTAAGTCCCAAATCTGCAAGATATTGTTTCTGCTCATCCTCGGACAAACCCGCCAGCTCGCTCTCAATTTGCGCAGAAATTACTATGACGTCGCTTTTATCTTTACCAAGAAGTGTCGAGTATTCATCTGTAATTTTATTTATCGATTCCGTATTGTATTGGCTTTCGGAAACATTTAGAACTATTATTTCAGGCTTTTGAGCCAAAAAATCTCCTTTTACATCCAAATCCGCAAGTTCCAGCTCTGTTCTAACAATTTCATAATCCGACTTGGGATCGACCGAACCTTCCTTAATAACATTGGGGTCCTCAAAAACTCTTACCACATGCGCAATAATAGCAACGCTTCTTATGTGAGATAAAAATTTATTCCCAAGCCCTGCGCCCTCACTTGCGCCTTTAACCAGGCCCGCAATGTCTACAAACTCCACAGTTGCAGGAATAATCGGAGGTCTCTTAATATTGTCATTCTGAGACAAAGTCGAAGAATCTCTTGCAATAATGTCTGCCAAAACTTCCAAACGACTGTCCGGAACACCAACTATTCCAACATTTGGTTCAATAGTGGCAAAGGGATAATTCGCAGAAAGAGCCTGCTGCTTTTTCAAAAGCGCATTAAACAACGTAGACTTCCCAACGTTCGGCAACCCCACGATTCCAACAGACAAATTCATAATTTAAAAATAAACTTCATGCGTCCCCACTAAATGGAACCAAACGTCCTCTCCCACCAACTCAAAAATAATTCTATACTGATAATTAATAGAAAAAGAATAAAAATCTTCCAATTTACCGGAAAGTTTGTGGGTTTTGAGCCGTGGATCAAATGGATCTTTACGGAAAATTTTTTCTTTTTCTTCGGCTAGAACCCTTATTTTACGTGGCAACTTCTTATATCCTTTAGCAAATTTGCTGGAGTAATATATTTTCATTCATGGGTTTTAGCTTAGATCGGAAAGAGATTTTAAAAGCTTACCCTTTCCAGCATTTAGCTCTTCCCTACTCTCTTCCAACTCTTTGAAAAGCCGTCCTTCCAACCAAAGACGAAGTAAATTTCTAAAGAATTCACTTTTACTGCCAAACCGACCGGTTGCAACTTCTTTTTCTACAACAGCATTAAGTTGAGACGGCAATGATATATTAACTATGGCTCTCATATGTAATAAATTGTATTACAAAATCACAACTCTGTCAACCCAACAATCCCAGTGGATAAATTCATGAGGCTAATTATAGCAAATTGACTATCAGTGTACATCAATCCAAATATTCCAGGAAAAAACCTTTAAAGTCATTGAGGTTATTATATCAAACCGGCTAGCTTCGTGGGAAAATCCCGAACAACGAAAAGTTTTGTGGGAAAATTAGAACAACTGTCGTGTCTGATTTGAACGTGGACTAATAGCCGGAAGCCAACCTAAAAAATATGATACTATTATTAAAATATATATAACAATTATCAGTAAGATAGTAATATATGCAGTCATTCTCGTATTTAAAAAGCTTAAGGATCTTGTAAAACATCCTCTTTGTAACACTTTGGAGCTTTTTGAACCACTAAAAATAAACTCAACTTCTCGGTTTTGCTTGAAGTATTCTTCCCCCCTAATATACGGGCTAGGAATTTTCTCATTTTCCAATATTTTGCCTTCGATTTCTCCTATGGAGTGCGTCCAGTAATCTATAGCTTCAAACCCGCGTTTGGTTGAAAGAAACCACAAAAAAGTAAGTACAATTCCAACAATAGAAGCTATAGGTATATAAATGCTCCAGGGATTATTTAACAAAAGCCCTATTAAAGTGAAGATTATAGTATTGACCACCATAAAAGCACTAAACCTAGACCATATCAAAGTCCCTTCGTAGATTTTTAGGGCAATAGCAGATTGATACAATAGTTTTAGCTTGTCGAAATCTCTTCCCTTGAGGACAACTTCTCCATTGTTTCTTTGTCTGGGCATTTCAATTAGATTCTAAAACTTTTTTGGGGAAATTGCCAGCGGATTAGATTTTTCCGTGGAGGTATTTTAAACGCTCTCCTTCCAGAAAACGTTCTATTGCATAACGAAGAGCTGTTCTTCCCATTTTCTTATAATATTTATTGAGAAATTTTACCTCAACACTTTTATCTTTTTTCCCGATTTCCCTAAGCATCCAACCCAGAGCTTTTTGAATTAAATCATGTTTGTCGAAAATCAAGACTTCTGCGAGCTTTAAGCTGTCATCAAATTTCTCAAATTTTATAAAATGAAAAGTTGAAATAAGAGAAATCCTCTTTTGCCAAAGGTTACTAGAATTAGCAAATTTGTACAAGACATCCTTTGGTTTATTCAAAAGATAAACACCTGCAATTTTATGCGCCGACGAATCAACTAAATCCCAGTTATTCACTCTCTTCGAATTCGCAATATAAAAATCAAAAATCTTTTTCTTTTCATCTCCCTTTTCAAATTGAGAAATTAAAATGAAAAGTGAGATCATCCTTTCTTCATGGATTTTAGAATATAGAAGTTTTTTTACATCCAAAAATTCTAAATCTTTATATTTGGCAGCGATTTTTCTGCACTGAGGAACAGTTAATCCAATAAAAACATCGTCCTCCCCATACTCCCCTTTTCCGGTTTTGAAAAATCTTTGCAAAAACGCAGCCTTTTTTTTATTTTCAAGTTTTTTTAAATCTCTTTTTAAATTCAAAAGATAATTCACAAAGAGATTATATCAAATGGTAATTTTTGGGGAAATTGCCAGCAGTTAAACTCTTATTTCTTGTCGTGGATTGTCGGGGAAATTCACTGCGTCAAAAAGGACAAACATTTTCGGGTTTATTCTGTAAAGCTTATGCTCATTTTTACCTAGCAAAAAATCCTGATACCAGCCTTCTCCTCGCTTAAATTTATCACTATAAAGCTTTACGTACTTTTTGATTTCGTCGAGATTTGAAACTTCTTCTGCTTCTCCTTCAACTTGTAGACCAACAACCGTCAGAGTATTAAATTTAACAGGGATTGCGACGGCCACTTTTTTATTTGCCATTAGTTCCTTTGAGTGTCTTGTATCGGGCTTTGATATCCAGTAGATGTTTTGATTATCATCTGAGGCATAGTAAAGAGTACATACCCAAGGCTGGTTGTCTTTTGAAGTCGCAACCTGCATCATCCGCGCCTCTTTTAGGTAATCACGAACAAGTTTTCCCACGTCCATAAACTTATTATATCAAACTGAATTTTTTTGGGGAAATTGCCAGCTATTTTTTATCTTTAGGCTCTCCAATTAAAAAAAGTGCTCCTATCAAAAGGAGCGGGCTAAAAAGTAAAGTTTGAATCCAAGGTACACCTCTTCCTCCGAAAAAAAGTAAAAATGCTATAAAAGCTAGAATAAACAAAATCCCGCCCAGATTTTGTCTTTTCCAAGCAATTGCTAAAACCAGCGCAAGAGCAAAATTTGGAATTAGGTGCATAAAAAGAGCAACAAGGTAATACCCCAATGTTTTACCGGGAATGAACACGTCTAGCGCAAAAATGGCAAGAAAACAGATGAATACTATTGCCAACACTCTTGGCGTCCAATAAAAAAACTTATGTTTTTTTGTATTAATTTGCATATTTTATTTTTCTGCTATCTTAGCTTGCTTTTCTATTTGATCAATAAGACGTTTCGCACGTTTTAAAATATCATTAAATGGTTCCTTAAGTTCCGTTACAAATCTCCCCTTTACTTTTTTTGAGAGATGAGGCGGAAGATGTTTTTCTATCTTTGAGAATAACGGCTTGTGGCTTCCGATTACTATTCCTGTAATATGATTTTCCTTTGCAAAGGCAGCAGCTTTTTGGGAAACAAGAGTCAGGTGTCTGTGCAGGTGATCCTCTATGTGACGGAGAATCTTGTCGCTTCTGCCGTAATAATGTTCTTCATTCGCCCGAACTTTTTGTGGAACATGGCCATTTTTAAATTCATCTGCTCTCTCCACAGACCCGTCAATAAGTGTAAAGAATTTTGCTTTTTGCCTATCAACCAAAAGTACCATGTATTTTTTATTTTTCATATTCATCCCTTCATGGTTCGTCATAATCAATTATACTACCTTATCTCCCGTTCTTTATGGTAAATATCCCCACCTTATGCTCATCAAGAATCTTTATCACTTCTTGGTCTTCAACTTGAGGAAAGTTTTTATAGTAAAGACTAATTGCTGTGAGGTCATGTGGGATTACTGTACATATTAAAGAGTCTACTTCGGATTTTATTTTCTTCGCACTATCCAAGGCGCAAACCGGAGCTGCAAAAATTATCTTCCTTGGCCGGAGTTTTTTAATTGCCAGTATTGCAGCTTGCGCCGTAACCCCAGTTGCAAGTCCGTCATCAACAAGGATAACTGTTTTTCCTGAAAGTTCCGGTAATCCTCTTCCATCTCTATACAAGTTAATTCGCCTTTCCATCTCTGCAGCTTCCTTTCGCCTAACCAATTGTATTTCTTTCTTTGTTATCCCCAGTGAAGAAATAATAGGATGGCTAAGAACTTCGCTATCCCCTTCGGAAACAGCACCTATTCCAAGTTCCGGGTTATGGGGCGCGCCAAGCTTTCGGGCAATAATAACGTCAAAAGGGACACTTAGCGCTTTTGCTACCTCAGCTCCCACTTCTACTCCTCCACGAGGAAGTGCCAAGACAATAGCATTATCTTTGTATCCCCTTAAATCTTTAGCAAGTTGCACTCCTGCCGCTCTTCTATCTTCAAACATACTGCTATTTTATTATACTCCTTGGACTCACACGCCACATTTCTGGTATACTTTATTTTTATGGAGATTATTGATTTTATTCTGCATTTTGAAGACTACCTCAAAATTGTCATTGATACAGTAGGACCCTTCTCCTATGTTGTTTTATTTCTAATAGTTTTTGCGGAAACCGGCCTTGTAGTAACACCGTTCCTACCCGGGGATTCCCTGCTTTTTGTGGCCGGAACGCTTGCTGGAGGAGGGTTTTTGAATATATGGACTGTCTATTTCTCGCTTCTAGTTGCTGCAATTTTGGGAGACACAGTAAATTATTGGATAGGCCACCATTTTGGAAGCCGGGTTTTTTCCCGCGAGAATTCAAGACTGTTTAACAAAATATATCTTGAAAAAACCCGCCTCTTTTATGAAAAACATGGTGGAAAAACAATTATTCTTGCCCGCTTTATCCCAATAATTAGAACATTTGCACCGTTTGTAGCGGGTGTTGGAAAGATGCATTACCGCACCTTTCTTTTTTACAATGTTACTGGAGCATTTATTTGGGTAACCAGCTTAACATTCGCAGGATACTTCTTTGGAGGCTCGCAGTTTATAAAAGAAAACTTTGAATTTGCAGTGGTTGGAATCATCCTTGTATCTCTTCTTCCCGTTTTTATTGAATTTGGAAACCACAAATTAAAAAATTACAGAAAGAGAAAAGAAACAACTTCCTACCAGGAGATCAAAGAAACTTTTAAAAAAGAAGACTTGACGGAATAGCTATAAATTCTCCCTAAAGAATTCTACCGTGTTTCTCATTGCCTGATTAAAAGTTGTCCCTGTAAAGTTGTGCCCTCCTGACGGATATTCGTTAAGCTCGTGTGGTATAGAAGTTTCATCAAGCAAGCTGTTTAAATTACGGCTATAAGCAATATCAACCACCGGATCATCCACTGCATGATTTATTTGAATTGCACCCTTTATATCAGCTAGATAATTTGTCATAGGCACCTGTTTCCAGAAATCCGAATTCGGATCAAACTGCCCGTACTTTTCAAACATTTCATTTCTTTTTCTTCTTGCGGGAGAGTCTGTTGGCGGAGGCTGGTAAGAATTATCTTCAATACTAAACTCCGAAAAATCCGAATACGTATAAACAGCTCCGGCAAAAATCACCACTGCGGGAATTTCGGGTTGCGCGGCCAGTGCGCGGGCTACAACATTACCTGCCATACTATGTCCCCAAAGGCCAATTTTGCCTGGGTTAACAAAATCAGAGGCCTGAAGTGCCGCTCTGGCGTTTAGTACATCAATTATGTAGTCTGAAGAGTAGTAAGAACCGCCCGGCTCTCCTTCCGAATCTCCATGACCCCTAAGATCAATTTTAAAGACTACAAAACCATTACTGGCAAGATAATCAACGTAAGAGGAGTAACTACCAAGTGTTTGGTAATTTGCAGGCGGAATATATCCATGGACAAAAGTAATCGCCGGCCATCCGCCTTCTGGCGTTTCTCCGGTGGGTTTAGTCAATTGCGCGTTAATTTTAAATCCGTCAGAGTCATAGTTTGTGAGATAAGATGTATAGTTTTGATTGGCCGAAACACGCTCCAACTCTCCCAATCTGCTCTCGTATCTTCTCTCTCTTAGATATGGGATGGTAATTTCCGCAAAAGGCAAAGGCGTGGGTGTTGGAGTCACTGCGAAGTTTGGCAGAGATATGGAGCCTTCGGAAAGCTTCTTTGCGGAACCTGCATTCTTAAAAATTAGATACCCAGATAAAGCTCCAACAACAAAAATCCCAGCCAAAACAGCTATTAAAAACTTACTGCCATTAAACTGCTGCAGTTTAGTTTGGAACTTATGAAAAAAGGAATCATTTTCTGGGATTATAGAGTTTTCTTCCATTTATATGTCTTTTATATAATACCTTACCTCCTCCTTGTTTGGGTCGAGAAGATTATATAAATATGTAATATCTTGGTCACTGTGCCGTATACATCCGGAGCTCCCCGGATTATCTTTTGACAATTTTTGCATATCTCCGTTTACCCCATGGAGGCCAAAGTCACCAAACAATTCCCAATTACATTGCCCCCCACATTCAACGTATGGCGTTGGGCCATAGGGCTCAAGGTCTGAGGAAGGCACATCAAGGGTCAAAAAATATGGAGCTGTTTCCGGATTATCTCTGGCTTCCATCTTTCCAATAATCACCCAGTATTCACGCCTTAAGAGATGCGGTAGCGGAGTTGGCTTTTCCCCGGGAATACCCGTTTTAACCGTAAACTCTTTAACAAGCATACTTTTTTCTTCATCTCCTGGGATTCCTTTATACAAAAATTCCCTGTTTGATTTTCTGTGCAAAAGTAACCAATAGGATTCTTTAGTAGTCTGTTTTGCTGGAATGCTGGGCTCAGACCTGATATAATAGACAACTCCCGCACCAAGAATTATCCCTGCAATAAATGCAAGAAAAACAAAAACTAATTGTTGTGCGGAAAAAGAAAAAGAAATGAATTTCATAAAACGTAAGAAACTATTGCTGCTTTTTGTTTTAGCTGCCTTTTTGGGCTCGTTTTTTGCTGGGTATTTTCTCTTCATCTTTCAAAACAACATGGATAATAATACCATAAAAAAATCCGGATTTTCATCCCTAATTGAACAATCGACCACCCTGCTTGATCCTACGCCTTCACCGCTTCCAAGTCCTCCGCCTTCCTATGTTATTCCTATTGGAACCCATGTTTTCCAGACATTTAACAACTGCGGTCCGGCCGCATTTTCCATGGCCCTTTCTTATTACGGCATAAATGTTACTCAGCAAGAGCTAGGACAGGCACTTAGGCCTTACCAAAATCCCCAGGGAGACAATGATGACAAGTCAACGACTCTTGAAGAGCTTGCGGAAAAATCCCAAGAGTATGGCCTTATTCCTTTTCACCGTCCGGGAGGAACTACGGAAATCATGAAACAATTTATTGCAAATAACATGCCTGTTATGACAAGAACGTTGCTAAAAGCAGGGGAAGATATAGGCCATTATCGCATTGTCAGAGGGTACGATGATACAACGGGTAAGCTGATTCAGGATGATTCCCTGCAAAACAAAAACCTTAGGTATTCCTACAATGACTTTAATCTTTTATGGAAAAGCTATAACTATGAATATCTGGTCCTGGTTCCCAAGGAAAAAGAAGAAATTGCAAAAGCAATTCTTGGTGGAAATTACGACCCCCAAGTTGCCTGGGAAAATGCCCTTCGGCAGGCTCAGGGCAAGCTAGATGAAAGTCCAAATGACATCTACTCAAGATTCAATCTCTCAGTTGCCCTATACCACACTGGGGACTATCAAAGATCTGTTGAGGAATTTGAAAAAGTAAGACCCCAACTCACATTTAGAACTCTCTGGTACCAGATAGAACCAGTTCAGGCTTACTTTGAGCTGGGAAATTATGATAGAGTTTTTCAACTAACGGACGGGATATTAAATAACTATAACCGTGCCTTTTCAGAGCTTTATCTTATCCGCGGAGAAATATATAAAAAGCAAGGAAATATAGAACTTGCAAGAACGGAATTTGAAAAAGCAGTTTTTTACAACGTGAATCTTAAAAGCGCCCAGGAAGCGCTTAATTCTCTTTAAATCGCACCCAAATCCTACTTTACTTTAAGCTGCTTGTGTATTTTACCTAATTGCAAGAGGGCTTAAATTTTCCGGCATGCTTTCCCCAATGTAGTCTTCGTCCGGAGAAAGATAAACAGCAAGCTGCCTTTAAGTCTCGCCTTACTCTAAAATGCTCCACCTCCGCCGACATAGGTGGGAATTGTATCAAGAAAGAGGCCAAACATCAAACCCCCGCGTCCAAAACCCCCACGAGGCATAAATGACTTTGAAGTTATGGACGTAGCGCGGCGTTTTGGAAAAGAGTACTATACATTAGCAAATCCTCGGCTATTCTATCCGTATCTTTTTCTTTTACCAACTTATCAATTCCAAAAAGGAGCTTACGCAAATAAGGCCTAACCGTGCTAGAATCTACTTCATTTTTTCGTTTTATCGCTTCCAGCAAAAACCTATCCGCTATCGTGTTGGAGCCACGATGATATCCTAAGGCCGCCCTTTTTAAATCCATTGCCATAGAAGATAAAATTATTTGATTTTTACTCATAAATGCTTTTGAAAAAGTATTTTGTAATTTTTTCAAATTCTCTGCGCTTTTTTGAGTCCAGGAGCTCATTGCTTTTATTGTTATCCGCAGGTCTTACGTTTATAAATGAATTACAATCTATGGTTTTGGTTTCCAAATCTATTCCCCCGCCCCACAAATCCTGCTGGATTGAGCCTTGCTCCAGAAGAATTTTTTCAGACTCAAAATGGCGGTCAGCGCCTGCCGAACAAATTTTCTTTTTCAAGTCTATAACCGTTTTTATATAACTGCCAAATTTTTCCTTAAGTTCTTCTATTTCCGCCTCTGTGTAAGGTTCTTTTTTCGTAATAATCACAGAGTAATTATAACAGAAGATTAATATATAGCGGAGACCTTCTGCGGTCAAAACCTAACAAGGAAAAATTAACTTTTTTCTATTTTGTTAGGAAATACTTTTCTGCTTGTTCTATTGTTTGAGGATATCTTCTATAAGGAATGTGTGGTTTTGAAGGCTGATCAAGCCCTCTCTCAAACCATCCCAAAGCATCCATTAGCATTTTGAAATATTCCTCACCGTTTTCGTGGTCTCTTAGCTGATCTAGAATGTATTTTCTGCTCTCATAAACTTCGTCTCCAACTGCCAGAAAAAATTGTGAATATAAATCTTGCGTTGAAGGAATACCAATGGCGTGCATAAGTTCTGTTTTGTCAACCTTTCTATTAACAAAAGGTTCTGCGGCTTTTATAAAATTCTCTACTCTGTTATTCGTTGCTCCTTTGCTAATGTTTATATGTAACCCTCCTGCAAGACGAGAAAAACGAGAATCTAGCTTAACCCCAAGCCCTTTTTCAATTCTCTCGCGAATTCTATCCCAGTCCTCTGTACCGCCTAGTAAAACTTGTTTCTCTTCAGGCATTCTGTTCATATTGTAGAAAACACAAATGTCGTAATCTGACCCTTCAGACTCCATGCCTTTCGTTCTGGATCCAAAAAATCCCAAGCCACTTAACCATGGGAATTCTTCTTTTAACTCATTGAACGTGGACTTTATCTTTTCCATGCCTCCCAATGATTCCGGATTTACTACAAACCTTTTTTGTTCCAACTTGAGGCCTACTGTTGCTTCCGCCATGAAGCTATTATATCAAAACGGGAAACATCCGCGGAGAAATTATA
>JBBDZP010000032.1:0-3928 GCA_040900105.1 Candidatus Levyibacteriota bacterium | reverse complement strand
GCGGAGAAATTATATCAAAATAAAATGTTTTAATATTTTTCCCAAGGAGATAGTATTTGTTTTTTATCCCAGTCGTAAACCATAATGCACCCGTTGACTCTGGGGTCTTCTTTTATGGTTGGCGGAATTCCTTTAACATGACATGCGAGTAAAGTTCCGGTTGCTCCATGTCCTACTATTGCAATAGTTTTGTCTTTATTTTCTTTCATGATTTCCGATACAACCGCTACGATTCTTTCTGTTGCCGCTCTTGACGTTTCCCAACCTTTAAAACTTTTATCAGGATAGCGGTAAAATTCTTCAATTGCTTTGTCATACGTTTCCCTTTCAAGAAATCCCGTGGAGCTTCTGTCTATTTCGCCCAAAAGTGTAATTGGAGTATTAAAATGCAGATTTCCGAAATTTTCCGCAATCTCTTCCGCTACCCTCTTTGCTTTATTCTCCTGGCTTGAATAAATCTTGTCAACCTGACTCCAAAAAGATTTTTTCAAAAGTCTTTTTACGTCTTTCCATCCATCTTTAGAAACCAGCCATTGGTCAGCAGGTTTGCTTGGATCAATTTCAACAACCGGATGAGTTATAAAAATAAGTCTCGTCACTAGAAAATTATATCAAACGGGAAAGATTTTTGGGGAAATTGGCAGTTCAAGCAATAAACTTTCAAAAATGGAATCCACGCTTCTTTTTTGTTAAAATAAGCAGCATGAAAGAATCTCTTATGTCAAGGTTTGGTAATGCTCGTGAGTTATCCAAACGTCACGCAAACAGAGAAACCTGGGAATCTAACATGGGGATAACTCCATGGGGAATTTACAATTCTGGCTTAGCCGGATACAATTCCGAGTTTTCGGAAGTTTTAGGTTGCCCTATTCCCGAATTTTTAGCGGGCAGGCAAAGTAAAACAAATGCAGTTTTTGTCATGGATGCAATGGGAACAGGAGGATACTTTGAAGAAATAACAGCAGATGGATATCTTGCTGTTTCCTTAAGCGATTCACGCACACAGGATAGAGTCCTAAGCGATAAAAAAAACAACAGAAAACTAATCGCGGGCGACATAATGCAGGGCAATACGTCTAGAAAAATAAGAGAATTTCTAGCAGCAAACGGAGCCCCCGGTTTTGATTTAATAACTGGCAGAGCTTTAGGCGGCTGGAGATCATTTAGACTAGCTTATGACCAAAATCACCCCATGGAATACCTAATATTAAATCAATTATTCCAATTATTAAACCCAGATCACGGCGTGCTAGTCATTGACCCCGACATACAGTTAACTTGTGATTCCGCTAAATTGTGGAAAAAAATAGTCAATGAGTCCACATTTGCTAAAATTTACCCTGAAGATTCCTTAGGAGCATTCAAAATTACAAAGAATGGAAACGAAAAATTGCCTAGGCTTCTTAAAATACCAAATGCTCAAATGCAAACGGAGTAGTCCATTTTTTGAAAATTGTCAGAAATTGCAGAATTTAGATAGACTTGGAGGCTCTAAGACTGGTAAATGTTTCTTTTTTTGGAAATAACATATCCTCCCAGTCCAAATACTAATGCCGAAAAACTAACTATCCATCCCACAAAAGGAATGACTGCCAAATCAGATATTTTGAACTAGCCGGTCTTCTAATCTACTTGGTAAAGGAACTTGCAAAAACCCAAACGTGAAAGCAATAATATCATCTGTGCCTACGCCTTCTTTTCTCAATGTTCCTAATGTTTGCCTTAGCATGTCTCCTGTTGTGCTTTTTATGCGGGTAAATAATCCGTGAATTGAGATGCTTGCAAGCAGAAAATTAAGCTCCTCCCGTCCTCCGTCTTCCTTTTCCATTAAATTCCAAAGAGGCGCAAGCTGCTCTTCTTTTAAAGAAGATATACTTTCCAAGATTGTATTTGAACCTTTTAGCGGGTTGATTGAACCGTTTCTTGTTGCCGTCCTGAAAGTAAAAATCATTAAGAGAGCCATTTCTGCTTCTAGCGCTCCGCACGTTTGCTCACCAACTAATTCACCCATCCGTTTCCTTGCGTTGGCATGTTTAATATCGCTTTCTCCACTTGCCGGCGGCGCAGCCAAAATAAACTGTTTAACATCTTGCCTTGGACGCCCTGCTGATTCCGACGTATTTCCATTGCTATATACTTGATGTACTTCTTCTCTATGCGCTCTTATTAATTCAGGATCAGTCGCAGAACGGGCAACAGGCTTTTCTTCATAAAAAACATACTCCCCTTCAAGAGCCAGACGTACTTTAATATGAAGTCTTCCGTCATAAGTTTCTCTAGAAAGAACAGGTATTTCCAGCCCTGTTTTGTCTGCAGCCAGTTTTGCCCTTAAGTTACCCAATATACTGCCAATCCTTTTAGCAGTCTTTTCATCACCGGGAAAAAGAGACTCGGCTAGTACTCCTGTGTCAATACCCTGCTCATCATCCAACTCAATAAGCCGGTGCAACAGCTCCTTAGCATTAGGATTTCTTTTAAATTTAATAGGCTTAGCACGTTTTGTTAACTCTGTTAACCGATCTTCATAGGAAAACTCTTTAAAACCGGAAGTATTACTAATTACAAAAACAGACTCCCGGTGAAGAGTATCAATGTTTGGATTTGGACGTTCGTTTCCCATGTATAGGAGGGCAGAAGGAATATTTGGGGAGTTTAACACTTAGGTATTTCCCTTGTCAAGAAAAAATTCATACTCCTTGACAGGGAGATAAAAAAAGATTTACTCTAAATCTAGATAGCGAAAGGAGGTGATATATAAATGAACCTTGTCAAGCTCGCAAAATGGATTCTTGTTGTCGGTGGCCTCGTTTTGGCCTATGAAGGATTTTCGGGGACCGATTTAGTAGAAGCTACTTTCGGATCTTTTGAAATGTACGTCGACATTATTGTTTTTGGAGGAGCAGCAGTTTACCTTGCATACGTAATGCTCATGAAAATGGGCAAAAAGTAAGCCTTCGAGAAATGTCTTAATTTTTTTATTTCTGGAAGTAATCATATACTGCCTTCGATATTTTTCCTATTTGATCTTCCGCCCCTGGCGGATAAGAGGTGTTTGACAAAACTACAATAACGTAATCTGATTTTCCCCCAAAAACTATTCCCCCGTCATGAGTAAAATAACCAAGCTCTCCTGTTTTATGTGCAATTTCTACGTTTTCCGGTAAATACTTTGGTAATTTGTTATTTAGCTGCTGATTCTTAAAAAGAGTCATCATCTCACCAGACGCACTACTGCTTACCAGCTCTCCTTTGTATAACTTTTCAAAAAAAAGTAAAGTATCTAAAGCCGTAGTTTTGGGCGGCTGCTCTAGGGAAGTTTGCTCAAAACCGTTATCTTCAATAAATTTTTGAGCATTAGATATTCCAATCTTTTTAGATAAAACAAGAGCTGAATAATTGTGTGAGATTACAATCATTTGCCTCATGGCTTCACTCACAGTAGTTTCTATGATTCCTTCTGTTAGTTCGGCAGAATCTGATGAAATGTTAAAAATTTCGTTTAACTCAGCTATCTCTGATTTTAAAGCATCCTCTCTTTTAATTCTCCCTTTTTGTATTTGATTCTGGCTTTCCGCCAAAATCCAAAGTTTATAAAGACTTGCCGCTTCAAATTGTCTCTTCTCGTCCAGATAATATGCCTCTCCTGTTTTTAAATTTTTAATTGCAACTGCGTATGCTCCTTTACTTCCCAAAAGAGCCTCCTTAACCACTTTTTCCAATTTGGAAGTAGGATTAAATATTTTTTTTAATATGGATGGGCCTGGGGATTCCACGTATTTAACAATCGCAAAATCTAGTAGGACCAAAGACAGCAGGAGAATAAGTACCTTCTTTACATTAGACATTTCCTGGGGAGATTATACCAAAAGCTATTCTTTCTGTTTGAAATTCAAAGATACGGAGTTTATACAGAATCTTTTTCCTGTAG
>JBBDZP010000031.1:0-3817 GCA_040900105.1 Candidatus Levyibacteriota bacterium | reverse complement strand
TGTTGGGCAAGAACTTGTGCAAGGGGGATAAAATTTAAGATGAAGATGAGGAAGAAATACTAGAAAGGCTCGCGTAAAACGCTTATACTTACTTCTACGAAATACGGGCAGGACAAATCTCACCTTATCCAGCGTAAAATATTTTTGACCAGAAGTCAAGCTCAAAAAATCCCTTGTCCATAGGCCAAACAGAAAGACAAAAAATCCTATCACTCTACCCCTCTTTTTGCCAAAGTAAGAACTAGACTAATTTACCATCAAATTATAAAAGATAAAAACTTAGTTGTTATCTTATTTTCACAAACTTCCTTGCGGAAATCGCACTAAAAAAACCTAAATTCTGCCGATTCAGTAGATCAAATTACCTCATTTTATAATTCAATCTGGGTACAATAGTTTGATATATTTTGAAACATTAGTGCTGGATTAATATAACGAATATTTACCGAATCATATATTTCTGTGAAAACAATATTTCAGGTATTTACCCACCAATTTTCACAACAATAAATCGTCCTAAAAACTATATCACAAGATATCTTCTCTGCTTCAATTAAATACTCTAGGCTATTGACAAGCTACTCTAGACCTCTTATTCTAATAGTATGTATATTTTCTTTGTGAATAATCTGTATAAACCGTATAATCCCGTACCTACGCATAGATTTTCACAGATTTTGATTCGGAAATAAGAAATATGACCTATACGACGACTGGGACTCATACGACTAGTGCAAAAACAAAATCTCATGGCGGCTATCGCAATCTTGTCTCTTACCAAACAGCCACCATTATTTACGACTTAACAGTTACATTTGTTAATCATTATATAGAGAGATCATCGCGCACCCGCGATCAGATGGTGCAGGCGGCCAGAAGCGGCAGGCAAAACATTGCCGAAGGCTCGCAAGCCTCGGGGACTTCCGCCAAAACCGAAATTAAGCTGGTTGGCGTTGCCCGTGCTTCTCTGGAAGAACTTTTAGTTGATTACGAGGATTTTCTTCGCCAGCACATTTTGACACTTTGGGAAAAGAACTCTTCTAAAGCGCAGGAAATTCGCGCTTTGAGCTATAAGTCTAATAGGTCGTATTCGACATATAAGTCCTATTTAGGACAGCCGGAAGCTGCTGCTAATTGTCTAATTTGCCTAATTCACCAGGCAAATTTTCTCTTAGATAAACAGCTGATGGCTCTGGAAGAAAAATTCTTAAACGAGGGCGGATATACTGAAAACCTTTTCAAAAGGAGAATGGCAAGGCGCAGATGAAATCCATAGTTGAGCAATTCGTAGAATATCTTAATTCGCAGAAAAAAAAGCCGTCAAAGGCTACGGTTAAAAACTACAAAGCGGATATTCTTCAATTCATTCACTGGTTTGAAAATGAGTCTAAAAAAAATTTTGACCCTGCCCTAATTACCTCCCAAACAATAGAGCTCTACAAATCCTCAAGTACCGGTACGTCAAGGACTCTCCCTGACGTTACAATACCTAGTCGCCAACTTTCTCCAAGTTCTCTTAAAAGGCACATCTCAAGCCTGAGAAAGTTTTTCCACTTTTTAAAAATTGAAGGCATCATAGCAAATAACCCTCTGGAAATAATCAACAATCAGCAATCAACAACCAATGCTCCCGATCCATGGCACATTAGAGACTTCAAGAATTACCTCTATGTCTATAACGCATCGCGACTTACTATAAAAAACTATGTCATGGACGTTAAGCATTTCATGGAGTGGGCGGAGCAAGTAACTAATGTCAAAAAGGAATGGGACGTTTCCAAGAAAAATGTCTTTGATAAATTAAACCTAAGCCTCATTGAAGAGTATAAAAACCGCCTCTTAGGAGAGCACTTCTCTCCTCTTACTATTAACCGCAAGCTTTCATCCCTTAGAAAATACCTGGCTTGGGCCAAAGAGGAAGGATTTATCAAGAAAGAGACAGAAGTCTCTCCTTTTACAACACCAATGCAGCCCAACACAACTAGAGTAATTAGGGGTTCAACCCCTAATCCAAGCAGCACCTCAGACTCGATGCCTTCTATAGTCCCACAGGCCATGCCTGCCGACAGGCAGGCCAGATATAGTCCCGCTCCCATAGAAACCGTGAAGCAAGATGCTCCCCAACAGGAAGTACCAGTCGTAACGTCTAAAAGTTATTCTAAGATTCCCCCCCTGCGCTTAGGCCAAAAAATACTTCTGGCCGGCGATTCCATTTTTGACTTTATATTTATTGATCCCCTGGCCGCTGTTTTAAGAGGCGCCCAGTATGCTGTCTGGAAAGTACGGGGGAAGCCGGTTTTTGAACAGGCACAAAAACCGGTAACAAACCCAACCCAGGTCTACAACATCAAAAAAGGATTCTATGCGCCAGTCTCTACTCGGGACATGTCTATGGCGCAAAAAACCCTGTACCACATTAAAAGAACAAGACCAAATTGGTACACCAGATATCACTCCTACCCTTTTGTCCACTATCTTCACTTTGGGGCTTTGGTACTTTTGGTCTCTATCCTAGGTTTATTCGTTTATAAAAACCTGACAACAAATAACCCAAGTCAATTTACAACCAGCGTTTCCGGAGACAACACCAAAAGAACACTTCTTTTTCAAGGCCAATTGGCCGACTCCAGAGGAAATCCAATAACCACAAGCACTTCTACTAAATTTACAATTTACGATGCCTCGGGAGAATCCGGAAAAGCTCTTTGGACGGAAACTCTTACCATAAACCCAAATTCGGACGGAAGTTTTTCTGCAGTCTTGGGAAATAAAAATCCTCTATATCAGGAGACGTTCGTGAAAAACCATACTGTATGGCTGGGAATTGCTGTGGGGAACGATCCCGAGCTTACGCCCAGGCAGCAGCTTGCAAATGTTGCTCTTTCAGAAAACTCACGGGCGCTGGATGGAATGCTGCCTATAACTCAGAGTAAGGCCGGCAACAAGAATGTAGTTTTGGCGCTTGATTCATCCGGTAATCTTACAATTGGAGGGCAAGCAACATCTACTTTTCAGGCTATTGGAGGCGAGTTAATTCTTTCGGGTAATGTTCTAACGCTCACAACGGTTGCGGGGACCAACAGCAATATAGTCTTATCTCCTGACGGATTGGGAAAAGTCGATATTCAGAAACAGATATATAATAGCTCAAACTCTAGCACCACCCCAGGTGCCCAAGGAGCAGTTGAGATAGCAGATAGCCTCTTCATTTTGGCCTCTTCCAGTGCCCAGTCAGCCTTTACTATCAATCAAACCGACATTGGGCCACTTTTTAGCGCCAGTAGTAGTGGAATTGCCAAATTCACCGTTGATGGTCTTGGGAACACAACCATAGCCGGAGACCTGATTTTAGCTGGAAGCCGCATATCTGCGGGGACATTAACCGATGCAAACTTCGGGAATTCAAGCCTGGAAATAGGCGCAATAAATGCGACCGGCAACTTTTCACAGACTGGAAATAGTACATTTTCCACAGGTACTGGAAGTGCAAGATTAAATGGAGACGTTTATATAGGCACCAGTAGCGCAAATACTATAACTTTCAATGGAAGAGTTGCCCAGGATTCGGATTTAATCCCTGCCACCACCACAGGCGCAAGTGACTTGGGAGCCGCGAATTTCCCATGGTCCACTTTATACGTTAAGCAGGTAAAACCAAACGGAAGCGATGGGCAATTTGGATGGTGGACAAGAAGTGGAACAAGTCTTTCTACCGCCAATGCAGAAGATAACCTATCAATTGGAGGGACTGTGGGTGTAACAGGAGCAACCACGCTAAGCTCAACATTAGCCGTTACGGGGACGACAACCTTGACCG
>JBBDZP010000030.1:0-4379 GCA_040900105.1 Candidatus Levyibacteriota bacterium | reverse complement strand
AAATCGCCCTCGAGTCGCTTGGAATTAAGTAAAAATAAACGGATTCCATGAAATCTTTGGAAAATGGTATAATGTTGCCAATAAAGTAAGGTTGTTTATATGAAAGAAGGATTTCGCCCGGTAGATTATCATACGCAAACAATTGAACATGGTTTAGAAAAACCTCGCCTGGTAAGGGAAACAGTCCAGGCCGCTATTTCAGTCGGCCTTTCTACAATCTGCCTAACGGACCATTATCCACTTCCACCAACTTTTATTGACCCAACAGACGAAAAAGACTGCGCAATGCCTATGGCGGACTACCCAGTCTACCAAGAAGAAGTGCGGCAAGCGATGGATGAATTTGGTGGGCAAATTAGTGTCCGCCGAGGGGCAGAAATTGATTGGCTTCCGGATTACGCGGATTGGACAAGAGAACAGATATCTAATTGGCCTTTTGATTATGTTATAGGCTCGGTTCATTTTCTAGGGAAGATTGATGATGCAGAAGGAGAACGTAATTATCTATTGGATTACAAAGAATCGGAATTTCTAAATGGTGTTGAATATTTTAGAGGTATAGAACCTTTGGGTAGAGCTTATTTTCAGGAAGTCAGACGAATGGTGGGATCGGGATTATTTGATGGAGTTGGACATATCGATTTAATAAAAAAATACAATGATGGTAGTCTTTTTTCAGGAAGCGAAGATTGGTATAGAGAAGAAGTCATAGAAACTTTAGATGCGGTTTCGGCAGCCGGGATGTCTATGGAGATTAATTCTGCCGGTTTAGACAAGAAGTGCCAAGAGATCTATCCAAGCCCATGGATTTTACGAGCCGCTCATGAGCGAAATATTCCAATCACCATAGGATCAGACGGACATACTCCTGAAGGCATCGGAAGAAACTTAGAGAGAGCCATTGAAGCAGCAAAAGCAGCCGGTTATGACCAAATTGTAGAATACCGCCAGCATCAGAAAATTCCCCTGGCAATTTAGATAGCCCTGATAGAAAAATTAAATCTCTAAATCGACCTCAAATTCCTAAAGGCTAGCTAGGATTAAAAACGTCAATTATCGGTTGAGTACAGATAATAACAGGCAATCTCCTTAGTGGTCCAGTTGGAGGATTGAAATACTTATAATCAGGAGGAGGACTAACCCTCACGTGAGTTATTTGAATTTTGTCAAAATTACTGTCAATCAAATTCCTTTGCCGTTGATTCAGGTCTCCTTGCGCTCCTGTGTGATAACCAAAGAACGCAAAAACTCCTTTGGGGTCCAGACATTTAATTAGCTGCTCCAGATCGAGCAAATCGTTAACACTTCTTTCTTCATCAGAAAGGGGATACGTGTCAGAAATAATGATGTCAAATTTCTCACCCTTTTCTGCAAGCTTAGCCGTCTCTTCGAAAGCGTCCCCTCTGATAATATTAATAGGAATATATTTTGCGTCTGATTCATCTCCCCCCATAGGCATAAGAGCGATTTGGCGCGCACTTTCGTTCTGAACCTCTCTCCATCTAGTATCCGCGTACTCCGCAATTTGATCATTCAGTTCTATACAAGTATAATTTCCACCTACTATCATCAAGTGGTCTATGATTCGGGACGCGATTAAGCCCATACCAAATCCTCGCTCCAATACTCGTACATTGCGTTTGGTTTCTAGTCCGAGAGGGCGACTATAACCTTCATTGAGAGTCTGAAATGCCTTATCCGCCGTAGCATCTGTCCAGGACCATTGGCATAAATCCATCACTTCCTGTCCTAGCATCATTAGTCTAGCGCCAGCCCGATATTCGTACGGAGAGTTTCCTTCGATTTTTCCTGAAGAATAATCCACAACGCTGAATGGCGCATTTCTCCACTGCTCAACAAGCGCTTGTCTATCTGACGGGGAAGGAATCTCTGCGGTCATAGGTCAAAGCATTATACTACTGATCAATTAATTTGCAAGTTTTTAGTATCAAAAATCGCCCTAGAAGCAATAGGAATTTAGTGACCAGGTGGGTTTGACTTTTATCCCGAAGTATTATAATATTTGTCCCTCATTTGTATTGCGCCTGGCAAAGGTGTAATATTGGGAATAAATTATGGGAAAAAATGTAGAATTAGGTAGGCAATTTGACGAATCAAAGTGTGTTTCCGGGGGATCTCAAGATCTACTTAGACATTCGGAGCTTCCGGGTTCTTACGTAATATCCGATATTTTACCACATGGCTTAGATGATCCAAATCCTTTAATACGTCCAGACATTGGAATAACGATGGCATGGGCAGATCATCCAAGTGTTTCTGGACATATATATCAACTAGAAAGCACCCCTAGAAGACCTGACCTTTCCCGCGAGGATAATTTCTTGTTATATTACAATGGCGCAATAAATGATCAAGGGCAGGAAACGGACCCGGGTGATAGCACTTTCTTTAAGGCGGTCAACAGGCCAGGAGACATGCTAGTTAACTGCAGAGTATTATGGAAGGGGGTAGAATTCGTCAAGAGACCAAGGACGGCATACTGGGAAAGACTAATTGTGAGCCCAGAATTTCAAGGTAAGCAAATTGGGACAGCAATGGGCATATATGTGCTTGATTTTATTTTCTACAGATCTGGAGCATATAGTGGTCTTCCCGCAACTGAAGTAAGAGGTTCAACTTATGTTGATAAGTTAGCATCTGGTGCTGGAGAGGGACGCATAGGTTTTGACAGAAACGAACTTTTTCTACGCAGTTTTGGATTTGAAAAAGATGGAAATACTCTTGACATGGAGGACAGCCGGACGATTCAACCCTGGAAGCTTACTATATTAAGATATGAAGCTGCTCGGCCAAGGACTATCGAAGGCCTAGGAAAGGATCAGCCAGAACGAAAAGAATATTCAGAAGGTATATGGCCAAGTCTTAGAGAAGGTCTACGGGCAAAAGATCCAGTCTACGCTAGAAACTTCACTCCTTAAGTGTGTTATAATTGCCCCTAGCAGAAACATGAAAGTAGCAGATGTAATGTCAAAGCAGGTTGATGTTGTTAAGCCAACCGATAAGGTTGAAAAAGCTGTTATGCTTATTTTCGGCAAAGGCATAAACGGTGTTCCTGTCTGCGAAGGTAGGAAGCTAATAGGATTTTTAACTGAACAAGATATTTTAAATAAATTTTTCCCCACCATTCATGAATTGGTACAAGATAGAGTGCACGAGGCAGACTTTGAGTTTATGGAAGGCAAGGCAATGATAATTCTCTCTTTGCCTGTTTCAAAAATAATGACAGGAAAGCCAGTAAGCGTAACTCCTGACACTCCCATTCTTCGCGCTCAGGGTTTAATGAACGCAAGACAAATAGGAAGATTGCCCGTAGTAGATGATCAGGGAAGAATCCTTGGGATTATTTCAAAGGGGGATGTGTTCAGGTCTCTTATTGGTGACCGCGTTCTTTTTGCCGAAAACCAGGATTATAACGATTTTTTATCCAAAACCTACTATGCCACGGTGGATTGGGATGATAGATTAAAAAAGGAGATTCCAGATCTTGTAAAAATGTTTAAAACACTGAAGGTTAAGACAGTTTTAGACGTTGGCTGTGGAACAGGTGATTACTCTATAGGCCTTGCAAGTAAAGGCTACATTGTACATGGAACCGATAGAAGTAAGGCTATGATAGATGAGGCAACTCACAGGAAAATAGGATTATCGAAAAAACAATATAAAAATCTTCATTTTTGGAATAAAGACACGGAAGATTTGCTTCGTGATTTAGATGTTAAGTTTGATGCAGTTATTATTATGGGAAATGCGCTTTCTCATAATCCGGGCAATTACACGCATCTTATTAAAAAATGTGCAAGCAGTCTTTCGGATAATGGGGTTATGGTTTTCCAAACCACCAATTTTGAAAAAGTTTTAAGAGTTAAAAACAGAACTTGGAATATTAACTTTGTCCCGCTAAATAATGAAACTATAAAGGAATATTGCTTTATTCATTTCTACGATAAGCCTGAAAAAAACAAGACTATATTAAAGACATTTGCGATACTTGCTTCAGACGGTAAGCGCTGGAAGTGGATTGGTATTAAAAATAGTGTAATGGCATATACAAATGAAAAGAGAATAAAAAGTATTCTAAAAAATGAAGGAGTTAGAAATGTCGAAACTTATGGAGGTACTTTTGATGGAAGACATTGGGATTATCTATTTAGAAAACCTTTCGATCCATTAGAAAGTGACTGGTTAAACATTGTAGCAAAAAAATAACTTGATGAAAAAAGTAATTGTTCTTGCAATCTTTATCTTAAGTTTTTTTATTTCCCCCGTTTCTTTATTTGCTCAGGAGGGGACGCCTTCCGCGCAGGTAAAAGTTGAGTACGCACTTCCATACCCAGGACTTTTACCGGATAGCCCTTTTT
>JBBDZP010000029.1:0-30246 GCA_040900105.1 Candidatus Levyibacteriota bacterium | reverse complement strand
AGACCTATAGCCTTAAGATAAAGCCTGGAGAGTTTTACCTGGTTAAGACAATTGAAAGTGTTAATATGCCGGAGAACTTAACTGCCAGCATAACTCCTCGCAGCACCACATATCGCTCCGGATTATATCTCCGCACAGGAAATGTGCCGCCCGGATACTGTGGCGGACTAACCTTCGGCTTAAAGAATGAAGGGCCGATTTCGGTCGAGATCGAAATGGGCGCGCGTTTTGTCCACATTCAATTTAGCGAGGTTTCTGGTGGAGGTAATATGTACCGTGGCCAGTGGCAAGGCGGAAGAGTAACCGCAAAGAAAAAAGAGAAGCAAGTTTGAGATAAGTATTTAGACATAAGTAGCCGCCTTACATTTTAAGAATTTGTGTATTGACATATAAGTAACCATTGTATATACTTTAGTTATTATGCAGACTGTAATTCATATAAAAGCAGATAAAGAGGTTAAAGAAAATGCAGCGCAGGCTGCCAGGGAACTCGGTTTGAGCCTTAGCGATATCATAAATGCTTCCTTGCGCAATTTTATTAGAACTCGTGAGATAACTTTTTCTCATATTCCGCAGATGACGCCGGAGCTTGAAAAATTTTTGGGAAAGGTTGAAAAGGATATTAAGAATAATAAAAATTTAATTGGTCCTTTTAAAACCGCAAAAGCAGCAAACGATTATCTTGATTCCTTATGATAATTGATTTTCATAAGGATTTTACAAAAGACTTTAAGAAATTATCCTCAAAGGCAAAGAAAAAATTTCAGGACAAATTAATTCTTTTTGAAAAAGACGAGTTTAACCCAATATTAAATAGTCACGCTTTAAAAGGAAAATATCAAAGTTATAGAAGTATAAATGTTACAGGAGATATAAGGGCGATCTATAAAAAAAATGATAATAGCGCGATTTTTGTTGTCATAGGCTCTCATAGTAAATTATATGGGTAAAAGGAGTTGTGCAGGTGGAGGAAGTATGTATCGCGGTCAGTGGCAAGGCGGCCGCGTCTCTACTTCTAAAAAAGAAAAACAGGTATGAAGATAATGATTTTGGGTAGTATGAAGTTTGTCAAAGATATGCCAAAGATAAAGAAAGAGCTGAACAAACTGGGCCATAAAGTAATTCTCCCTGTTGGTATAAGACCTCATTTGAAAGATGAAACATTTGTTGAGAACCTCGATGGAAATTTGGCTTTTTGTATAAAGCATAATGTCATGCGCAGAAATTTCAATTTGGTGGCAAAAAGCGACGCAGTTTTGGTGCTAAATTATAAAAGAAATAAAATAGACGGATACGTGGGAGTCTCGGTACTTTTGGAAATGGGAATCGCTCACTTTTTAAAGAAGAAAATCTTCCTGATGCAAAAAACTCCCGATTATAAAAACGCCAGATGGGCGCACGAAGTCGCCATCATAAACCCAACAGTTATCAATGGTGACTTATCCGCAATAAGGTAGTATCATCGATGCAACAAAGAGGGGGGGGGGATTATGGGACTTTTAGAGCATTTGCTACGACCACGTGTGCCAAGAAGAACCAGAATGGAATTGAATACGGCTGTGGAATTTGTTGCAAGACCCGGAACAGAAGATTCCGGAGAGCCGGAACTTGTTAAAACAGGTGAAGTTCCTGTAGGTGTAATTATTTACAGAAAGCCAACAATTGGCGGACGCTGGAGAATTGCGCAAATTTTGTCAATTGACCCAACCCACATGAGACCGCTGTCTAGTGTGACAATCCCTAAAAAAGAAAACTAATTTCTCATATTGCAACTGAGGAGATACTTTGGTACATTAGGGGCGAGGATTTATGAGTAGGGAAGCTTTGATTCTTTCGCCGCAGCAATCTAATTACTTAGCAAGGCTTAGTGCTTGCGTTGAAATTGTAAGCGTAATAAGGGGAGTAAGGGAAGAAGGTAAAGAAGTTGTTTTTAAAGATGGGAATAAGACAGTTTTTCCTCCTATTCCTTTCCGACAGAACGGAGGTACAGACCAGATAATAAGGATGATAGATAGAGCAATTGTGGGAATGATATATGAACTTGCTTATCCTTTAGATGGAAATGGAATATCCACTGCCGATGAAGATATGAGAAGGTCTGTACACATGGCAATAGAATCGGGGAAAAGAACGGAAATCGATAAGTAGAAATATCTTCCTAGGCAGCATCCTCTAATTTCATTTGTTGCATCGGACAGAAAACAGTGGTAGATTAGAAACGGTTTTATGGCAAAAGAATTTGAGGTAACACCGCAGCAAAGAGGACTGATGGATTTTCTTATAAGCGCAAAGCGTGATGGCTATGCTTCTGGAGAATCAACCACAGTTGATGAGGAAGATGGATCTCATTCTACGAGATTTGGAAGAGGAGAATACAAATTTCATGACAACTGGGTTGGTGGAGAGCCCTTTTCTGGAATAGAAAAAGTTAACTTTCAGGGAAAACCTTATTGGGCAATGGTTTACTTTGGAGCAGATCAGACTAGGGATGAAGGAATAATCGACGCAAAAACAATCGAGACTCTTAGGTTGGCGCTTAGAGCAATAGCACCAGAGATGCCAGTCAGGGGTCCAAAACGTTTTGAGAATGGAGAATACATATACGAGAATAATTGGGAAGGTGATATTGATTCTTTTTCTGGTCGAGAAGAGATTTATTTTGAGGGGAAAAGAGTTTATAACTGCTCGTATGTAGGGGGATTGGTAAATAAAATTAATGACTAAAGTACATCCGGAACAGCAGTATTTGGATATTGCCCGAGATATTTTAAAAAACGGAATAAAACAGACGGATAGAGGGACCGGAGTTTCTACGTATAGTTTATTTGGCAGGCAAATCCGCTTTGATTTGTCCAAAGGATTTCCACTGCTTACTACAAAAAAAGTTTACTGGAAAGGTGTTATTGAAGAGCTTTACTGGTTTTTTTCCGGACAAACCAATATAAAATATCTGGTAGACCACAACGTGCATATTTGGGACGACTATCCGTACAAGATTTTCTTGCGAAAATCTGGAATTAAGAATAAAGAATTAAGAATAAAGAATTCTAAAACCCTGACAAAGGAGGAATTTATTGAAAAAATAGCTTCGGATAAAGCTTTTGCCAGGAGGTGGGGAGAGTTGCCACGAATTTACGGGGAAATGTGGAGAAAATGGCCCACTCGCAGTGGACGTACGATTGATCAACTTCAGTGGGTGATAGATGAATTAACTGCAGATCCAAACGCACATAACGCAATTGTTAATTCATGGAACCCAGAATATCTTTACACAATGGCCGCAAATGAAGATGCTTCCAGGTTTCCAATTTGCCACAATATGTACCAGGTAAGTAATAGAAATGGAAAACTTTCATTGCAGCTTTATCAACGTTCTGCCGACCTTTTTCTGGGTGTTCCATTTAACATAGCTTCATATTCTTTGCTGACGATTGTCCTTGCAAAGATTTTAGGACTTGAGCCGGGGGAATTTATCCATACTTTTGGAGATGTGCATATTTATGAAAACCACATTGAGCAAATGAAAGAGCAAATAAAAAGAAAGCCAAAACCCTTTCCGCAAGTTCGTCTTGTTGGAAAATTAAATAAGCTTGAAGATTTTACTCCGGATAAAGTGGTTTTGGAAAATTATGACCCTTACGCAACAATAAAAGCAGAGTTGGTAGTAGCCGGCGGTCTTTATGAAGGAAAGGAAGCTCGTTAATTTTTAATTTGAAATTCGAAATTTGAAATCAAATTCTAATGACGCAAACAAAATTGTATGATTTAGAAGAAAGGACCGCTAAATTCGCCGAAAACATAATTAAACTTTGTAGGTTGATTCCCTTAGATACAATAACAAAGCCAATTATTAATCAATTAGTGCGAGCAGGAACAAGTATCGGAGCAAACTATTGCGAAGCGAACGGCGCCAGCAGTAAAAAGGATTTCAAAAACAAAATTTACATTTGCAAAAAGGAATCTAAGGAAACAATGTACTGGCTAAGAATACTAAGCAACTCGGTAGATGGTTTTAAAGATAAATGCAAAGAAAATTGGAAAGAAGCGCATGAGTTAACTTTAATATTTTCCAAAATTGCGACCAACACAAAGTAATTCTAATTTGATATTATAAATTGATTAAAAATTAAAAAGTAAAAATTTCAAATTTATGATACATAATACACCTTTAATCAGCATGATTGTTGCAGTTGGGGAAAACAGGGAGATGGGGAAAGATAACGATCTTCCGTGGGGAAGAGAATTGCCAACGGACATGAAAAGATTCAGAGATAAAACGCGGGGACACGCTGTAATAATGGGAAAACGGACATTCGAATCAATGCAAAGCAATCCCTTGCCGAATAGAGTAAATATTGTAGTATCGCGAAATCCATCAGTGGATGATATATCGATATATCATGCAAAAAATGTAATTGTTTGCGACTCGATAGAAAAGGCAATTGAGGAGGCTAAGAAAAGCGAAAGGGAAGAGATTTTTATAATTGGTGGAGGAAAAATCTTTGAATTATCCATGAAACTCGCCGATAAATTATACTTGACACTCGTCCATGCAAAATTTCCTGACGCAGATGTATTTTTCCCGGACTATTCGGATTTTAAGAAAGTTGTTTATAGGGAGGAAGTTTCCGAAAACGGATTCAATTATGAATTCCTAGATCTTGTAAGATAAGGGATTGTAAAGGTAACTTTGTAGGTCTATACTTAAGCCACCATGGCTCTTAAATCAACCGATCCTCAAGTCTACGATTTAATCAGGGAAGAAGAAGTCCGCCAAAAAGAAGTTTTGGAGATGATTCCCTCTGAAAACTATACCTCGGCCGCGGTTTTGGAAGCACTTGGAAGTGTACTTACAAACAAATACTCGGAGGGTTATCCAAAGAAAAGATATTATCAGGGAAATAAAATTATAGATAGCGTTGAAATCCTAGCGGTTGAGCGTGCTAAGAAGCTTTTTGGCGTCCCATATGTGAATGTACAGCCATATTCGGGAAGTCCCGCGAATGCGGAGATTTATATGAGCTTGCTTGAGCCTTTAAAAGACAAGATTATGGGCTTGTCTCTTGCTTTTGGCGGACATTTGACGCACGGAGCGCCTGTTTCTTTCTCCGGAAAGTACTTCAAAATCGTTCCTTATGAACTCAACGAGAAAGGACTACTGGATTATGAGCAAATCCTTGAGATTGCAAAGAGAGAGAAGCCAAAAATTATAGTTTGTGGTGCAACAGCGTACCCAAGAATCATAGATTTTAAAAAGTTTGGAGAGATTGCAGATGAGGTTGAGGCCTTTTTACTCGCGGACATTTCGCATATCGCGGGGTTAATTGTTGCGGGCGTTCACCCTTCACCCGTGGAATACGCGGATATTATTATGACCACAACTCATAAAACACTGCGCGGTCCTAGGGGCGCAATGATTATGGTGACGGAAAAAGGGCTTTTGGAGGACACCGAGCTTGCGGATAAGATTGATAAGGCAGTGTTCCCCGGCCTTCAGGGCGGGCCGCATGATAATCAAACTGCCGCAATTGCAGTAGCTCTTGAGGAAGCTAGCCAGCCGGAATTTAAAAAATATGGGCAGCAGGTTGTAAAAAATGCTAAAGCACTTGCTGACGAGCTAAAAAAGTTTGGCTTCAATATGGTAAGCGGAGGAACGGACAATCATCTTATCTTAATTGATTTAACGGATAAAAATGTGAATGGAGCTGTGGCTGCTTATGCGCTGGAGGTTGCCGGAATTGTGCTTAATAAGAATGCCGTGCCAAATGACCCCATGCCGCCATTTTATCCGTCCGGAGTTAGGCTTGGCACCCCTGCAATTACAACCCGTGGCATGAAAGAAAAAGACATGACTAGAATCGCCTCATGGATTAATACTGTTGTAAATGAGGTTCACGGAGAGCAGGTTCCTGATACAAAAGAGGCAAGAAGTGCCTTCTGGAAAATATTTAGGACAAAAGCAAAAGAAAATGAGGCTCTTTTGAAAACCGCAGAGGAGGTTAAGGAATTTGCCCAAAAATATCCTCTGCCTTGATACTATAAGATAAAAGTAGTACAATTCGGCCATGGTAATACAGGAGGTAGATAGGCATGGTATATCTACAGAAGAGTTAAGAGATTTAATGGGTGGATTTCTTCCCAACTTGGTAAATCAGCAAGTTCAGGAGTACAAAGCTCTGGGGCTTGATGGGGTAGCGCTTTATACAGGAGAACAACTTGTAGAATGGTATAGAGGAAGCAATATTTTTCTTGAATTGTATAAAAAGGCCTTTCGGGAGTTTTTACAGCCTCGCACAGAGCAAGAATTAGATGAATTGCAGTGGAGATTGGTGGGTGGAGCTTTTGAGGGACTCGCATTTGCCTACTTATCTAAGCAAACCGAGAGAGACAATATTGTTTTTTCTCCCGACAGAACTTCACAATTGTGGCACGAGCTTTATCCCAACGCATCTTCTATGGAAAATTCCTTTAGCTCTGCTTCCCTCTTTGGAATTTCTGTGCCGGATGGCGTAGCCGTTAGGCTTGTCGGTGATGAGTATAAAATTACTACAGTTTATGAATACAAATCTGGAATTAACGGAACAAGAGGGCTTGATAGATCAATTACCGAATTTAGAAAGGCCCAAGAAAGATTTCCTCATTTATTTGATAGTCCTCGCTTGGAAGTAGTTTCTTTAGAAGGATCACAATTGCCAAGCCCTGTTGAGAATCGCCCCGAAGTAGGCCTAATGTCCCTGCCCTTTAATAACTTGGAATACCATTTTTTCGTAGAATATCTCTTTGATTCACGTCCAGAAAAAATTTAATTCGCTTGTTTTATCCACTGAAAGCTAGTATAATGTCTATATCACTCACATCCGGATGATGTCCTTGGCTGTTTGATAAAATTTCCGGGTGGCGGTAAAAAGGACACAATTATGAGACAAATTACACTTGAAGAATTACTTTCGGCCGGTTGTCATTTTGGACATCAGGTAACCAGGCAAAACCCCAAAGCACGTGACTTTGTTTTTGAGAGCCGCGACAACATTCATATCATTGACCTTGCCAAAACCAAAGAAGGACTTGAAGAGGCAGCTGTTTTTATCCGCGATCTAGGAGCAACGGAAGGCAGCAGTCTAGTGGTTATTGGTACAAAAAGACAAGCACAGCCTGTAGTTATAGCGCAAATTAAAAAAGCAGAAGAAGCAGGCGCGTCAGATGGCCTTTTCTCCGTTACAAACCGCTGGATTGGCGGGATACTCACAAATTTTGCGGAAGTTTCCAAAAATTTTGAAAAACTTGCTGATTTGGCAAGCAAATTAGTAAATGACGAGGAAAAATCTAAATACACAAAAAAAGAAATTGGAGATTGGGCAAAAGAGAAGCAAAAGCTTGAAAGTTTTTATGGTGGAATTTCCACTATGAAAAAGACTCCGGATGCTCTTTTTATAATTGATACCCATCTTGAGGAGTTAGCCGTAAGAGAAGCAAAAGTAATGGGGGTTACAACAGTTGGAATTGTTGATACAAATGCAGATCCCGAGGTTATAGATTATGTAATTCCTGCAAATGATGATGCCCTGGGTAGCGTAGAGCTTATCGTAGGCCATATAATGGATGCATGGATTGAAGGGCGCAAGGCCTTGAAGATCAAAGCGGAAAAAGCACAAGCAAAGGCAGTAGCGGATAAAGAAAAAGAAGAGAAAAAAGTTGCAGCGGAAAAAGCCCCGGCAAAAGCCGCAAAGCCAAAAGTTAAAAAGGAGGCAAATGGTAAAAGTAGATCTGAAAAAACTAAAAAAACTTCGTGAAGAAACATCGGCGGGGATAGCGGATTGCAGAACCGCACTGGAAGAGTCAAACAATGACTATAATAAAGCTCTTGAGTGGCTTAAAAAGCACGGAATAGCTAAGGCCGTGAAAAAAGGAGACAGGGAAACCTCACAGGGAATTATAGAGGCATATATCCACGGAAACGGAAGAATAGGCGCTATGGTTGAACTTTTGTGTGAGACAGACTTTGTTGCAAGAACAGATGAATTTAAAAACTTGGCGCACGAAATAGGAATGCAGGCTGCAGCAATGAAGCCAGTAGATGTTGAAGGTTTGCTAAAACAGGAATATATCCGTGATTCATCTATGACAATAGGGCAGCTTGTAAAATCCGTAATTGGAAAACTCGGCGAAAATATTGTAATTAAGAGATTTAAGGTATTTGAAATAGGACAAGAATAATGCTGCGTTGCCAATTTCTCTTTTTTCTGTTAATCTTCTAGTATGACTGTTGAGGCATCTCGGCATACATCACAAACAGATCTTCTAGTGGCTCAGCTGGGGGAAGCAAGGGAAAGCGATCTATTTGTTTTTTCTTATGCTATGTCAACTAGACAATATGAACTGGGATTTCTGGGAGGCGTTTCTTTGTCAGCTTTGCCATCTCCAGATAGCGTCAAGGTTCCTAGTATTAAAGATCCTTTCAGCAGGCAACTTCTTTCCATATCTATGTCTACTGTGCAGCAATGGTCCGAACAACAGCAGGTAAATTTCCGAAGAGTACTTGATTTGGCAAGAACATTATACCCTGACCCCGTAGAGCACGAAACCATATGAATGATTTAACATCCCAAACGCGGGAGAAGATGCAGAAGGTTTTGGACATGCTACGTTCAGATTTAGCAACTGTAAGAACCGGCCGGGCAGCGCCGTCTCTTGTTGAAAACATTGTAATTTCGGCTTACGGCGGCAGCGCAAGACTCAAAGTAATGGAGCTTGCAACCATTTCCGCAACAGATCCCCACACCTTAGCAGTTACTCCTTTTGACGGTTCTATTATTGGTGAAATCCAAAAAGGAATCGTAGACTCCGGCTCCGGCCTAAATCCGGTAATTGACGGGCAACTCATAAGAATTGCAATTCCAATGCTTTCCGAGGAGAGAAGGCAGGAGCTTATAAAGCTTATGAAGCAGAAGCTTGAGAATGGTAAGATTATGGTCCGTCAGGCAAGACATGAGGCAATGGAGGAAGTTAAAAAGCAGTATAATGATAAAACAATTGGCGAAGATGATATGAGCCGGCTAGAAAAGGAAATTCAGAAAGTAACAGATGACACAATTTCACAAATTGATGAAATGGGGAAGCGCAAAGAAGAAGAATTAATGCAAATTTAGGGAATCATTGTTAAATTGTTTCATTGTTGCGAGCCTTGCTCGCTCATTGTTTCTTAGCGAAATTTGTTGTCATGGAGATTTTAATTTTCATATTGATTTTGACAGTGCTTGTTCTCATACATGAGGCCGGGCATTTTTTTGTTGCAAAAAAGCTGGGAATAAAAGTTGAGGAATTTGGTTTTGGAATTCCGCCAAGGATATTTGGTATAAAAAGAGGAGAGACCATCTATTCTGTAAATTGGCTTCCAATTGGAGGCTTTGTCAAGCTTTATGGGGAAGACAGTGCGGGTGGAGGAAAAGTTGGTAAATCACAGCATCCGGTGAAAGATATCGGGCGAGCATTTTTTGCAAGACCCGCTTGGCAAAGAGCTCTTGTTATTGTTGCGGGAGTGGTGATGAACTTTATTCTTGCGACGGTAATTATTTCTTACCTTTTTGGAGTTGCGGGAGTTCCTGTTGCCGGAGACAAGGTAATTGTTGCAGGCGTTTCTCCTTCTTCTCCTGCAGAGCAGGCCGGCCTTTCAGAGGGGGATGTAGTCGTTTCTGTAAATGACGTTTTCATCAAAAGTCCAACGCAGCTAACGGACTACACCAAGCAGCATTTGGGGGAGGAGCTTAGAGTAGCCGTGGAAAAGGAAAATGGAGAAACCAAAGAACTTTCACTCACTCCGCGCAAGCAGTATCCCGCGGGGCAAGGACCAATGGGAGTAAGCGTTGCCACAAATATCGCAATAAAAAAGTACCCGTGGTATCAGGCGCCGGTCATAGGACTAGCGGAATCATTAAAAACTTCTTGGATGATTGCCTCAAGTCTTGGCACAACGATTTTCCAGCTGGTTACAAAAGCACAAGTTCCCCAGGGAGTTGCGGGGCCTGTAGGAATAGCTCAACTTACAGGGCAATTTGTGCAGGTAGGGCCAATGGCGGTTTTGTCTTTGGTCTCTATTCTTTCTCTAAACCTTGCAGTTTTGAATATTTTGCCAATTCCCGCGCTTGATGGAGGAAGGCTATTTTTTATCTTGATAGAAATGGTTACCCGTAAAAAAGTAAGCCAGAAATATGAAGGCTACGCGCACGCCGCCGGAATGGTCCTGCTTCTGGGGTTAATCGCGCTTATTACATTCCACGATATAACACGTCTTATAAGCGGAGTCCCTCTTTTACCTAAATAAAACTCAGTTATTCATTAAGGGTGGATTGTCAAAATTAGATGCCGCTTTTATTATTGTAACTGTGTCAGCGTCATACATCGCACAAGCAATTACCGAAACTAAGCCTCGCTGTTTATTTAAGGGTACTATTGCCAAGGCTTCTGGAATAGGAATTTTAACCTTGATTTTTCCTCTGCATATTGAGATGGAGAGGTTTCTTTCAGGCCCAAAAATACATGCTTGTGCAAGCTGTGCTAAATTCTCTAATGACGATTTTCTAGGATCGATCCTTTTGATTGCTGAAGCGTTTCGCTCAAAATCCATATCTTTTTCCTGCATTGCCATAAGAAAAGATTATACAAGATTTTTTTGAAAAGTGATATACTCTTCTCATGCTCTTCGGCTTTGCCTCAGGGTAAATTATGAGATACTCGAAATTATTTGGGAAAACTACAAAGGATGCGCCAAAAGATGAGCCTTCTGTAAATGCGAGACTTCTAACACAGGGCGGATTTATAAGAAAAGAAGTTGCTGGGGTTTATAATTTTTTGCCACTCGGACTTCGTGTTGTCAATAAGATTTCAAACATAGTCCGCGAAGAAATGAATAAAGTCGGCGGACAGGAAATTCTCCTCTCCGCCCTTCAGAATAAAGAAAGTTGGCAGAAGTCCGGACGGTGGAATAGCTTTGATGCACTTTTTAAGCTTGCGAGTCAATTTGAAAAAGAATATGCATTGGGCCCAACCCATGAAGAAGTTCTGGTCCCTCTGGCACAAGAATTTATTTTATCTTACAAAGATTTACCCGTATATCTTTATCAAATCCAGACAAAATTTAGGGATGAAGCAAGGGCAAAGGCTGGAATTCTAAGAGGGCGGGAATTTTTAATGAAAGACTTTTATTCATTCCACGAGACGGAAGAAGACATGAACGACTATTACGAAAAAATGAAAACAGCTTACAAAGCTATTTTTGGAAGACTGGGACTTGATGCAATTGAAACAAAAGCAAGCGGAGGAACATTTTCCGATTTTTCTCACGAATATCAGGTAATAACGGAAGCAGGGGAAGATGAAATTATTTATTGCCCCTGTGGAGATTTTTCCGAAAATTCGGAAATTGCAAAGGTAGCAGAAGGAAAACAGTGTGACCTGGGGCACGGGCCGCTTAAAAAAGTCAAAACAATAGAGGCTGGGAATATTTTCCCATTATCTGACAAATTCTCAAAGGCTTTCGGGCTTAAATTTAAAAACAAAAACGGAGAGGAAAAATATGTAATGATGGGATGTTATGGCTTGGGGATAACCCGCGTAATGGGAGCAATTGTAGAGGTAAGCCATGATGACAAGGGCATTATTTGGCCAAAGGAAGTCTCTCCATACCAAGCCCATCTCGTTCATATAGAAGATCCCGGAACCGAGCCTTGGGCAAAGGAAGTTTATGAAAAGTTAACAGAGGCCGGGGTTGAGGTGCTTTGGGATGAGCGGGAAAATGCGTCGGCCGGACAGAAATTTGCAGACGCGGATCTTATAGGCATTCCTGTTCGTTTGGTTGTTTCCGCAAAGCTTGGAAAAGGCAAAATTGAAGCAAAACACAGACGCGAAAAGGAATCAAAAGTAATGGGAATTGACGACGTTCTAGCTTACTTTTGTGAAGACTGCTGCTAAGGAAGGAATGGTAGGGTGGCTCCAAGGACCTTGACCCATACAAGAGTGTAGACTGCAAAGAAAACTGCTATTCCCATGATCATAATAATAGGCGAGAGTTTTCCTGCTCTTTTTTTAGAACTAAACACTTGTGAATTTGTGGCATTGACTGTTGAAGTTTCAGGAGCCTGGATTGTTACAACATCCTCTTTTTTTCCATCATTGGCGGATTCAACGGGCGGAGGAGCTGGCGTTGCCTGTTGGGGTGTAAAAACTTGAGGCTGCTCTGCAGCAGGAATAGGATTGGCAGCTGGGGATGGTGCTGTAGTCGCAGGCGGGACTGGTGTAGGAGTATTCATTACCCGCTGATATGTTTCCTGTATTTTTGGGTCTAGACCTGCAAGCTGTTTATCCATAGGCAGTAATTTATTATAGCCTTTTTTAGGTTATTTTTGTCAAGCCCGTTTTTTTTCTTTTCTCCGCGAAAAGAAACAAAAGCTCTCTTGCCAGTCAAGCCGGACTATTTTTACTCCGCTCGTTTTATCGGGGGATTTCACCCCTTCCTCGACAAGTTTGCGAGGAATTCCCCTGATAACTCGTTTCGTAAAAGCTTAACGTCCTAATGCTTCAAGGCAAGAATGAAATTAGCTGCAAAATTGTGTGGACTCCCCGCGCTTATTAGAATATAATACAAGTTATGAAAATTGTTGTCACGCATAGTTCTCCGGATATGGATGCCATAACTTCCGTCTGGCTTTTAAAAAGGTATTTACCGGGATGGGAAGAGGCGAATGTTCGATTCGTCCCCGCTGGGGAACGAATCTCAAATCTCCAATCTCCAATCTCAAATCTCCAGTCTCCAATTGAGACAATTGGAGAAAATGAGGTAGTTCATGTTGATACTGGGCTTGGTCCGCTTGATCATCATCAGACGCAGTCGGATAAAGTTTGCGGGGCAAGTCTTACTTGGGACTACGTCAAAAAAGAAAGCGATAACTTTAAGAACCAGAAGTCTGAAAGAGTAAGAGATAAGATTGAAGCTATTTCAAGAATTGTAAAAGTTGTAGTAGACGTAGATCACTTTAAGGAGGTTTTTTGGAAGGATGCAATGGCAGATTATCACGAATTTTCTCTTGTAAATATTCTGGACGGACTCAAGCTTCAAAAACCCGGCAATGACGCGTTTTACGTAGAGTTTGTAATGCAAAATCTTGACGCGCTCTTACATGAGTTTGAGAACAGAATTTGGGCGGAGCAGGAAATTAAAACAAACGGAAAAGAATTTAAAACTCGATTTGGTAAGGCAATCGGATTTGAAACTTTAAATGACACAGTTATAAAACTCGCACAAAAAATGGGGCATGTCCTGGTGGCAAGGAAGGATCCAAGAAAAGGGTATGTGAGAATAAAAGCAAATCCGGATTCAGACATTGATTTAACTTTGGCTTATGAACAGTTCAAAAAAATTGACCCGGACGCTACATGGTTTTTGCATATCAGCAAGAGAATGCTTCTAAACGGTTCTGTTAAAAACCCAAAAATGCGGCCAACAAAATTAAGCTTAACCGAAATAATTTCTGTTCTTGAAAAAATCTAGTAAGTAGACTATCGTATAGTCGTTAGGAAATTGCTCAATTGTTGCATTGCTAAATTATTAATGATTGAACTATGTAGCAGTGAGTGAAGCCAGACAATGAATAATTCTTGTGTTTTCTGTAAAATTGCAAAAGGAGACATCCCCAAAAAATTTGGATATGAAGACAAAGATGTTATGGTTTTTGATGACATAAACCCACTTGCGCCAATTCATATTTTGGTAGTCCCAAAAGCACATATTGAAGATTTTAATACTCTTGATGATTCAAAGCTTTGGGATAAGATGAGAACTATTGCTCAAGAAATGGTTGACAAAAAAGGGATAAAAAACAAAGGATACAGAATAGTTATAAATGGTGGGGGAGCGCAGATAATTGATCACCTGCATCTTCATGTAACCGGTCCCCTTGGAAAATCCGCGCAAATGTAGCAAGCCCCTTTTCTATCTTATCGGCTTAGGGTATAATAGATGAGCAAAGCCCGCCTAAGCTTAGCATTCGGCTTTTCAGAACTATTCGTTCACGCCTCTTGCTGCGCTTTATCGGCAGGGCCTAAGAAATTCTAGAACTCACTAAAGTTCGTTAAGAATTTCTAAGGGGGGTGTTTTATTTATTATGGTAATGGTTAAAAAAATGCCAGGTGAGAGTGATGAATCTTTAATTCGTAAATTTTCAAAAAAAGTTATGAATGAAGGTATAATTCAGGAAGCTAAAAGAAGAGAATTTTATCTTAAGCCCTCACTTGCCCGAAAACAAAAGCAGGAGGACGCCAGACGTGTTAAAAAAGTCTGGGCATAATCTATGGCTTACGTAAATGTTCCTATTTTTGTTGAGAGCAGGTATAAAGTTGACAGGAAAAGAATAAAAAATACCATTCAGGGTGTGCTTTCAAAGCATGAAGTTGTGGGCGAAATGGAAGTTTCTGTTGCAGTTGTTGGAGACAGAAAAATGCGCGCTCTTTCCCAAAAATATAAAGGGGAAGATAAAACCAGAAATATTCTTTCGTTCTCTATGGCAGAAGGCGATTCCGTTGTTGCGCCAAAGGATGGTGTTTTAAGACTTGGGGACATTGTCCTTTCATATCCTGAAGTTATAAGAGAAGCGGCAAGAGATGAAGTTTTGGTGGATGATAAGGTGGATGAGCTTGTAATACACGGGCTTGAACACCTACTGGGGTTACACCACGAGTAAATTAACCTAATTGACCTAATTAACCTAAATAATTTTTTAAAATTTAGAAATTAGGGAGTTGGGATTTGATTAGAAATTAGTAATTAGAACTTAGAAATTTTCAGCTATGGTTTTTTACAGAAAATACAGACCGCAGAAAATTGAAGATTTAGACAGCGAACAAGTAAGGAGTAAGCTTTTCTCTGTCCTTTCCGCAAAAGAAATTTCCCACGCGTTCCTTTTTACAGGACCTAAAGGATTAGGAAAAACATCAACAGCAAGAATTGTTGCCAAAATTGTTAATTGCACTGGTAGAACTTCTAACAAGAAACAACTAACAACTAACAAGTCAGAAGTTAGCAGTCAGAAGTTAACGGTTGGCTCGATTGAGCCATGCAATAAGTGTGAGCAGTGTGTCTCGATAACCGAAGGCAGAAATTTTGACGTTTTGGAAATTGATGCGGCCTCAAATAGGGGAATAGATGAAATAAGAGATTTAAGAGAGAAGATAAGGCTTGCTCCAATGAGGTCTGCCAAAAAAGTTTACATAATTGATGAGGTTCACATGTTAACGCAGGAGGCATTTGATGCCCTTTTGAAAACTCTTGAGGAGCCGCCGGCCCACGCACTTTTTATTCTTTGTACAACAGAGCCGCAAAAAGTCCCGCCAACTATAGTTTCCCGTTGCGTGCACATAACTTTTAATAAAGCAACAACGGAGGAGCTAGTGCGGGCTTTTCAAAGAATTGCAAAGGGAGAAGATTTAAAGGTTGATAAAGAAGTACTTTTAAGCATTGCTGGTTTGTCCGATGGGAGTTTTAGGGATGGAACAAAAATACTTGAAGAGCTTGCGCAAGCTGCAAATGGTAAAAAGATTACAAAGGATCTTCTGGAAAGCAGCTATAAAGTTTCTAGTCTTGGTAGGTTAATTGAGGATTTACTAAAAGAAGTTTCCGCAAAAAATATTAAGGGAGCACTTAAGTTGATTAATGAAATTTCCAAGCAGGGAATAGATATGAAGCATTTTACGGACCAGCTCATGGAGGCACTCCATAAAATACTTTTGTTTCAATTTAACGTAACCTCATCAGCTCCGGCAGCGGGATTTAGTTCGGATGAAATAAAAAGACTAGTAGAGCTTTTAAGCAAATATTATCCGCAGCTAAAATATTCGGTGATTCCGCAGTTGCCCATTGAGATGGCAATAATAGAATACTGCCAGAATGAGAGCTCGGGCAGCCTGCCGCATGTTGCAGATGACGCTCGCCCAGCAATTTCTGAAAAGCCAGATTCTTCTCGCTCGCTAAGTGAAAGCCTGTCCCAAAGCCAATCTTCCAAAAATACTAAACCGGCTTTCAGTTCATCTGCAAATGGACAGCCTACCCTCACTCCTGAGGGGTTGGATAGGGGGAGACAAACATCAATAGAGCAGCGTACAAGCGGAGCCAAAAGTTTTTTCCAGGAGCTAATCGAAGAAGTGAAATCCCATAATCATTCAATTGCCGGAGTTTTACGGGGATGCAGCGCGGAGATAGACGGTAATAAAGTAACAATCGCCACAAAATATAAATTCCATAAGGAAAGATTGGAAGAGAAAGAAACCTTAGAAGTTTTGGAAAAAGTTTCAAGCGAGCTGATTGGCAAAAAGGCGGTGGTTTCGGTTATACTAAATAAGTAAGGAGGTGACTTTTTAAATGAACAATCCTTTTGGACAACTTGGTGAACTCAAAAAAATGAGAGACCAGGCAATGCAAATCCAAAAAACTCTGCAGGCAGAAGAAGTAACAGTTGAAAAGAACGGAGTAGATATTGTTATATCAGGTGACCAGAAAATAAAAGAGTTAAGAACAAATGGCCGTTCCGATAACGACATTAAAGAAGCAATTAACGAGGCAGTAAAAAAGTCTCAAGAAATAGCAGCTAAGAAACTTTCTCAGATGGGCGGAGGGCTTGGAGGTCTCTTGGGTGGTTCCTAAAGTTTTTAGCGGTAGTTCAAATAAACCCTTAGCGGAAAAAGTCGCCAAAATTCTTGGTTTGGCAATATCGCCTCTTGAAATTCATGTTTTTCCGGATGGAGAGAAAAGAGTTAGGGTTGTAGAAAGTGTTGTAGGTTTAGACACTGTGGTTGTTCAGTCTGCTGCAGCTCCGGTGGATGAAAACTACATGGAGCTGTTTTTCATCATCGACGCGCTAAGGCGCAGCGGGGCAAAATCTGTAACCGCAGTTATTCCATACCTTGGATATCAGAGGCAAGACCATGTATTCAGGGAGGGTGAGGCAGTTTCTTTAGATGTAATTATAAAAGCGCTTGAAAGTCTGGGGGCAACAAAGATTGTAACTTTTGATTTGCATTCTATAAAAATCCCGGAGCTTTTTAGTATTCCTGTTTCGCATTTATCAGCACTCCCACTTTTTGCGGAAAAGATAAAGAAAATTGCCAATTGCTCGCTGGTCTCTCCGGATATGGGGGGAGTAAGAAGAATTAAAATAATTTCGGGAATGTTAGGAGATTTACCTTATGTAACGGTTGTTAAGAATAGAGATCTTACTAGCGGGAAAATAACAGCGGAAAAAATAGAGGGGAGAGTTCTGCGGAAGGCAATAATTGTTGATGATATGATTTCAAGCGGAAAAACGGTTGTTGCCGCAGCCGATCTGCTCAGGAAAAATGGAGCACAGGAGATAATCGTAATGGCAACTCACGCAGTTTTATCCGGCGACAGCCCGGAGGCTTTGCAGAACTCTATTATTTCAAAAGTTGTTGTGACTGATACAATAGAAATTTCAAAAGAAAAACATTTCGCAAAACTGGAAGTACTGTCGGCAGCTGATATAATAGCAGGAGAATTAGCTACTAGTCGCTAGCAACTAGTAACTTTTTTATGAGGATACCCAAGGCAATACAAAATTTAATTGAAAGCTTTGAAAAGTTACCGGGGATTGGCCCAAAAACCGCACAAAGATTAACTTTTTATCTTTTGCACGTTCCGCAGGGAGAACTGGATAAATTTGCAGAGGCGATAATTGCTATTAAAAAGGACACAGTTTTCTGTTCTGTCTGCTTTACGGTAGATGAAAGCGATCCTTGCTCTGTTTGCGCAGATCCAAAAAGAGACAAAACAGTAATTTGCGTAGTTGAACAACCGCTTGATGTTTGGGCACTTGAGAAAAACGGGAAATACAATGGTCTTTATCATGTTTTGCACGGGAAAATAGATCCCCTAAATAATATTGGCCCGTCGGAAATTTATATTGACCAGCTCATGCAAAGAATTAAAAATTCAACAAATGGAACTGCAGTAAAAGAAGTAATTCTGGCAACAAACCCTACAATGGAAGGGGAAGCAACAGCAATGTACATCGCCAAGCAACTTGGCGAATTCAAAATTCAAAATTTAAAATTCAAAATTAGCAGGATAGGCAGAGGTCTTCCTGTGGGCGCAGATATTGAGTATGCGGATGAAGTTACACTTCAGCGGGCAATGGAGGGACGGAGCGATTATTAAAGAATGATTGAGGGTGAATGATTAATGATTAAAGAATTCAGAATAAATTTATGAATGACGATAATGGAATTTTTGGCGAAATTTTAGAAACTGCGGGGACTGCTGCTAAGCAAACCGGAAAAGCTGTTGCAAATGCCGCGGCCGCTACTGTTCAGACGGCAGCTTCTCAAGTAGGAGTTCCTGTTGCAGATAATTCGCAAAGTACTCCTTCTCAAGATGTGTCCCCACAAGTTTCAAATGAAGATATTGTTGAAAGTTTGTATGAGAAGTCTGCGGGGCAGAATGCAGCTGCTGCTCAGCCTGCACAGCCTGCGGTGAAAGCACAGGACCCTTCTATAAAAAGCCCAGAAGAACTTGCCCAGATGGATGTAGTTAGGAAAAGATTGCACGATGAGTATTATCAGACCTTGGTTAATCCTGCAAAGCAGGAAGAGGAATCGGTTTCCGAAAAACTTGAACGGGAAGATAAACAGGAAGATATGGAACTGCAGCAAAAAGAAGCAAAAAAACCGCCGGACCTTGCGGTACAGAGAGCGCAAACACACGCAGAGCAGAACCCGGGAGCCAGCGGATGAGGCTTGGCGCTGAGGTCTCCTACGGAAAATTTCCTCGTTCTCAATTGTACTGTTATATAATTCTATGGAACAAGAATGAGCACCGCCTCGCTCTCGGAAATTTTGTAGGCTCCCCGCGCTTGTGTTAAAATTAGAAGATTGAAGCTTTATAATTCATTATCGCGTTCGGTTGAAGAATTTGAACCTATAGATCCACCGCGTGTGGGAATGTATACCTGTGGCCCAACTGTTTATGACTTCATGCACATTGGGAATCTTAGAACTTTTGTTTTATCGGATCTTTTGCTTAGGACACTAAAGCTCAATGATTATGAGGTGAAAGCAGTGCAAAATATTACAGACATTGATGACAAAATTATAGACAGAGCACAAGAAAAAAACCAAACAATTAAAGAAGTGGCAGATGAATTTACAAAATATTTCCTTGAAGACGCCGTTAAGCTTAATATTTCTATAGAAGATATAGTGAGTCCAAAGGCGACAGATTATATTTCCCAAATGATTGAGTATGTAGAGGAGCTTATTAAAAAGGGATTTGCCTATGAAAAAGATGGCTCTGTTTACTTTGACATTTCTAAGTTCGATAACTACGGAAAATTATCAGTAATCTCGCTGGCAGGACTTAGAACAGGAACTCGCAGTCTTTCGGACAATTACACAAAAGATGATGTAGCGGATTTTGCATTGTGGAAAAAAGACAGCGAATTTGGCTACGAGTGTCCATGGGGTAAAGGAAGGCCGGGCTGGCATATTGAATGTTCTGTTATGGCTCAAGCAAATCTGGGAGATACATTTGATATCCACGTAGGAGGAGTTGATTTAATTTTTCCCCATCATGAAAATGAAATCGCGCAAAGTGAAGCTAAGACCGGCAAGAAATTTGCAAACTACTTCGTGCACGGCGCGCACTTACTGGTTGACGGACAGAAAATGAGCAAATCTTTAAATAATTTTTATACATTAAAAGACATTGAAGAACAGGGCTTTGATCCGCTTGCACTGCGCTACTTATATTTTCAGACGCACTATAGGCAAGAAATGAACTTTACATGGGAAAGCTTAGAAGCTGCACAAAATGCACTGAGTAGGCTTAGAAGCGAGACTTCTGACGGCAAAGAAGGCATAATCTCGGCAGAATTTGAGAGAAAATTCAAAGACGCGGTAAATGACGACTTGAATATGTCCCAAGCCCTTGCGGTAGTCTGGGAAATGCTCAAATCAAATATCGCAGAGGAAGACAAGGCAGTCACCTTGTATGAAATGGATAAAGTGCTGGGCTTGAATTTGAAAAACAAACAAGAGAAAGAAGAAATTGAAATTCCACAGGAGGTACAGAAATTAATTGAGGAAAGAGAAGATATGAGAAAAGAAAAAAAATACAACAGGGCAGACCAATGGAGAAATAAGATAAAAAAACTTGGCTTTGACGTTGAAGACAAAGAAGACGGAACTGCCGTTTCTAAGATTAGTGATGAATGATTAACGAATAATGAATGTTTTGCTCTTTAATCATAAATTTTCAATAGTTAATCCTTACGGGTGTTGACAAACAACAAATTATTAGTGTAAGCTGATTTTATCCCTAAATTAATGAAAAAATTTGCCATTGTTTCCATTTTTATATTTATCCTCTTTTTCATTAAATCCCAGCAGGTTGTAAGAGCTCAGACGAATAGAGCATTACCCTTGCCAGCCGCTATAAAAGAAAAAGCAGATTTAGGAGCTTCAGTTGCGGCCGAAAGAAAACTGGCGAGAACAGATAGACTTGAGGCAGCAAAGATAAGAGCTTGTGAGGCAAGACAAAACGCGATAGTAAAGCGCTCAAATCAAATAGTTAGAAGGGCAGGGAATCAATTGGATGTTTTTGCAAAAATTTCACAAAGGGTGCAGGAGTTTTATCAAACCACTCTTATCCCGCAAGGAAAAGTGGTTGCAAATTATGACAGCCTGGTTACAGACATAGCAAGCAGCGGAGCTGCTATCATGCCTCTTCTTGCTATGGCAGAAACAAGTGCGGCAAGCTTCAGTTGTGATAAAGATCGTCCGGCGGATCAGGTCAAGACTTTTAATGAGGACATGAGAGTCGTAATTACAGGACTTGAGACGTATAGAAAATCAGTGAGAGCCTTAATAGTTGCAGTAAGAGGAGTTGCAGTATCTGAACCTATCACAAATAGCGGAACAAGTTCAGCTTTACCCTTGTAGAATATGGATAACCAGAATCAAACACCATTAACGCCACAAAATACTACCCCTCAGCCGGTAGTTCCGCCTGTTGCTCAGCCACAACCCCAGCCGCAAATGGCGCCTGTGTCGCCCATGCCTCAACCACAACCACAGCCTGAATATCAGCCACAACCAGAACCAGCGGCACCACCACCATCCCAAAATACGGGAAGCAGTAAAAAAACGCTTTATATATTAGGCCTAGTTGTTCTTTTGCTTCTTGGGGTTGGCGCTTATTACTATTTCGCTAATTCTCTAAATCCGGCTACAAATGATACCGGTGTAGCCCCAACTGTTATTCAGCAGGTTATAACTCAGGAACCAACGCCTACAGTTACTCCAATTGAAAGCTCAGCTGATTTGGATGGAGCATTAAATCAAATTGATGGAATGGATCCCGCAGCTGTAGAGGCAGAACTAAACGCAAATACCCAAGACTCAACCACATTTACCCCCTAGCTTTTTTTTGTGATAAAATAGACCAATGGAAATAGGTAAGACAAGCTCATTAAAAAGGCAGGAAGCTATATCTCCCGTGGAGCCAGTAGCTTCGACAGATAATAACCCTCGCCGAAAACCTGCTAAGGATACTGTTTCGCAAGGTATGCACAGAAATCGGGACATTGCCGCAGATCCAAGTAAAGGAACCAACATAGATCTCGTATCTGACCCAACCAAACTTATTGAGCCAGCAACCGGAACAAATGTGGACAAAAGATCTTAGAGGTCTCCGCAGGATACGTAGTTTTGCAGTATAGTTTCAGATTCGTGAACGTTTATTGCAAGCGGCTTTTGAGCTTGCAGAGCATCCCAAGTAGTTTCTAAGATAGTTTCCGATTCTCCGTCAACAACATTTGTAAGCGGGTAAACAATTGCACCCGGTGTTGGGCAGGAGCCTGTGTGGATGTGAGCCGGTTCCATCACGGCGTCCGGTTGGCCAACAATTCTTAAATTTACCTTAACTTTACCATCCTCTTCTCTAATCACTGCAACACCGACTTGTCCTGAATTATTCTGTTCTCCAAGCACTAAGGTTTGAAGTTTAACTTCGGGGATATTTTCTGTAACTACTTGAGTAGTCGGAGCAATTTGCTTGCCAGAGCCCAATACATACCCAATGGTTCCGGCAACAATTATAAGTGCAATGGCTAAGAAGAGGTTTATTGATTTCATACAGTAAAGCGTACGGGCAATTTGTAAGAAATAGTTAAAAACCAGCATTAATGCTGTATGTTATCCCTGTTTTGGATTTAAAATGAGTGTCCCGTTTTGATTAATAATTTCTTGCGAAATTAAGTGTAAGTTCGGTAGGGGAATCTGCTTCACTCCTGCCGTATGTAAAATCATATTAAGGGCAAGAAGATCATTAACTCCGCCTTCCCCAACTCTATCTAAATAATTTTTTTCCATTGAGACAGAAACAATTTCTGTTTTGTCTGGGGTGTGTGCAGCAATAATAACTCTGCTTTCTGAGGGTTGATTTAATGTTGCGACAGCTGCTGTTAATCCTATGCCGATAGGCAGGTTTATAGGTGAATCTTCGACACTTAGCACCCTTTCATAAGAAGCAAGAGCTAAGGTTACTGCTGCTGTTTCGGAAACATATGGACCTTCGAGTTCTCGTCCAATGAATTTCTGGAATTCCTTCCTGTGATAGGGGAAAGATGTACCTATTAAAATTCTGGATATGCCTGGAGTTCTCCATATAAGTTGAGTGATGCCCGCTCCGGCACCGGTTGTTGCGATGAAAATTTTTGCATCTGTGTGTAATAGTTCACTAACAGCACGGTCAACTTCCGGCATAAATCTCATTAGATCAAATGAAGGTTCAATAGGCTGAGAGCGTTCGGATTCAACCATATGTTAGGATAGTCAATATTTTATGATATCTATTCCACCTAGTCAATTATTTGTGCTGGCACCCTAGATAGAGAACGGTTGTCCTCCTTTCTCTTCCTGCAGTATCCTAACATATTCTGCCGGTCTTTTGTAGCCTAGGGATCTATGGAATCTTTTAGTATTGTACTTTGTATTAAATAACATGCAATGTCTGTTAATTTCTTCTAAGTCATCTAAAAGATCATATTGATAATTAAAGTATTCATACTCTGCTGTTTGGTGTAATCTCTCAACCCTGCCATTTTGCTTAGGACAATGTGGATCTATAAAAAAGTGTGGGATGCCCCAAGCTTTAATCTCTTTATGGAAGTTGAGAAGATACTCACTGCCATTATCAGTATTAATAGCCTGGATCTTGAAGGGAAAGTACTGTCTCATTCGTCTTATGAAGTCTTTCCTTGAAGCTGATGATATTGTTTTGTAGCAATAGATAAAAGCAAACCTTGATTTGCAATCAATTGCTGAAAATATGTAGAATTTCTTTCATAACACATAGAAGTATTTAGTATCTACCTGAACTAAAGAGCCTAACTCTTTCTCTCTAAGCTCAACTGTTGCCTTAATTCTGGCAATCTTGTAGTTATGGTGTTTTTTGACTCTTTTTGCATGCTGTAGATTTCTTAATTCACTGTTTCTGTTAATTACCTTCTGTATACATTTTCTTCCGATAACTATTCCCTCATCTCCTAGCTCTGCCTGTATTTCATATTTAGATTTCTCCAGGTCCTGAATACGGATGTCGTAGATTCTCCTTTGAATCCATTGGGGAGTTGTCATCTCCCGGACCTTATGTGGCCTTCTGGTTTTGGTATCAAACTCTAAGGTTCTAAGATTCCTCTTATCAAATCTATTGAACCAGCGGTAAAAGACACTCTTTGAAATACCAAAGTGTCGGCAAGTGCCTTCAGCATTTTCTCCATGAGTAAAATACCAGTCAAGCCAAGTTAACCTTCTTAAAGCATCCTTTGACAAAGATGCAGCTTGAATAGATACCGTTGGTAAAATATTGTAGTGACGCATAGCTGCGTCAGTATATCGTCGGCTCAATCTCTATTCAACCGTTCTGTATGTATGGGAGCCTAGACATATTTGGAATTTCCTTATATATATTGTAAAATCTCATGAGGTAAATTTTATAAAAATTCCTATGCGCATTGGTATATTGGGTGGATCATTTGATCCACCTCATCTCGGACACATATTGGTAGCTCGTCAGGTCAAAGAAATCTTGAATCTAGATCAAATTTGGTTGATGCCATATTTTATGCACAGTTGGGATTCAAGTGTATCCCTTGCATCTCACAGACTTGCAATGTCAAAGTTAACTCAAGAAAAGGGAATTATTGTCTGCGATGAAGAGATAAAATATAAGAGAAAAAGCTATACAATTGAAACTGCTAGGAGATTAAAAAAAAAGTACCCTCATGATTTCTTTTGGATAGTTGGAAGCGATGTGCTGGCTGATTTTAAAAAATGGAAAGAGTATGAAGTCTTAATTAAAGAAATAAAGTTTCTCGTCGTTTCTCGCAGTGGCAATTGTCTTCCCCCAGAATTGCCAAAAGGTTTCAATCTAGTTTCTTCTCCTGAATTTATAACATCCAATATATCCTCTTCAATTATTCGCCAGCGCATTGGAAAAAGATTATCAGTCGATGGACTCGTCCCAAAACCTGTTTTATCGTATATTCAAAAGAACAACTTATATAAAAAATCATGAAACATATAAATTCCAAAGAAACTTCAGAAAAAATTATAGACTTCATGAAGCGTGTCTTTAAAAAAGCCAAATTTTCTCAAGCCGTAATTGCACTCTCGGGCGGAATTGATTCGAGCGTTTCCTGCACACTTGCCGTTCGCGCTTTAGGTAAGGAAAATGTTTTTCCAGTCCTTCTTCCTTATGGTGAACTAAATAGTCAAGGAGTTACAGATGCTTTTAAAATTATAGACATGTTGAGGATTCCCAAAAAAAACATAACCCAAGTCAATATACAAGATTTTGTCGATAATATTATAAAAACTGATTACAAAATGGATTTAATACGCAAAGGCAATATTATGGCAAGAACCAGAATGATTATCCTTTTTGATCAAGCGAAGAAAAGAAAAGCATTAGTTATTGGCACAGAAAATAAAACAGAACATCTTCTGGGATATTTCACCAGATTTGGAGATGAGGCAAGTGACATCGAACCGCTCTTCAATCTTTATAAAACCCAAATTTATGAGTTGGCAAACTTTTTGAATATACCCAAATCTATATTAACAAAAAAACCTACAGCAGGTCTTTGGGAAAATCAAACAGACGAAGAAGAATTTGGTTTTACTTATAGAGAGGCAGATGAAATTTTATACCTTTATTTTGATAAAAAATTATCCTCTTCAAACATAATCAAGAAGGGATTTGAAAAAGACACAGTTGCTAAAGTTTTGCAATTTGCAAAGAAAAACGAGTTCAAACACAATTTGCCCTTCGCTTCGGAGCTATAAGATTTGTTACGGAGATTGTGGATTTTCGTCATTGGCTTCAATAATTCCCAAGACCATTTTAAGCGCTTCTCCTACTGCCTTGTCTTTTATTTCCCATCTTTCCCCTTCCATGAAATTAAAGACTTGAGCATCAACCTTATCTCCGAACACGGTAGCCACATAAATTACTCCGGGTACGGAATTTGGATTATTTGGATCAGCTCTTGAAATACTTCCGGTAATTCCAACTGCTACATCTGCGCTTACTGCTCTCTGAAGACCAATCCGAGCCATCGCTTCCGCAGTTTGCAATGAATAGACACCATGCTCGTCAATTATTTCGGGAGGTACGCCTAGAGCGACTTTTTGTTCATTTGAGTAGGTAACAAAAGCACCTTTAATTACTTCACTGGCGCCACTAATATTTGTTATGGCATTGGCAAGTCCTCCGCCTGTGCATGACTCCACGGTAGTTATAAAGAGATTGTCCCGGCGGAGCCTATGAACGACTTGAGTAGCCAAATCTAAATTTAATAATCTTTGTTCTTCTGCTGGAGATCTAAATTCTGACTGCGAATTACCAAGACCACTAGATTCACGTTCTTGCATATAAACAGGATTATATATCTTTATTTAGGTTACTTCAAGCGGGTTTTAAATAGGTAGTATGTTAGAGAGGAAACAAAAAATCCTACAAGAAAACTTAAATCTCCTAGCTGAGGCGCTAGATCTACCACAGGTCCATGCCATAAAGCTTGATTCCAAAATGGAATCGACATAACTATTCCTGCGATCATAGCTATAAGTCCTTTTTTAGGAGTGTAGGCCTTATTATAGAAAGAGACGATATCATATTTGCCTTTTTGTAGCCAAAAATCAGTAAGAATTACTCCTAAGTAAGGAGCAATCCAGTAAGTCAAGACAAGCAGAAAGTTTTCGTACGATCGTCCAAAATCTACCTCTCCCATGCGAGCTACTAGATATCCAATTATGCCGAATATTACAGTAACAATTCCTCTCTGCCATTTTAGCCCACCCAACTTAATTCCCGTTGCTAAGAATGACATGGCGCCGGTATAAATATTTAGCGCATTAGCACTAATGCCACCTAAAGTAATTGATAGTAGGGTTAGTAACCCAAGAGCGCTGGGTAATATTTTGACCATTTGACTTACTGGATTATCCGAAGGTCCCCATGATGTTGTGGGAATTGTTGCTAAAGCTGCGCCTGCCACTTGGAGCACTAAGCAAGGTAGAAAAATTCCAAGCATAGTTGCCCAAAACACCCTGGATGATCTTGTATTTCTAGGTAGATATCTCGAGTAATCCATGGAATATGGAGCCCAACCCCCCGCATATGCAAAGGAGATAGAAAAGGCAATAATAAATGCTCCTAAGGAACCTCCGAAAGCAAGGGGAGCACTTTGGTTAAACCCCTGAGCTAGATTTGCTTGTGTAAAAATTATCATCGATGAAGTAGTAAAAATAATCGCCAGAATAGGAAACATAAACTTTTCAAATTGATGAATAAAATTATGTCCAATAAATGCGACTAGCGCTTGTATAAAAGTAATTATTATAAGCGATATCTGGAATGATAAGTTAGAAAAACTACTAAGTGCGAAAGCACCAGTAATGCTGTTTATAGCGAACCATCCGACTCCGACTGTAATAGCATTTAGTCCAGATGGAAAGATATTGCCAACATAACCGAAGGCACTGCGGGACTGAATCATCTGAGGAACTCCAAGTTTAGGACCCCATGACGAAAAAATACCTACGACACAAGCCCCAAGTAAGCTACCCAGCATAATGCCTAGTGCCGTCAGCCAAAAACTTCCTCCAAAAATGACTACGGGCACCACCCCAACAAACAGAGTAGCAAATTCCCAGTTAGGAGAATTCCATGTCCAGAATAATCTTAAAGGATTGCCGTGGCGCTGGGATGTTGGGATAAACTCTGTCCCTCCAGGTTCAACTGCCAAGATTCTTTTTCCATAATTTCCCTCACGGACAGGAATAATAATTTTATCAACTTTCTTTTTAGCCTTAAGGAGCATATTAAACTTGCTACTTATAGTAAGAAATTAATTGACTTTTGTCAACATTGTAATACAATATTGAAACTTCTCAATTTTATAATAAATAAAATGGAAAACAATATCATTTTAATGACCGATAGCTATAAAGTTACGCATTGGCATCAATACCCTCCAAAAACTCAATATATATATTTATATTTTGAATCTCGAGGGGGACAATGGGATGAAATCGTTTTTTTTGGACTACAATATATTCTCAAACAGTATCTAGTAGGAAAAGTAGTGTCAAAAAAAAAGATAGAAGAGGCAGAGAAAATATTCTCAAAGCACTTTAATAACCCTGCCATCTTTAACAAGGAAGGCTGGTTATATATCCTTCGTGAGCATGCTGGAAAACTTCCTATAGTAATTAAAGCTGTTCAAGAAGGAACAGTAGTAAATAATCGAAATGTTCTCCTAACCGTCGAAAACACAGATCCTGAATGTTTTTGGTTAACAAGCTATATTGAAACTGTTCTCTCCCAAATCTGGTATCCATGTACCATCGCAACTCAGTCTCGAGAAATGAAAAAAACAATTAGAAAATATTTAAAAGAAACTGGGAATCCTACTATGACAGAGAACAAGCTTGTCGATTTTGGTTACCGGGGAAGCAGTTCTCATGAAAGCGCAAGTATTGGAGGAGCAGCACATTTGGTAAATTTTAAAACTTCAGAAAACCTGGCCGCAATTAGACTACTTCGTAAATATTACAATGTGGAAATGCCCTCTCATGCTGTACCGGCTAATGAACACAGCACCGTAATTTCCTGGGGAGAAAAGAAAGAAATTGGTGCTTATAAAAATATGTTGGAAAAGTTTACAACTGGCATGATTATTATAGTTTGCGATTCATATGATATCTTTAACGCATGTAGAAAAATATTAGGAGAGCAATTAAGTGGAGATATTAAAAGCCACAAGGGAACTATTTTTTTACGACCAGATAGTGGAAATCCTATTAATGTGATTCCACAAATCCTGAGAGTTCTTGGCGACAAATTTGGATATATAAAAAACGAAAAGGGGTACAAAATATTACCATCATACCTTAGAATAATTCAGGGTGATGGAATAAGTTATGAGACTATAGATAAAATACTTAAGGCGATAAAATCTTCGGGTTGGAGCATTGATAATATTGCATTAGGTTCTGGTGGTGGATTGTTGCAGAAGGTGAATAGGGATACTCTCAAATTTGTGTTTAATTGTAGTAACGTGATTATTGATGGTGTATCTGTGGACGTTTTTAAAGATCCAATCGGTTCTGATAAAAAATCCAAATCAGGAAGATTTGCGTTGGTAATGAAAGATGGCAAATTGGTCACTAGACAAGAGAAAAAAGTAGAGTTTAAGTCAAATAAGTTGAAAACTGTATTCAAAAATGGAGATCTCATAAACAATCAATCATTTGAAGAGATCAAAAACCGCGCTGTAATATAATAAAGTTTGGCAAGGACTGGCAAAATAGAGTCCCATCATATATAATCTCATTCTTATGAGAGAAGAAGAGTCGAATTTGCCTGAAGACGTACGTACGTTGGTTAATGAGATAGACGAAGCATACAGAAGTGGCCCCGTATCAGAAGTTTTTCAAAGAGGCGTACTATCTGATATATGCCACGATGAGGTGCTAATACAATGCTCTCAAGCTGTAAGCCCTGCTGCAGACCACACCGTGAATGCATTGGTGTTCCTATCAACGTTTGACACAGTAAGGAAAAAACTTGCTGCTTTTTATGCTAGCTGTAGTGATTCTCCGGCGTTTGAGAGCAAGGCAGTGCACTTTAGAAATATGACACCATACAGCATAGTGAATAGAACTCGATGCAGGGTTACGGAAGTTGCAGGGGATGAGTCTAATAGAGGAGATCTAATCCAGTATGAAGAGTTTATTAACGGAGTTGCACAGGAGGCTAATCAAATTTTTCAGAAGAGCCTAGAAGCAAAAGCAAGAAGATAGCAAGATTTACTTTGGATTGATTCCATTGTATAATCGAAATAGTTATGGTGAATGAAGCAGGGGGCGATATAGAAAGGCTGCAGGAAGAAGAGAAGAATAGAGCGCAGAAAGACCATCAGGCTCTTAGTTTTTGGGTAGAAAATTTTGGAGGTTATGGAATGGAGTCAAGTGAAGAAGCAGCAGGAGGGGTGATTTCTGCATTTAAAACATGGAAGAATCCTGTTAGAAAAAGGGCACAACCAGTGAATATAGACGTTGAATATGTTATTGATTACGCAAGAAGAATGGCGGAAGCAACAGAATATGGAGGCATGGATCCGGAAAACTTTGAAAGAGAGAATAAATTTTGGCAAGTAAGACAGAAGATAGGAGAAAAAGCCCTAGAATTAGAAGCACAAAAATCTTCTCACGAAAAATAATTCTTAAGCCTCATTTTTGCTATAATTAGGTTATGGACGCAAAGAAAAGAGATTTGCCGCCGGAGCTTTATCATATCGCTTTTGAAAAGGGAACAGAGGCGCCTTTTAGCGGGAAATTTTATAAGCATTTTGAAAAAGGAATGTACCTTTGTGCAGTCTGCGGACAGGAACTTTTTGCTTCTGACACAAAATTTGACAGCGATTGCGGCTGGCCAAGTTTTGACCAAGGCTTAAGAGGTAATGTAAAGTTCGCCAAAGATAACTCGCTTGGAATGCAAAGGACAGAAGTTCTTTGCAGCAATTGTGGCGCACATTTGGGCCACGTTTTTGATGACGGACCAAGGGAAACTACAGGAAAAAGATTCTGTATAAACTCCGTATCTTTGAATTTCAAACAGAAAGA
>JBBDZP010000028.1:0-4851 GCA_040900105.1 Candidatus Levyibacteriota bacterium | reverse complement strand
TTCTTACACAGACCGTGCCGTGTAGTTTACTACGGTTTGAGCACAAAATCAAACCAGGAAGAGATCAATAACGCTTACTGGATAGAGGAAATTAAACTATAAATTGGTGTAATTACGGAAACTATAAGAAAAGCTACTCCTATACCTAGGACTATCATAATTATTGGTTCCATTGCGGTAGTCAAGGTTTTTACCTCTTGGTCTACCTCGCTTTCAAAGTACTCAGACGCTTTAATAAGCGACTCATCCAGCTTTCCTGTTTGTTCGCCAATTCTTACAAGCTGGACAAGAAGCGGCGGAAAAAGGAGGGAAACGGACATGGCATCTCCAATGGTGACACCCTTTTCGACTTTCCTGGAAACGTCCACTATTGCGCTCTTGTAATGGACATTTCCTGCGCTACTTGCAGTTTGCAGTAGTGCATCAACTACTAAAGTCCCTGTTCCCACCAAAAGTCCAAATGTTCTTGAAAACTCTGCAAGTATCGTCTGCTCAATCAGTTTCCCAAATACGGGAAGTTTCAAAACCATGTCATCCAGAATGAGCCTGCCTGAAGGTGATTTAGCAAAGCGCCGGTAAAGGACAACCATGAGTACTATAAAAGCAATAACAAGCGGCCAGAAAATTACCACAAATTTAGACATTCCTACAATAATTTGAGTAGGTAAAGGAAGTGGTATGTTAAGGTTTTCGTAAAGTAGGGAAAGTTGGGGAATTACAAAAATCATCATAACAACAACAACTGCAACCATAAGGAAGACAACAATAACAGGATACGTAAGCGCCCCTCTTATGGAACTTCTAAGCTTTGCCTGTTTTTCAAGGTTATCGGCAAGCCTAATAAGTGCTTTGTCTAAAAGCCCCGACTCCTCGGCAGTTTTTATAATAGACACATAAATAGGAGAAAACATAGCCGGATATTTGGCAATTGCGCTTGAAAATGAAGATCCTCCCTCAATATCAGTTATAATCCCGTCCATAACTTCAAGCAGGTAAATGCCTTGCATTTGCTGCTTTAATATATCAAGAGCACGAATAAGCGTTAATCCTGAAGTAAGCATTGAGCTCAACTGTCTTGTAAAAAAGACAAGGTCTTTCGTCTTTGATCTCTTAAGAAACGGTATTGCTTCTAGCAGTTTGCTCTTTTCCTTTTTGGTGATTGTTATTGGAAGAAGTTCTCGGGTACGAAGGTATGTAGCCGCTTCACTTATATCCTTTGCTTCAACAAGCCCGGTAACCTGTTTTCCTTCCTTTCCAACTGCTCTATAAGAAAGCCTCATAGGGTTAGCCTATCAATCTTTGCAACTCCTCCTGATGAATTGCGTAACTTTTTGCCATATCAAGACTAATGCTACCCGAAAGAACTAACTGGGAGAGCGACGCTTCAAGAGTAATCATCCCTACCTCCTGTGAAGTTTGAATAATCGAATCTATAAGATGAGTTTTGCCGTCCCTTATATTTGACGAAAGTGCGGGCGTACCCACAAGAATTTCAACGGCAGGAATTCTTCCGCCGTTAATTTTTGGCAAAAGCCGCTGTGATATGACCCCTTTAAGGGTTGAGCTAAGCTGTGCTCTAATTTGGGGCTGCTGATACGCAGGAAAAGAATCTATAATCCTGTCAATTGTTTGAGAAGCTGAGTTTGTATGAAGCGTTGAAAAAACCAAATGCCCTGTTTCTGCGACCGTAATAGCAGATGAGATAGTCTCAGGATCTCTCATTTCACCAACCAGGACAACGTCCGGGTCTTCACGCAGGGCAGATTTTAAGGCAAGAGTCCATGAGTGTGTATCATTACCCATCTCGCGCTGGGATATTATGCTTTTCCCAACAGGATAGACATACTCAATAGGATCTTCGATAGTTAAAATATTGGCGGCACGGTTAAGGTTTATTTCGTTTATAATCGCCGCAAGAGTTGTTGATTTTCCGTGCCCCGTAGGACCTGTTACCAAAACAAATCCTTGTCTAAGCTGGGCAAAGTTATGGACTACTTTAGGAAGTCCCAAGTCTTCAATAGATTTTATGGTTGGCGGTAAAAATCTAAGAGCTGCGCTTGGGAGGTTTCTTTGGTAATAGACATTTACCCTAAATCTTCCCTTGTCTCCATAAACACCACCACCATATCCAAAAGAAAAATCCAGCTCTTTATTTGCAATAAATAATTCTTTTTGGGTGGGGGAGAGCAATGAGAAAATCATTTGCTCAACTTGCTCACGTGTTAAAGCCGGATAGTTGGGGACAGAGACCAATGCCCCGTCCACACGGACAGCAGGTGGAATACCCGGCAAAATATGCAAATCCGATGAATTATTTTGAACTGTAAATTGCAATAATTGCGCTATATCCATATCTATAAATATCTAATATCTAAAAACTAATATCTAAAATCTAGAAAAAACATATATTTAGATTTCAATAAATACTTAATACTTGATACATAATACATGCTACTCCTGCGCTACTCGCAAGACCTCCTCAGGCGTTGTTATTCCCGCAAGCACTTTCAAAAACCCGTCTTGCATCATTGTTATCATTCCCTCCGCAACGGCTTCTTTTTGTATAGCTGCGCTATCTTGTCTCTCAAGAACTAAGCTTGCAATTTTTGCAGAAACAGGAAGCACTTCAAAAATACCCACTCTTCCCAAATATCCAGAATTGCCACATTCGTTGCAGCCTTTTCCCTGGTAGAATTGTACATTCGGCGATTTTACGGGAAAAAGATTGCCCAGGATTGTCTTCATCTGCTCAAGTACCGGTACAGGAGGGGTAAATGAAACCCTACAATGAGGACAAACAGTCCTTACGATTCTCTGTCCTACAATTGCATTCATGGTTGAAGAAAGCAGAAAGTTTTCTGCTCCCAGATCTATAAGACGGGGCAGCGCTCCCGCAGCGTCTGAAGTATGAAGAGTAGAGAAAACCAAATGTCCCGTGAGCGCTGCCTGAATGGCTAAATCCGTCGTCTCCTGGTCTCTTATCTCACCAACAAGAATTATATTTGGATCTTGTCGCAAGAACGCTCGCAGTCCTGTTGCAAAAGTAAGACCAACCCCAGGATTTATCTGAACCTGATTAATTCCCGCTATTTGATATTCAACAGGATCTTCAAGCGTCATAATATTAACTCTTGTTGTATTTAGCTTTGCCAAAACCGCGTATAAGGTCGTAGTCTTCCCACTTCCCGTAGGCCCGCAAACAATAATTATTCCATGAGGCCTAAGCATTGCCGTTTCAAGATTTTTAAGAGACGGGCCATTTAATCCAAGATCTTCCAAGGTAGGTATGCCACCTGACTTTCTAAGAAGTCTCAAAACTATCTTTTCGCCATAGACGCTTGGAATAACCGACACACGAAGATCTACTTCGCTATCTTCAACCTTGAAATTAAAACGTCCATCCTGAGGACTTCTATGTTCATCTATCTTCATATCCGCCAAAATTTTTATTCTTGAGGTGACGGCTTCCTGGACGTTTCTGGGAAGACTTAACTTGTCATACAAAATTCCGTCAATTCTGTAGCGGACCCTAATTCTATCCACCTGGGGCTCTATATGAACATCCGAAGCCCTGCTTGTTACAGCGTACTCAAGAATCGTTGCGACAATTTTTGCAATTGGAGCTTCCTTAATAATCTGGGCAATCTGAGCACTGTCAACCGTACGGGTTTTGTTAAAATCTTCGGTCTCTTTAAGCGCCTTGCCAACTTCACCAACCAGTTCCTGTCTGTATTGTTGATTTATGGCCTTCTCAACTTCCTGGGGGAGAGCGGCAAAAGATTTAATTGTAAGTCCTGTTTTCTGACGCACAAATTCAACAGCATCCAAGTCAACAGGATTTGCCATTGCGATTGATAGAGTTTTACTCTGCTCATCAAAAAAGAAAGGGATTAAGGCAAATCGTTCGGCAACTGCCCGAGGAATAAAACTTAACGCCTGAGGCGAAAAAGAAGCTGTATCTAGTGAAACAAAGGGGACTCCTAAAAGTTTTGCTTTTGCCTCTATAATTTTCTCATGAGGAACAAGATTTGACTCTACAATAACCTGATCTTCGGGGACGGATTGACTTGCGCTTTTAACCTTAATTTCGTTATACTGCTCTTGAGTTATCGCACGCTGGGCAAGCAATACATCGCTTAAAGTCTGAACATTTATTGGTTGAACAGCGTCTGTGGGCATTGCATTTATCATAGCGAGATTAAGCTTGAAATGTCAACCATGCATAGCATAATTATTGTATCTAAAAATCAAGATCTTACAACCAAAACTTTAAATAAAATTTATAGCGATAATAAGATTGCGTCTATTGATCAGGACGCAAACACTTTTGAAAAAGCTGTTGGAATAGAGGATGTGAGGAATGTTCAGAAAAAACTTTATTTTAAGCCCATAAGGAGCAGGGAGAAGGCAGTTGTCATAAATACACCACAAGGAATAGGAATAGAGGCCCAAAACGCGCTTTTGAAGATTCTTGAAGAACCGCCACGAAACACTTTTATTGTTCTTGTTGTAAAAAACAAGAACTCGCTTCTTCCAACAGTCCTGTCACGCTGCAAAATAATTGAGATGAAAAACGAACCGAGCTTCAGTGAGGGTGAATTGTCTGAGCTTTCAGAAACGATAGAAAGCCTTGAATCCATGGGAGTAGGAGAGAAGCTAAGGCTTGCCCAAGACTTTGGCACAAGTCGTGATGAAGCGCTAATCTTCCTTGAAAAGATGATTATTTTGGGAAGGAAGAAAATGACTGCTGACTCAAATGAAAAATCGAGCTTGCGGATTTTAAAGGAGTTTCAGAAAATTTATGCTATTTTAAAAACCACCAATGCAACCCCAAGACTTACCCTGGAAAAT
>JBBDZP010000027.1:0-5091 GCA_040900105.1 Candidatus Levyibacteriota bacterium | reverse complement strand
TTTGTACTTAACGCACCCGAGTTTATAAAGCACCCAAGCTACATCTGGCAAGAGTTTGCGCCATAGGACTTCTGCGAAGAGAATTTCCAATTTCTAATTTTTAATTTTCAATCAATTCTTCAATGATTTAATTCGTCAATTCGAAGTTGAGTGCATGAGGAATTTTGTGAGCGAATCAGGGGGAACCCGTGGATTCGGAGGGAGCGGACTGAGCGAAGCGAAGGAGCTCGCCATGCAAGTGAAACGCAGACAGGCGTGGACCGTTATCACCCGATGAGCGAACAAAGTTCCGAAAGCACGAGACAAGACCTGACGAGAGCTTTTGCTTCTTTTGGCGGACAAAAGAAGAGGGAATGGTGCAGGGACGCTCAGATTCGAACTGAGAAAAGCAGTTTTGGAGACTGCTGTGATAACCGTTTCACCACGTCCCTCCGTCAAAGACCTACTTTAGTTTTTCGGTTTCTTTGTGCTCAGTCTTTTTCTTACAATGACCGCAGTACTTCTTGAGCAAGAGCTTTGCCTCTGTATTAAGTTTATTGCGTTGCGTTACGTAATTCCTGTTTTTACAAACCGTGCAAGTAAGACCAACCGTTATTCTGTGTTCTCCTTTTTTTGCCATATTCCTCCTCCTTTCATTATACCACTGAGAGCCTCGAGTGGGAATCGAACCCACGATCTAGTCATTACCAATGACTTGCTCTACCACTGAGCCACCGAGGCAAGCTCTGCTTGGGACGCAGTGCTGGAGGAGGGAATTGCACCCCCGGAGCCCTTTCGGACGCGTGGTCTACAGCCACGTGCAATTGCTACTCTGCCACTCCAGCATGGAGCCGAAGGTGGGATTCGAACCCACGACTTGCTGTTTACAAAACAGCTACTCTACCACTGAGTTACTTCGGCCCGCTTCGCTCACGCTCTAACGAGGCGAGCAAGCTTGATTATTTTACCAAAATTTAGCTTTGGGGGAAAGCCCCATAAAGGGCATGAAGATAATAAGAGATAAATCCGCACTTTGGTACCGATAACAAATTGGTATTTTCCAGAGATTTGTTAATTAGGTGAGCGCGCGCCCTTGACCTCGGTCAAAAACAATTTGCTCTGTCTCGCTTCCGCGATTACCTCAAATTCTGTGAAATTGTTGAGAAAAAGCTTCCAATTGCTTCTAATACCAAAGAGCAACTTTAGTATTGCAAAAGACATATACTTTGTCAATACTTCCTCTTTTTGATAAAATCACCCCGTTGAGACAGACAAAACCAGGCAACCGCCAAAAGGCGAAAAATTGCTGCCTTGATTTCGTCATCCCGACAAACAATAATGCTCTTGGCTTTGACCGAGGAAGTTTACGCTTCTAACGTCCTGGCAAAAGAGACGCACCTTGAAATTCACGGAAAGGAACAAGATGTACCCGACAACAGGAATGGTAATTGCATATGTAGTTGTCACGGCACTAATGATGGCAAGTGGGCTACTAACTGGAATGGGAATAGACGGCAGTCCGCGGGCAAGCAAAGCAGGAATCGCGCTTGCGGTTCTGTTCGTGATAGTGCTACTCGGCGCAAAGCCCATTTTGGGCTGAAAGGCTGACCTGATGAAGTCCGCAACAATCTGGCCAATGGTTCTGCTGGCATTAGCCGCTCTATTCGTTCTGGCAGTCATCGTAGCAGATGATTCGCTCACGAATACTGATGACTTGACCATCGAAACCGTCACTGCTACAGCAAGCCCGGTGAGGCTTCCTACGCCCGAGGCATTGACCAACGAGTCAAACGACGGTTTTCTGACAGGGCACCGCACTGGACTAGCTTCCATGCTGGCTTTGGGAGCTTTCGCTCTCTTGGCCGTTGGAGGCGCGCGAGCTGCCACCAGACGCCGCTGAGGCCTTGATTCTGCAAACGTAGTAGAAAGGAGCAGTGCTCTATTTGGCTTTCCGTGAGGAGGTGCAGGCGCCGGGGAAGGTGAGAGTTTCGCATTAAGCGAATAGGCCTAACAAGCCAACTCTCCCCTCCCCGTCGCCCCCCCCACAAAATTAAACCACCACAATTTGCCTTTGACAATTTACATTTTTAATCAATTCCTCAATGATTAATGATTAATGAATGTGAGTATTGCGCAATTCTTAAATTGCCGATTCGAAGCGCAGAGCTTGAGAAAGCGAGTGAAATGAACGCCCGAAAAAGGGAAAGGAGTAGTCCGGCCTTTTTAGTGAATAAGCGAGCTTTCGAAAGCACGAGCTAGACTTGGCAAGAGGCTTTGGCACTTTCGCCGGCACGAAAGTGCAAGAAGTGAGTTAGAGAAAAATAAAAGCTATAATCCCTAGAGCAAAACCAAGCAATGCTCCGCCAATTACATCAGATGACCAGTGCTCTCCAAGATAAACTCGGCTTACAAACATGAGCATATCAAAACCTATTATAATGCTCCAGATTATAACTTTGTGTATCGGTTTTATCCTCTTAGATTTACCAACCAAGTAAAATAGGATTGCGGAAATAAATGCCGTGCGGCCCGCGTGTCCGGATGGATAGGAGAATTCATTTCTCACATGGAATTGAGGAAACTCCAAAAACTTTTCTATTCTTAACATAAACTCAGGAGGCGGAGGATGAGAGACGAAAGTTTTTCCATATATTTCAATTACGTGAAACACCACAAAGGAAAAAATAACAAAAAGTCCTCCTTTGAATTTCCTGAAAACAAGAAGCAGAATCACAAGTACAATAAGCAAAAATTCAAAATTCCCAAATTCGGAAAGCGTTGAAAAGTACCCGTCTACCCTTCTTGGCAAATTATCCTGAAGTCTTACTGTTGTATCAAAATCAAATTGAGTAAGAAGATCTTTGTGAACAAGATAGGAGAAAGCAGTAAATAAGAGAAAGATTAGCGCGCCTGTAGCTAAAAATAATAATTTTTTCATTGTTAAATTGTTCTATTGTTCAATTGTTAACAATGCAGCAATGTAGCAATTAAACAATTGCTCGAGCTAAAGCTCGAGCTCCTTGAGGAACTTTCTGAATTCTCCGTTAATATCGGGGTGCTTCAGCGCAAATTCTACCACTGTTTTCATGTATTCAATCTTATTCCCTGTGTCATAATACTTTCCGTTCTTAATTTCCGCAGCTATTACTCTTTTTCCATCGGAAAGCATGAGCTTTAAGGCATCGTTATAATAAAGCTCCTCCCCCTCTTGCAGGTTTGCAGCTGCCTGGGTAAGATAATTAAAAATATCCGGCGTAAAAAGCGTACTTGAAACATTTGCCAAGTCCGAAGGAGCCGCGTTCTTTCCTGGCTTCTCTATAATGGTTTTTGCATCAATTATTCCATCTCTTATCATATCTCCTCCCGCAAATCCGTATCTGTCATAGTCTTCATCTTTAGTTGCCTTAACCGATGAAAGAACAGATGCTCCAAATTCTTCATAAACTTCTAGCATTTGCTTGAAACGCGATTTAGGTGATGCGGAAATAAAATCATCGGAAAAAGTATATATAAATGGCTCATCTCCAATAATATGCTTAACATTTAGAAGGGGCGTGCCATTTCCATATGGTCCTTTCTGCCTTACATAAATGAAATTTGCCATCGAGGAAATTTTTTCTATCTGTTCAAGAAGCGGGCGTTTTTTTTCTCCCCCCATGCGGAGATTTTCTATTAAATCAAGGTTTGCCGCATCAAAATGGTCTTCTATGGTTCTTTTGTGGTATCCCGTAACCAGAATTATATCGGTAATGCCGGCATCCACTAACTCTTCTACGATATACTGGATGATTGGCTTATCTATAATCGGGAGCATTTCTTTAGGCATCGCTTTGGTTTGAGGTAGAAACCTCGTGCCAAATCCTGCTGCTGGTATGACGGCTTTTCTTATTTTGCCCATAATAAACAATTTTATAATTTTGTTCTTTACATGTCAACCTACTTTTGATACAATCTTAAAACTTAAATCTAATAACTCAAAACTGCAATTCATATCTATAAATCTTTCTATAGTTTTGAGATTTAAAATATAAGATTTGAGATTTTTTATTATGGCTACAACACCCGTAAGCTTTTTGCGAGAAACTCGCGACGAGTTGAAGAAAGTAGTTTGGCCAAGTAGAGCTGAGGTTATAAGACTTACAACTGTAGTTATTCTAGTAAGTGCTATTGTAGGTTTTTACATAGGCGGGATAGATTTTTTTCTTACCAAATTCCTCTCCCTAATCATTAAATAGTAGATGATAAATAATAGATAACTACGGCCATGGACACAGACAAAACACAAACACAAAAAATGACAGAGGAAAAAGTTAGCCCACAAGACTCTGGCAAGTGGTATATAGTTCATACCTACGCGGGTCACGAGGGGAAAGTTGCTAAGTCTCTAAAACAAAGGGTTGAAGCAATGGGATTTGAAGACAGAGTCTTTGATGTTATGATCCCAATGCGAGACACCATAAAGGTATCTCAAGGTAAAAAAGAAACCGTAAAGGAGAAAATTTTCCCCGGCTACATCTTGGTTAAAATGATTCTGGACGATGAATCATGGCTTTTAGTCAGGACTACATCCGGAGTAACCGCTTTTATTGGCGCCGGTAACAAGCCAACTCCAATTTCGGACAAAGAAGTAGAAGCAATTAAGAGTTTTATGGACATGAAGGAGCCTCTTTACAAGGCTGCTTTTGTTAAGGGCGAGGCAGTTAAGATTGTTGATGGACCGTTCTCTGATTTCTTAGGAACAGTAGATGAAATAGATGAAGCAAAGGGAAAAATAAGAGTTTTGGTCAGTATATTCGGTAGAGAAACACCGGTAGAATTAGATTTTTTGCAAATTGCGAAACTATAGAAAGGTGTCATCCTGAACGCAGTGAAGGATCTCTAGATTCTTCGTTTCACTCAGAATGACAACAAAAGATATGGCTAAAAAAATAAAAACACTTATAAAAATTAATATCAAAGGCGGAGAGGCTACCCCTGCCCCACCGGTTGGAACGGCTTTGGGACCCCACGGACTTCCTATTATGGAGTTTGTTAAGGCCTTTAATGAAAGGACTGCAGAGATGAAGGGAACAATTATTCCGGCAGTTATTACAGTTTATGAAGATAGAACTT
>JBBDZP010000026.1:0-5501 GCA_040900105.1 Candidatus Levyibacteriota bacterium | reverse complement strand
GCTTTAGGAGCCAGTGCTCGAAAGAGTATGGGAGTTCAAGTCTCCCCTTGGGCACTTTTATTATGATTTCAGCAATTCAAAAACAGGAAAACGGAACAATTCAACTCACCATTACTGTGCCCGCAGCGGATGTCAAAAAGACCCGCGAGGCTATTGTTGCCCAGTATGCACAGGCGGCCCAAGTTCCCGGATTCAGAAAAGGAAAAGCTCCAAAAAAATTAGTAGAGGAAAGAATCGACAACCAAAAGGTTGATGAAGAACTTCTAAAAACTATTCTGCCCGCATACTATTCGGAAGCTTTAAAAGAACACAAATTGCAACCCGTTATTAACCCAAGAGTACACATTGAAGCATTTGTTGATGGAAAAGACCTTCAGTTTATTGCAGAGACCTGTGAAGCTCCGGAAGTTAAGCTTGGCAATTACAAAGATGAGATCAAAAAGATCACGGCAAAAGGCAAAATTGTGGTCCCGGGGAAGGAACCGGAACAGATAAGCTTTGATCAGATAATCGGTGCGCTTCTTAAAGCAACCACCATGAAGGTTCCGGCTATTATAGTAGAGCAGGAAACCCAAAGGCTTTTATCCCAGACTCTGGATGAAGTTAAAAAGCTTGGTCTTACACTGGAGCAATATCTAAGCTCAACAGGCAAAACTTCCGAGGATTTAAAACGTGAATACGAGAAGAAGGCGGAAAATGACATAAAAATAGAGTTTGCCCTCCAAAAAGTGGGAGACACAGAAAATCTCGCCGTTGAACAAAAAGAAATTGACGAGGCTATCGCCAAGGCAAAAGACGACACGGAAAGAAAAAGCTTGCAAGCTAACAGTTATCTTCTGGCAAACATTTTAAGACAGCAAAAGACGCTTGATTTCCTGCGGAACTTGTGATAGTTTAGGCAGCATATGAGCAAAAAACAAAAATCCCAACAAGTAAATTTTCTTAATCAAAACCCTCTGGAATCTCTAGGAAACATTATGCAGGGAGCAGGAGACTCTTTTGTTAAAGATTTAGCCGGAGCAGGCGCAAGCGGCTTCTTTGAACAAATGCTTGGCATTGAAGCCAAAAAGCCTGAGAAATCAAGTGGAGACCTTCAAGAAGGCGAGGCACTTGACCTTAAAAAGCTAAAGAACGCTCAAATAGAACCCGGAATTGACTACAGAAGAGAAATAATCCACGCAGACAAAGCTTCATCTTCAGAAGACAGAGCAATTAGAGTAAGAGTGGAGGAAATTTTGGTCGAAATTAAAAAGCTGACGCAGTCTTCAAAGGAACTGGAGATGGAGTTCAGGGATGTTGCAGTTGAGACACAGATTGTAAAGCCTGGAAAATATCACGAGAGCCTATTTGAATGGCTGTATTCAATGGTTAAAGCAGCCAGAATGAGAATCGATGAATCCAAGGGATGGCTATCTGCCATGCACAGCAAGAAAGACAGGAAATACTGGGCAATGTTCAAAAAGCACGGCACAACCTTTGGACTCTCTAATGAACGCGTAGTTGCCACCCAAACAGGATAAGACAGCGACTAGACACTAGCGACTAGCGTATAGTTGTGGCAATATTTTACTATGACAATAAATCAAATAATTAAAAGCCTTCTTCTTAATATTTGTTAAGGGGAGGTTTTTTTTGTTTTTACAACCTCCCAAAGGGAGGTTTTTTTGTTTATGAAGGAGACTATACTAAATATTACAGTACATCCGGGATTTGAAAAGTATGCGGAGCAAGTGTTCAAACCTAACGAAATAGACTCACATGCTTTAAGTTTTGCTACGGTCATAGTAATGAGAGTTCAGATAGATAGGGTTCTTGAAAAAGCTGAGCGATGGAGACAGTTTGTAGATAATATGGGTGCATGATAGAATAGAAAACCTAGGGCTCATAGCTCAGTTGGTTAGAGCGGTCGCCTTGGCGACAGGTCATAAAATCTAACATGTGGTTTGTTTACGTTCTAAAAAGCGAGAAGAATGGAAGATACCATACTGGTTCGACAAACGATTTAACCAGAAGACTAGGGGAGCATAATTCTGGTCATAGTAAGTCTACCAGTCTTACCAGACCATTCATATTGATATACAAGGAGACTTATTCAACTAGGCTAGAAGCACGAAGAAGAGAACTGTTTCTAAAAACAGGAAATGGTAGGGAATTTTTGAAGAAAACATTGGACGGTTAGCTCAGTTGGTTAGAGCATTGCATTGACATTGCAAAGGTCACAAGTTCGAATCTTGTACCGTCCACAGTTGGGTTAGAGCGGTCGCCTTGGCGACAGGTCCTTGGTTCGAATCCATGCAGGCGCACAAATTCTGCTACAATCTAACTGTATTATGGCGATACAAAGGGAAACTGAAAGGTCCCAACTTAGGACAAATGACTTAATGCATATTGGAGCAATCTCCAATGTCCTTGGCGCCAGCTCCTTCTACGTAAGGCAAGCAGCGCAAGAGCTAGACATTGAGATCATTACACAAAGAGGTATTGCGCACATTAGCGGTTCCGATTGTTTAAGGATAAAAAGACACCTTAGAGAGGGGACTTCGAAAGGTTTTAGTGGTCTTATATCCGGCGAAGTTACACCTCCGGCTACCAAAGAAACAACAAGATCGGTAAATCATGTAAGAACAGACGGAATTCATAGAAGTTCCTATCTAGCACAACTTCAGGAAACTGTTGTTTTCCAGGCACCGGTAGTTACGGCAAAAAAGACTGAGCCAGCTCCAGTCCCTGAAGGTTTAGTCGACACAGAAGCAGCAATGGATATTTTGGGAGTTTCCCAATCCACCTTTATTAAATTAAGGTCAAAACATTCCATCTACCCACAAGCTTTTGGCAAGCGCCATTATTATGATGAGGCACTAATCAGACGGCTGGTGTCGGAAAGAGGAGAAGAAAGACAGGGAAGATCTCCTAAAACTACCGCTCCCAGAAACAACCAAGCTAAGGAGAGTAAGGTTAGCACAGCATCGCCCAGTACTCCAGAATTTCAACCAGAAATACCTACTAACCATATTAGCACTAATGATGCTGCAACTTTAATAGGGGTTTCACCCGCTGAATTTTATACAAACAAAAGATTTGGACTAAGTCCCGTAAGAAGAGGCCCCATTGTATATTACGATCGAGAAGATGTCTTAAAAGCTAAAGAAGAAAGAAGAACAACCCTGGAAAAGCAAAGAAAGCAAATAGAAAGAAAAGTCTTGCCAGTAGAGTCAACAATAAGACAGCCAAGGCCCGTAGCAGAAAAAACACCCAAAGTACGCGCTGAACCAAAAGCCAGCCCTGTAGTTCCGGAAGGATACATAGACACAAATGACGTTCGTCAAATGCTCGGAAAGGGACCACGTACTCTTGATACTTTTAGAAAAAACTTTGACATAAATCCTACAAAAGTAGGCAGTTCAAATTACTTTTCAAAAACGGAAATAGAAGAAGCCATAAGCAAACAAGCGAAGCAAGGGGAAGCCAGAAAAAGAAGTAACATAGCTAAGACATCTTCAACGACGGATGGTTCGGATTTAGATTCTTTTAATCAATTTATATCGGAGTCTCGAAGAAGAAAGATTCTTAGTCCTGAAGGTCAATTTGCACTGGGGGCTAAAATCTTCAGCGCAAAACTGGCTATTAATGGGGCCGAGTCTCTTCTCATGAGTCGACTTCTTAATGATTCACAACTACAAAGACTTTCTGCTGCCCTCTCCAATCCTACCGTGGAACTTATGGCTGCCAATGCAAAAAGAGAAATGCTTGCAGATCAAGCAGAAGTTAGAGGCAGAACCGTGAACGATATTATAGATTCGTATCAAAAATATATTGAAAATAAGCTAAAAGAAGCACAGGAATCTGAAGATCCGGCTGTTTTAGAAAATCTGATAAATAATACACTAAGGCTTATAGAAAATGGCAGAAAAGCGCTTCATGAAATGGTGGAAACAAACATAAGGTTGGGGATAAAACCGGCAAAGAGATACGCAAGATATTCAAATCTGGAGATGTCGGATTTAATGAGCTACACAAATGAAGGGCTTATGATTGCTGCGGCAAAATATGACTTCAGGAGAGGCTTCAGATTTTCTACTTATGCCATGAATTGGATAAAACAGAAGATAGCCAGAGGCGTTGATGATGACGAATCACTGATTAGAGTTCCCGTTCATATGTCCCGAAAGGCTATAGATCTGACCAGACGTAATAGTAAATTTGCTGAAGGAGACGAGTCAAGCAGATTAACACCGGAGGAACTGGAAAAACTAAAAATTGTTAACCAGGCAAGATATACCACATCGCTTGATATGCCCATAGGAGAGGACGGAGAATCGACCCTGATAGAAATTATTGGAGATACTGGCTATAACTTAGCGGAAGACGTAGAAAATAGCGTTCTGGCGGATGAGGTTGATACTATATTATCAACCCTTACTCCCAGACAAGCAGAAATTATAAGACTAAGGTTTGGAATTGGAAATGAACCAGCGCAAACGCTGGAGGAAGTAGGAAAAAGATATGGCATAACCCGAGAGCGTATACGCCAGATAGAAGGTAAAGCCCTAACACGGCTTAGGAACAATCCCGTCGCTCTTGAGCAGCTTAGGCCGTTCTTGACCTAAAAATTTCTCAATTAGCTTCAAATTGAAATCCTATAGTGTTGATTTCCACCTCCTTATGCATAATTTTAAAATTTCAATTCCTAATTTTAATTCAATTTCCAATGTTTTAAAATTTTAAAATTGGGATTTGACCTGCCTGCCGGCAAGGCAGGTTAGAAATTAGAAATTTGAAATTAAAAATTAACCTGTTATACTCAACATATGCAGCCACATGAAAGAGTAGGAAGAAGCAGAAAGAAAATGGTAACAGACAACTTCATTGGCGGCATAGCGTGGGCAGTGGGGGTTTTTGTAGGCGGAACGATTGTTGTCTCAATTCTTCTTTTCCTTTTTTCTAAAGTTGACCTGGTACCGGTAGTTGGAGACTTCGTATTGAACGTTCTGGAGAATGTTGCACAGAAGAACCCGAAGTTGGTAGAATAGCCTCAATGATAAAAGAGAAAGGATTAAAGATTAAGGATTAATGAAGGACCACCGCCAAATCGGCCAGGAACTGGACTTATTTTCATTTCATGACGTTGCACCCGGTGCAGTCTTTTGGCATGCAAAAGGATGGATAATCTATAAAGCTCTTCAAAACTTCTTAAGGTTAATGCTCGAAAGTGAAGGATATCAAGAAGTTTCAACGCCGGTACTCACAAAAAGTAGTCTGTTTAAAAAATCAGGACACTGGGAATTTTACAACGAGAACATGTTTAATCTAGAAGTAGAGAAAGAAAGCTATTCTCTAAAGCCTATGAACTGCCCCGAAGCTTCTCTTATTTTTGCCACCAAGACAAGAAGTTACCATGATTTACCAATAAGACTTGCCGAATTTGGAGTACTTCACAGAAATGAGCTCTCGGGCGTTCTGGGAGGATTATTTAGGGTAAGACAATTCACAATTGATGACGC
>JBBDZP010000025.1:29119-34975 GCA_040900105.1 Candidatus Levyibacteriota bacterium | reverse complement strand
TTTGGGGTAGAGTCCCCATGGCTTATAAGGGAAAATGACCCAAGTATTAATAAATATGAAACTCTAATCCAAATTGCCGACCCTCTTGCGCGAAGATTTCATCCCAAGATGGAAGTCATAGATAAAGGCAGCTATATGGTTTATAGGGCAAAGTTTGGAGATACCCCGGTTATTGGAGCCAATGGTTTCTTGTGGAGAAGAAATGTTATTGATTTTGTCGGAGGATATGAGCACAAATTTGAAGAGGTTAACTTTATTGCCCGTGTAGTTGAAGGGGGATATTTGTCTTATGCAAAAGTAAAGAAGGTTGGAATCTATCACTATTACTGTACGTCTGTGTGGAGCTATATGAAAAAGAGGGTTAAGATTGGAAGAAAATTCTTGGGAAGAAAGGATAGAGGACAAAAAACTTGGGTGGATCAAGCGGCAGGAGATAGCTTTTTTCTAGCAGTATTGTATAATATCTCAATAGTTGGACCATTAATTGAGGCAATAAGGGAATATAGAAAAAGCAAGAATCCTGCTTGGTTTTGGCATCCATTCATTTCCCTGCTCACTATTATGGTCTACGCGTACGCAGTTTTGGAGTTTGGCGTAAAGAAAGTGTTTTTAGCCAAAGGCTGATCGTCCTCGGGACGAAAATAGTCTATGAAAATAAAATCAAAAGTAGCAATAATTGGATATGGAGTTGTTGGAAAGGCAATGTATGCGCTTTTCCCAGAGGCTTTAGTTTTAAGTAGCTCTAAAAATCCGTTTTTAGGAAAAAACGGCAAAGCGTTAACTTACGATGATATAAACAAATCGGAAGTTGCATTCATATGCGTTCCTACTCCAACAGATAAAGACGGTAACTGTGACACTTCTATAGTTGAGGAAGTTGTAAGCAAGCTTAAGACTCCCCTTATCATAATAAGGTCTACGGTAGAACCGGGAACAACAGACAGATTAAAAAAGAAATATAAAAAGCGTATTGTTTTTTGTCCCGAATACGTTGGAGAAACAGTCGCGCATCCTTTAAGCGATGAATCTATCCAGCAATTTATCATTTTGGGAGGAGATAGGGAAGATACTAATAAAGCTATTGAAATTTTTCAACAAGTTTATAATGCATCTTTGAAAATTAGACAATTGACTGCTATGGAAGCGGAAATGACTAAGTATCTTGAAAACAGGCATATTGCCTTTACGGTTGCAGAATGTAATGAGGCGTATGACCTTTGTCAAAAGTTGGGAGTTGATTATAATAATGTCAGAGAAGCGGTCTTTCAAGACGATCCCCGCATGAGTCCTTATTGGACTTTTGTTTACCCAAATGACAGAGGGTTTGAAACAAAGTGCATACCAAAGGATATTTATGCCATTGTCTCATACGCAAGAAGAGTAGGAATTCCTATGATAATTACGGAGGCGATTCTTAAAGAAAATGAGAAATGGCGAGAAAAAAAATAAGATGCCAAAAGTTCCCCTGACTATTGTTATTCCCGCTAGAAACGAAGAAGAGAGCATTGTTAGCATTTTCAAAGAAATTAAGAAAAAAGTAAAAACGCCACACAAGACACTTGTTATTGTCGATCTAGTTCCAGGAGAAAAAACCCATGAAGTAGTTAGGAAGTATATGAAGGAAGATGAAACTGTGGGTTTGATTTTAAATAAATCCAAAGTAAAAAGCTTTGCTAATGCTCTAAGGCTTGGCTTTAATAAGGCAAATTCTATTGCCGTAATTCCGGTTATGGCAGATATGTCCGATAGGCTTTCAGATATTGACAAAATGTATGTTTTAATCAACAAAGGTTGGGATATTGCTTGTGGTAGTAGGTACATGAAGGGGGGAAAGAAAAAAGGTGGGCCAAAGCTTCAGTCATTCTTGTCAAAGTTTGTTTGTCTTAGTTTACACTACATAGTATGGGTGCCTACGAAGGATGTAAGCGATTCTTTTAAGATGTACAATAAGAATGCTATAAAGAAAATTTACATAGATCCATGCAAGGGCTTTGAAATATCTATGGATATTACTTTGCACGCTTTCTTTAAGGGAGCAAGAATAATAGAAATTCCCACAGTTTGGATGGGTAGGACTAAAGGCAAATCTAAATTTAAATATGCCAGCCGTTTTCCAAAATATTTTGCTATTTACAGCTGGGCAATTAAAGAAAGGTTAGCTACTTTTACAAAATGATTCCGGTACAGAAATGTTATGAAAATAGATTCTCAAAGTTAGGTGTTGATAAAAGAAATAAGATTTGGGAAACACTATGCAAGGTCTATTTTCAAAAATTTATAAAAAAATCTGACGTTGTAATGGATTTAGGTGCCGGTTATTGTGAATTTATAAATAACATAGATTGCTTCAAAAAGTACGCAGTTGACATAAATCCTGATACAAAGAAGTATGCAAAAGCGGGCGTCACGGTAATACAAAAAGATGCATCTTCTCTTCCCGACAATCTTAAAAATAGTGTGGATGTTGTATTTATGAGTAATTTTTTGGAGCACTTAAATTCCAAAGATGAGGTTTTGGAAGTTATACTTAAAGCAAAAAATATACTAAAAAAAGGAGGCAGAATTATGATTCTACAACCCAATATAGATCTCGTTAAAGAAAAGTATTGGGATTTTTTTGACCACAAGACTGCGCTTAACGAATCTAGCCTTGGAGAACTGATGGACATAGCTGGTTTTAAAACAGAAATTTTTATTAAAAGATTCCTCCCGTACAGCGCAGCGAAAAACCGTTTTCCAACACCACCCTTTATAATTAGACTATATTTGGCACTACCCTCTTTATTAAGACCTCTAGCGGGGCAGTCATTTATAGTAGCAAATAAGAAATAGACTAGACATATGTATAAGCGTATAAAGGAAGTCATAAATAAATATTACCCCTTTTCATATTTTGCCATTCTAGCCGTTGTGACTTTTGCGGTTTTATATCAGACAATCTTTTTCTATTTCTGGGTTGATGATTGGGATCTCTTTTTAAAAGTTACCCATCCTGATCTTTCTCCATGGGGACTTGCTCCAGGCCCCTTTGGTAGCGGTCCATACCGTTATCTACATACCCCTTTTTATTTTTTATACCCTTTATTTGGATTAAATGCGCATGCATATTTTGCAGTAAGTATTCTCATTTACTTTATTGCAGCTTTAAGTGTATTTCTTTTAACTCTTGAAATAACAAAAAAAAGAAGCATAGCATTGGGAACAGGAATAATTTTTGCCTCAATGCCTTATATAGGATCATATACGATTACTCACCTGTCTAATTCTTACCAGATGTTTATGACAATTATCCTTAGCTGTTTTACCGTTTTGTTTCTATATAAATTCTATAGCACCCAAAAGCTAAAATACTATATTTTTTGCGTTCTGCTTTTTATTGCCACTATAGAGTTTATGTTTCTAAGAGCGCATGGATTATTATTCATGGTTATTGCCTGCGCTTTATTGTTTAAAAGAGGAAAAAAAGGTTTTAAAATAATTCATAGATTTCTCTTTTTAGTACCTTTGGCATTCTTATACTTTTATTTCTATCAACAGGTATCCAGCGGTGAAAATTCTCAATTGAGGGTTTTTATTTCAACCATGATTCATGGACAATTCTCTATTGGATACTTAGCAAACTTATTTGGCACATTTAGTAACATTCTAATTCCATATAGATTAACAATGGAATTTTATGAATTTATCAGGGGTGGGTTAGATGCTTCTGGGGCAAATGGTTTCCTCACAGTATTCAATGTAGCCTGGATTGGGGTGGTGGGGTTTTGGAGAAAAAGGGATTTTAAATTTTATTCTGCGTTGATTCTTTTGCAAATTGCATTTTTATTTTTTTCAGAGTGGATTATGGCGAGGCAATTTTATCTTAAGATCACCGAAGAAAATATATTTAATAATATTTTTGGGTTTGGATTATTTTCAGCTGTTGTCATAGTGGTTAGGAATTGGTTTATCCAGAAAAATGATAATTTTATAGTGGCATTGTTTGCTTTGGCCTGGATATTTGGCCAATATATCGGATATTTTATCTCAAGTCCTGCTTCAAGCCTTCTTGGCTCGGAAGACAGATATCTAACCGTTGCTACAGTGGGATCCGCCATTCTTATGGGAATCATCTTCTCAAAGCTTTCATTCAGGAAAACTTCGCTCTATCCTGTAGCGATATTTTGTATTTCATTTATCTACTTTCTGTTTATGACTGGTATAGCCTCAGAAAATATAAAAAATAATAGCCAGCCTGTAGAAGCTATGTATTCCAAAATTCTCAGCGAAATTAAGGAGCTGCCTAGAGATGTAATAATTCTTCTTGATATTAGCAGCGATCCTGTTGTTGTTGATCGGGTAAAGCGTTCATATCCCGAGTCTGCTTTTTCAATCTTCTATAACCTGCCAAGCAGGGCGAATGTTGTTCTATCCGTTGAAAAGGCTCTTGTCGAACTTAAAAAAAACAATGTGGGCGTCGACAAAATAGTAGCATTCCACATAGGGAGAGATGGGGTAATAAATAATACAGAACGCTTGAGAAAGTTACTGTCCGAATCAAGTACTGCCTTGGTGCTTAAATCTGAAGCTTGGAAGTCAAGTACAAAATATTCAACCCAGGGCACATTTCAAACACAATCAATATCAAAAAAAATAGGCCATAATACAGTTGGGCTAAATCCTTCAATTGAAGCAAAAGTTGGCTTTGGGAGCATTGTTCCAAGTAAAGCTTCTGTCGTTATGAATATTAGCTCTCTCTTGCCACAAACTGATAACTTTCCTTATTTTATGCCTGGACTAGAGGAAGGCAATACCTTTGAGGGTGATTTTTTAGCAGATTCAATATTTGAGGCAAAATATCAAGTATGTCCTAGCAGGACGGAAATATTGGAGGAAGAGAGACAAAGGCAAGAGTTTTTAAGATCTGCTAAGGTTACTGCCGATTCATATTGGACTAATGCGGAGGATACTTACTTATCAGACGGACTTTTCGATATAAACTGGATAGCCAATATAAACACCTGGAGAGGGAGCCAAAGTGCGGAGATCAACATTGACCTAGGAGAGGAAAAGCCTATTCAGAGATTAATTTGGGTAAATTACGCCGAGAGGAGTACGCCGGGTGATTATGAAATTGCCGTTTCAAAGAATAAAGTTATATGGGATACGGTTAAGAAAGTTTCCAACGGTCCGTCACGCCAACGCAGAGAGATAGTATATGAGCAATTTCCAATCACTAATGCAAGATATGTTCGCATGAATATAACCGGTACAGTCGGCAATGAAACTTTATCCATGTCTGAAATTTGGACAGATTCACTCTCAAGTACAATAGACGCTCAGCAGAAAGAAGATGTAATTTCTTCCCCGTTTTCGTGTCTGGTAAATACACAAGATGATTTTTATAGTATTTTGAACGCGCTTGGAGCCAGCATAAAAGCAAGAATTTGGTGGAAAACAGACAGTGAAGACGCATATAAACTCACAAATTCCAGGGAAATTGCTCTTTACGCGGATGGGTTGTCCCATACGTACGATATTATTCTTCCTGCAGGGGGGACGATTCTTGAAACACTTAAAATTGATAGTTTTCAAATTCCTGTTGATATTAATATAGTGGGTAGTCAGATTAGGTCTCTTACTTTTGAACAACTTATGAGCGGAGATTACACGAAAGATTCCGTAATGATTGAGTGAAGGTGCCTAAGTCTGTGCTATAATCAAGGATTATAAGGAGATCTTGTCCCTTTTTTATTTATGAAATACAAGAACATCTTAGTAACGGGTGGATGTGGATTTATAGGAAGTGAAGTAGTACAGCAACTTATTAGAAAGGGTTATAAAGTTAGGGTAGTAGACAATCTTAGTAAACCCGAG
>JBBDZP010000025.1:0-29019 GCA_040900105.1 Candidatus Levyibacteriota bacterium | reverse complement strand
ACTTATTAGAAAGGGTTATAAAGTTAGGGTAGTAGACAATCTTAGTAAACCCGAGAGTAAGGCAGGAAGAAGCCTGCCTGCCGGCAGGCAGGGTTATGAGTTTATTAATGCTGACCTAACGGACAAAGAGTCGGCAAATGCTGCATTTGAGGGAATGGATATCTGCATAAATTTGGCAGCGAAAATCGGCGGAATTGGATACTTTCATAAATACCCAGCAACAATACTTTCGGAAAACAACAAAATTTACAGTGCAACATTTGAGGCTGCAGTCAAAAATAGACTTCAAAGAATGGTCTATATCTCCTCGTCTATGGTTTTTGAATCGGCAACTAAGTTTCCAAGTAAGGAAGAAGATGTTAAAAAAATTCCACCACCCGTTTCTTCTTATGGCTTTTCAAAGCTGGTAGGGGAGCAGTATTGTGAGGCTTTTTGGGATGAATACAAACTTCCTTATAGTATCTGTAGGCCTTTTAATGCTTATGGAATAAATGAGTTTCCTGGTGAGGAAGTAGGCTATGCGCATGTAATCCCCGACCTTGTTAAAAAAATTCTTAAAGGGCAATATCCTCTGGAACTTTTAGGAGATGGAAGTCAGGTGAGGTGCTTCACTCACGTCTCAGACCTCGCAAGTGGAATCATCACCGTCGCCGAGTCTGATAAAGCAGTAAATCAAGATTTCAATATTGCAGATCCAAGTCCTATCTCAATGCTTAATTTAGCTAAACTTCTATGGAAGGTGACGGGACAGAAAAAGCCCTTCAAGGTAAAGTTTGTTGAAGGATTTGAATTTGATATTAAAAAAAGAATTCCTGATACAGCAAAAATTGAAAAAACTCTAGGATTTAAGACGAAAGTCCCCTTTGAGAAAGGACTTTTAGAGGTAGTTGATTGGCTAAAGGAGCGATCATGATTAAGAAAAAAACAATTGCTGTTATTGGAATAGGAAGAGTAGGATTACCACTTGCTCTTGTTTTAGCAGACGAGGGTTTCAAAGTGTATGGTATCGGTAGGGATGAGGTTAAAATCCAAAAAATTAAGGATGGAGAAATGCCTTTTATTGAAAAAGACGGCGAAAAACTCTTAAGAGAACACGTTAACAAAAAATTCATTCCAACCGTAGATTACTCTCTAGTTTCTGAATGTGAATATATTGTTCTTACCTTGGGTACCCCAATTGACGAAAACATGAATCCGGTTTTGGATCAAATAGAGGGAGTTCTTAAGAGCATTGCTCCATTTCTTTCTAAAAATCAAACGTTAATTCTTAGAAGTACGGTTTCCCCGAGAACCACAGAGTACGTAAAGTTTTTTATTAACGACATTAAAGGATTTGAGGTTGGTAAGAACATTTTTCTTGCATTTTGTCCGGAGAGAATTGCTGAAGGGTTTGCAATTGAAGAGATAAAATCCATTCCGCAAATTGTCGGCGGAGTAGATAAAAAAAGCTCTGCAAGGGCAGAAACGTTGTTTAAAAAAATGGGAATAGTGACAATTGTTACGGACGATGTTACGGCTGAACTTTCTAAGCTTTTTACTAATATGTATAGATATATAAACTTTGCCATAGCTAATGAATTCATGGTCCTAGCGGATAACTATAACCGGGATATCTATGAAATAGTAAATACGGTCAACTACAAGTATGCAAGAGGAGGGTTAAAGCTCCCTGGGCTTACAGGAGGGCCTTGTCTTTTTAAGGATGGATTTTTCTTAGTATCCCATCTTCCATTTAATGATCTCATTACAACAAGCTGGAAGATAAACGAATCAGTGCCCCTAATGCTGGTTTCAAGAATTAGGGATAGAATAAAGCTTGATGGTAAGAAGGTCGCCCTACTGGGCCTTGCTTTTAAATCCGACATTGATGACACTAGGGAATCTTTAAGCTTCAAAGCAAGAAAAGCATTTCTAAGAGAGAGGGCAAAGTTGGTACTGCACGATCCATATGTCAAAGACTATCCGTATCAAGAGATAGAAAGCGATGTTTACAAGGCAGTTGAGGGAGCCGATGTAATTTTTATTGCTACAAATCACAGCGAATATAAAAAACTGGACATAGCAAAACTAAAGAGTTTAGTTTCAAAAAATTGCATAATATCAGATGTTTGGAACGTTTTGGGAACCGATAAAATTGTTTTTACCATAAACCAGCTTTATCAAAAAAATAATGGAAGTTCTAAATAAAGACTCTTCTCTTCTTTTTGCTACTTTCTCCCCATATTATAAAGGTAAGAGAGATCCTAAAAATGGGAACGTTGAGCCATTCATAAGTTTTTTTCCGAAAAGAATGAAAAGGTTTGTTCTAATTGACCAACCGCATACGGGCAGTGATATAGTTGAGCCGGTTATAGAGGACTATATTGATGGGAAATTGAAGAAAAAGTACAGGCTCATAAACTTATTTTATAAACCTTTCTATTTGATTCTTAAGTCAATTAGATCTACAGAAAATGACACCAGTATATTATTTAAGATTAGAGATATAATTTCTGTAGTTCACGTTGGGTTTGCTTCAAAAGAAAAATTTCAGTATTTTGTAGGACTGGAATCTGTTAATGTACTAGCTGGGTTAATTTTAAAGAAAATGGGCAAGGTCGATTGCGTAATTTATTATGTTTCAGATTACTCGCCAATTCGTTACAAAAGCAGAATATTCAACTCCGTGTACTTAGCGCTAGATAGGTTTTGCTGCTACCACGCAGATTTTATATGGGATGTCTCAAAAGCAATGCAGAAGGCAAGAATTGAGGCAGGTTTGGATAAGCTAAGAAGCGCACCCGTCATCCACGTTCCAAATGGTCTGTTCCCAGAGTATATAAAACACCTTCCTGCAAATGAAATACGGCCTTTTTCTTTAGTGTTTATGGGCTCATTGGGTCACGAAAATGGTCCTGATTTGGCGATTGAAGCGCTTTCCGCAGTTGCCAGGAAATTTCCAAAAGCGATGCTGCATATCATTGGAGGGGGTAGTGATTTGGAAAGACTTAAGAAGTTTGTGGTAAAGAAAGGTTTGCTAAAGTATGTCAAATTTTATGGTATGATTCCAAAAGATGAAGACATGTTAGCTACTCTTAGACAGTTTTATATAGCCCTTGCTCCATATAAAAACATAAAGGGATCCGTAAGGTTTTATGGTGATTCACTAAAACTTAGAGCTTATATGGCAAGTGGTCTTCCTGTTGTAACAACGGAAGTTCCTCCTTTAGGCCGCGAACTTAATGAATTCGGATCTGCTATCCTTGTTAAGGATAGCGCCGTAGGACTGGCTGATGCAATTGTGGATTTGCTTTCAAATCCTTCAAAATACAAAAAGCTTCGTTTTAAAGCTATTGCCTATGGTAAGAATAATACATGGGACGAAACTTTCAAAAATGCTTTTATGCAAATGAAGAACCCTAAATGAAATTTTTTAAGAAAATATTCTCAAGAGAAGAAATCGTCAATACCATTCTTACCATTTTGGTTTTTTCTCTTTCCTTCATCCCCTTCTTATGGCTTAGGGGCAATCAGATTCTTTTGGGTTATGATAACGTATACCCTCTTAATGCAATTGATTTTCTAAAAGATAGAATTTTTTCCTGGAGTTTGACACAGGGGTTTGGATTTGACCAGTCTGGTCAACAGGGTAGTTTGATAATCCACGTTATAGATTCCATACCTCAACTATTTGGGGCTTCAGTTCAACTTAGTCAGAAAATAGTATTCAGTTTTTGGTTTTTTCTGCTTATTTTATCTTCATATATATTTATAGTTAGACTTGAGAAATATGAATTTGTAAAAAGCAGATACTTGCGTTTTCTGTTTCCTGTTCTCTACAGCGTGAATTTCTATATTCTTCAGGCATGGTGGGTTGCCGAGCGCGCAAAATTTTCCTTGGTGGTTGCAGCGCCGCTTACTCTTGCCATAATTTTGCCCATGATAAAAGAAAAGCTGACCTTTAGGAAGGTAATTAGGTATTCGGCCCTGTGCTCTTTGATATTAACTGTATTTAACGGAGGAGGATGGGGAGGATTGCCTTTGTATGGAAGTGTTTTTGTTATTCTTTTCTGTTTTAGCGCATTTTATTCTTGTATATTCTTCTTTTCAAATAGAAGAAAAGAAATCCCTCATCTTATTTCATTCAATTTTTTTCTTGCCGTTTTTTATGTATTTCTTAATGCATATACACTATTGCCCTTTGTCTCTACCGTTCTTACCCAGTTTGGATCGCTTGTAAGTGCAGAGGGAGGAATTTCCGGGGTTATTTCCTGGACAAGATATCTTTCGGAAAATACAAGTTTTATTAATCTTCTGAGACTCCAGGGGATTCCAGACTGGTATAACAATGAAACCCACTCATACGCCGCAACCTATCTTTCAAACCCTTCTTTTATTTTAGTTAGCTTTATATTTCCCTTACTTCTATTTTCATCGTTTATAGTGGGTAAGAAAGAAAATAAAAAAATGCAATTCTTTTTTCTTTTCCTGCTCATTGTTTCCATTTTTCTTTCCGCTGGTGCTCGTAAACCCTTAGGATTTATCTTTGAACTGTTTATGCAACATATACCGGGGTTTGTTGTTTTTAGATCTCCCATTTTTAAATTTGGTTATGCATATTGGTTTGCAGCTAGCTTTTTGATTGGAATGGCACTGAGTGCTTTTATTGAGTATTTTGTAACAAAGACCCAAAAGTATAGTGTAGGCAATTTGGTGAAGATTTTATTGCCCGTTCTCATTATCGCAGCAATAGTTGTTTACCACTTTCCTTATCTTAAGGGAAACATCTTTAATATAGAGAAGACCACCATCTCATCCCGCGTAGAAGTGCCTTCGTACGTTTATGACTTTTCAAAATGGTGGAAGAAAAAAGAGGAAAACAATAGAATACTTCTCTTACCCAGATTAAATGACAATTGGCATTTTGACCAATTCAAGTGGAATTATATGAGTCTGTTTCCTCTACTAGGAAACTTCGCAAATAAAAATACTGTTGTTAATTCTGGAATGCTCTCCTCAAGTGAACAAAGTATGCTTACCAATTTTTACACTGCAATAAATAATCAGGACTGGGACAAGATGGATGCATTTGCTTCCATGTCGGGCATACAGTACTTCTTAGTAAGAAAAGACTTCTATCATGATCTTCCTGGGCAAGAAACAGATGATCCTGTTCAGACAGAAATAAAACTACAAGCAAATCCCAACATTAACAAAGTTGCCAGTTTTGGAGAATGGATAGTTTATGGGTACAAAGAAGAGAAGCCATTCTTTTTTGTCAATAATAATGCGGTCTTGTCAGACGGAGGGGATTCGCTTGGCTCTTCTAAAATTAAAGATAATTCTCTGATTTTAGATGTAACGTCTTATAACAAAAATCCTCAAATGTTCTCTGACGTTCTTGTTTATCCAAATTGCTTAAGTTGCCAAGCAGAAAGGGAGGATGTGTCTGTTGTTTTCCCAAAGCCTAAAATTCTTGCCGATTCAACACTTTACGAATTCACAAAGATAAAAGCTAAATTGAGCAAGCCCGATCAATCTGTTGATGGGAAAACATACAAATATATTGGAGATACTCTAAAGTATGCAAGTCAGATAGATGAGTTAATAAGGCAGAATAGGAGTGAGAAGTATATCAATATAATGAAAAACGAATATGTCAAAACATTGAATGATCTTATTCACCACATTCCAAGCATTTTTAAGCAGTCCCAAAATCCCTATGGAACCGCAATAATCGTAGGGGAGTATCTAAGAGAAGAGGATGACTATATCTCAGATATAATGTCGCGAGCAAATAAAGAAAGTTTAATTGCTAGCTTGCAGGGCATAATTTATGAAATCAATAGAGCTCGGGATCTTTTGGAGGAATTTTATAGCAGTAAGGATTTTAACGTCAGAAAAGTATATAAGCTACGTATACCTTCGACTGGAGAATATGAGACATCTATAATTACCAAAAGCCTTGGATCTTTGGAGGGTGATCCCTCTTCAATAAGACTCGCAGTAGATGATAGTCCTGTGGCATCGGCTGCTTCAGCAGACAGAGAAAATATCAACTTTTCAAAGAAATATCTTGAGAAAGGCGATCATACGTTGACTCTCATGTTCCCAAATCAAAAAAATATTCTGCCCCCCCCGGTAGTAGAAAATGTTGCCGGAAGAGTTTGTTACTCTTCAGTAGCAAATAGTTTCTCTTTTGACAGTACCTACAGATTGGATTTTGTGTCAAGCAATAATTGTGATCCTAATTTTTATTTCTTTGTTGATGATGGCACCGTTTTCTCTCCTGGTCTTGTTGCATACCTTCCTATATTGGGAGACCAAGAAAAAAAGCACTCATATATAATTTCTTCATCCAAGATATCACTTAGAAAAGGTGTGCAAACATTGCGAGTTGCATTTTGTGCTACAGCCCTCACCAAAAAAAATTATCTGGAAAATATAAGACAATTATCTCTTGTAGAGCTAACTTCTCCCCAGGTTGTTTTTCATAAAACCGAAGAGAAAGCATTAGGTGCGACTCCGCAAATCTCATACAGTAAAATTAATGAAACAGAGTATTCGGCTGAAGTAAAAGATGCAAGTGAGCCATTCTATCTTGTATTTGCCCAGCGATTTTCTCCGGCTTGGAATTTAAGTGAAGGAGATCATACCGTAGGTAATGGATTTGTAAATGTTTGGCTTATTGATAAAAAGGGAGATTTCACTATGAACTTGGAATATATGCCACAGAAATATGTATACAGGGGATTGGTTATTTCTTTACTTGCCTTATTCTCTATTAGCGTATACCTTCTGTATAAAAGGAGAAATTAATGAAAAAATTAAACGCTTGGTACAAAATTAATATCGGAAAAATATTAGCGCTTACTATAATTATTACTTTTTTTACTGTAACTATTAAGCTTATTCCTTATCTAAATTTTCTTTTCTCCGGCAATATCGCATTTCCAATAATTGCTATTACCTGGTATTTATTTTTTTCTCCTACAACTAAAATTTTGGTATTCCTCTCATGGCTGCTTTTACCTGTAGCTTTTTTTAGCGTTTACTTTCAGCTAGATACGGTTGCAAATTATTTGGGTGATTTTCTATTTTTAAACTTAATCTTAATGTTTATGAATTACATAAAAGACTTTGCAAGGAATAGAAATGCATAATGAGAAAGAAAATACTTTTTCTAGGTCTTCTTATAATTTTTTTTGTATATCTTCCCTGGTTTCAGCTTCTTAAACCTCTATCCAGCGGGGATTGGCCATATCTTTATATGGAAAATATAGAAGCATTTAGATGGTTTCCGGATGCGCCTTTTCTTTGGCTAGAGCCCTATTATAATCTAACTGCCAAAATCGGCTCTCATCTTTTCAGCCTCCCGTGGGAAGTTACAGAAAAAATATTCTGGTTTTATCCATTTCTAGTTATTGGTACAGTATCCTCCTTTATATTTGTAAAACTCATTTTGTCCAAGCTTGGTATAAAAAAATATATTGATTTTTTTACATTTTTAGGAAGTTCAATTTTTATGTTAAACACATATGTTCTTATGATAACTGGGGGAGGACAAATGGGTGTTGCCATGGCATATGCCTTATCGCCATTTGTTTTATATTTATACTTCAGGATTCTGGAAAACAAAATCATTGGGTTGAAAAATCTGCTGATTTTTTCTTTAGCATCTGCTTTTCAGTTAATGTTTGATCCAAGGATTTTTACAGTAACGCTGGTTTTACTTATTTTATTTTTCTTGGTTACTACTATTTCAGATAAAACAATTTCCTACAAAACTTTAAAAAAACTTGCGTTTGTCAATGTCCTTGCAATTGTCCTTAATTTATTTTGGATACTTCCAAACCTTCTCCATTTCGGGGATTTTGTAGAAGCGGCCCGGGAAGCGGACGCCACTTTTTTAAGTTTTGCCAGCTTTTCAAATTCCATCTCCTTGCTGCACCCCAATTGGCCGGAAAATATTTTTGGCAAGATCGGATTCATGAAGCCGGAGTACTTGCTTATTCCAATTGTTTCTTTCATGAATCTTTTCTATCTTAACTCAAAGAATAAAAGATACATCACGCTAATTTTGTCTTTATCTCTTTTAGCTTTGCTAGGAGCTTTTTTCTCAAAGGGAACAAATGATCCTTTTGGTGGCCTATATCTTTTCATGTCTAATCTTCCCGGTGGATCACTTTTTAGAGACCCGACTAAATTTTATTTGTGGATATGTATTTCCTACTCGATTCTTTTCCCTTTGGGTCTATATAATCTATTGAGTACATTTTTTAAAAATAGAAAGTTGCTTGGGATATTCTTTTTAGCTAGTGCTGTTTTTTATCTGAGCTTTTTAATTAAACCTGCACTTTATAGAGATTTGACCGGTACTTTCTCTCCTCATGCTATTACGGATGATTATGTAAATTTGAAAAAATTCCTGGTTGCCCAAGAAGAGGAAGCAGCTATTTTGTGGTTTCCAAAAAGACAGCGTTTTGGTTTTGCGTCCAGTACGACGCCGGCTTTTAATGCGGGTGAAATTATTGAATCGGCATGGAACTCTCCGCTACTTAATAATTTTACCAAGGTTGAGACGAGGAAGCTACTTAAGGAGTACGACGTTAAATATGTGATAGTCCCCTATGATGTACAAGGAGAAATGTTTCTAACAGACAGAAAATACGATGAAAACGTCCGTAAGAATATAATAGGCAAGATGGAAAATACTTCCTGGTTAGTTCCTGTTGAAAACGAAAAAGGGGAAAGTGAATTCGGCAAAATAACAGTTTTTAGAATTAAGGAATAGCGCTATTTTTCCGCCAGAACCATGGTCCAGGCAAAAGGAAGCCTCGTTTTTCTTATTTTGAGACCGTTTCCCTTGATAAATCTCTTAAATTTTCCAACTGTCCAATGCTGAATATGTTCTGGGTGGGCGCCAAATTGGAAAAGATTTTTTCCTCTAAGGATTCGCTGATATGTAAACCATGGTTCGTTTGGAACTGTTAGCAATAGATATTTTTTACTGACTCTTTTTATTTCCGCAAGTGCCTTTTCCGGTTCTTCCAGATGTTCTAGAACTTCAGTACACAGGACCAGGTCAAAACTGTTGTCTTTGTAAGGCAGTTCATACACTGTTCCGAATCTTATATTTAAATGAGGATTTATTTTTTTTGACAGTTTAATTGCAATTTCCGAATACTCCACTCCTTCCAGTTTTTTTCCAATTCCGTTTTCAATAAGTTTTACTAGAGTAAACCCTTCTCCGCACCCCGCATCCAGAATACTGACCGGCTCAAGTGACTTTGCAATTGAAAGAAGCTCTGAATAGAAATTATTTATAAGCAGGCGTTGAAGCGGGTTTCTGCTTGCGTGCTTTGAATAATTAGTTGATAGGTTGGCAATCTCCATATATAATATGAGCAGGATTACTTATTATAGTTTAATATGAAATGAAGATTCAAGACGTTGTGTTTCTTATGCTTTTTGCGCTTTTAGTTTATAAGCAAAATCCAAAGTGGAGCGCTACTCTTGGACTTCTGTTTCTTCTTGCCTCAATTCCCCTTTTTTCTCTATGGATTTTTTTCACCGCTGAGCGCTTGGTTTGGTATGGTGCCGCATTTTTCCTTCTTTGTATACTCCAGAATTTAGTTAGAAAACAAGTTATTAAATAATATGAAGATTGGAATTGATATTAGCCAGACAGCTTATACAAAAACAGGTACTGCAAATTACATAAAAAATCTCACAGAAGCACTTCTTAAGATTGATAAAAATAATGAATATGTCCTATTTTTTTCTTCCTTACGCAGAGGACTGCCTTATATTGCAATAAACCCTAGAACTACTGTTAAAAAATTTAGATTTCCCCCGTCTATTCTTTCTTTAATCTGGAATAAATGGCATATTTTGCCAATTGAAAATTTAATTGGAGATGTAGATATTTTTATAACGTCAGACTGGACAGAACCTCCCGTAAAAAAAGCCAAAAAGGCCTCTATAATATACGATCTTATTGTTTATAGATATCCAAAAGAAACGCATAAAAAGATCATAAAAACTCAGAGAAGTAAACTAAGATGGTTAAAAAAAGAAGAAGATGTTGTCTTTTGCATCTCCGATTCAACAAGGAAAGATGTAGATGAAATTTTAGGAATTGATAAGAGTAAGCTTAAAGTTGCTTATCCGGGGATTTAAAGAGTATACAGTATCGAGTATATAGTATCGAGAATATTACGGAATGAAAATAGCAGATTTTACTGATTTAAAAGTCTGGCAAAAAGCCCACAAGGTTGTCTTAGCAATCTACGGAGCTACTAATAAATTCCCTTCATATGAGAAATTAGGCCTAGAAAGTCAAATGCAAAGAGCCGCAGTTTCGATAACCAGCAACATAGCAGAAGGGTTCGCGAGGAGAAGTAAAAAAGAGAAACTTCAATTCTATTATACTGCTCTAAGTTCTTTATCAGAATTAAGAAATCAATTATTAATAAGTAGAGATCTAACTTATATTAATGAGAACCTTTTTAATTCGCTTGAAATTCAACTAATTGAAGTAAGGAAGCTCCAGAATACTCTATACTGATATTATGACAATCGGAATTAATGGATATGAAGCGGTAGTGCCCAGGTTTGGTTATGATGTAGATACCGGCCTTCCAAATAGAGTAGGTAGTGGAGAAGTCTCTTTTGAGCTTTTAAAGCAGCTTTATGACCTGGATAAAAAGAATAACTACAGAATTTATCTTCCTGTTCAAAAAAGCGTTGATCTTCCCAAGGAAAGAGAAAACTGGAGTTATATTGTTGTAAAAAATCAAAAATTATGGACTGCGACCGCTTTATCTAAAAAACTGTTTTCCGACAGGAGGAAACTCGATGTCTTTTTTTCCCCCACGCATTACCTTCCTGTGTATATTCCCTGCCCGGCTGCCGTTGCAATACTAGACTTATCCTATATCCATTTTCCAGAGTTATTCAAAAAGAGAGATTTGTATCAGCTCAAGCTTTGGGGAAAATATTCGGCCAGAAAAGCTTCCAGGATTCTTACCATAAGTGAGGCCAGTAAAAATGATATAATTAATTACTACAGTGTTAAAAGTTCAAAAGTGGATGCTATATATCCCGGAATAAAAGAAATGGATAAGAAAGTTAGGACAAATATAAGATCTAAATACAAGATTGAAGGAGATTATATTCTATTTGTTGGAACCCTTCAGCCTAGAAAGAATATCGCAAAACTTATAGAAGCTTTTTCAGAAATCAAAAATAAAAATATAAAACTTGTGATAGTTGGGAAAAAGGGCTGGATGTTTGAAGAAATACTAAATGCTCCCAAAAAATACGAAGTTTCAGAGCGGGTTCGATTTATAGATAGCGTATCAGACGAAGATTTACCGGGTTTTTACGCGGGTGCTTTTTGTTTTGTATTGCCAAGCCTATATGAGGGATTTGGTCTTCCGGTTCTTGAAGCAATGCAGAACGGATGCCCGGTTATAACTAGCAAGGTGTCCTCTCTTCCTGAGGCAGGCGGGGATGCGGCTCTCTATGTTAATCCACATGACAGTACAGACATTACCGAGAAGTTGGACAAGATTCTCTCCGATGATAAGCTTAGAGAAGATATGATAAAAAAAGGATTCGAGCAGGTAAAAAAATTTAGTTGGGAGAATACGGCACGAAAAGTTCTGGGTGTTTTAGAAGAATTGGGCAAAAAAGCGGATTAATATGATTAAAAAGATTATGAAAAGAATAGGGACAATTTTACTTGAACTTGAGGTTTTTATCCTAAGTGTCGTTGGCTGCATTCCTTCCCATCACGTAAGGAGATTTTTTTACAGGCTATCAGGAGTAAGAATAGGAAGAGGGTCTACTATTCACACCAAGGCAGTTTTTTATAAGCCGCACAACGTAAGAATTGGAAGGGATACAATCATTGGTGAAGGCGCAGTACTTGATGGGAGAGACAAGCTGATAATAGGAGATCACGTTGCTTTTGCAACGGAAGTTATGGTTTATAACGCAGAGCATGATCTAAAAAGCGAAGATTTCCATGCTACTGCAGCTCCGGTTGAAATAGGTGACTATGTTTTTATTGGCCCCAGGGCAATAATCTTGCCCGGGGTTAAAATAGGCAAAGGAGCAGTTGTGGCAGCCGGCGCAGTGGTTACAAAAGACGTAGAAGACTATTTAATTGTTGGCGGAGTTCCCGCAAAAGTAATAGGGGAAAGAAAAAAAGATCTAAACTACAAACTTGGAAGAGCCGCTTGGTTTAGGTAATAAAAATGCCTGATATCTCCCTTATTATTCTTACCTACAACTCCCAAAATTATATTGGTAGACTTCTTAAAAGCTTGGGCGCAAAGTACAGACATGAAATTGACAATGGAAAACTTGAAATAATAGTTGTCGACAATAATTCTTCGGATAAAACCTTAAGTGTTGTAAAGGATTTTGAAGAAGTCCGGGTTGTGGAAAACGGTGATAATTTTGGATTTGCAAAGGGAATAAATTTGGGTAGTAAAAAAGCAAAAGGAAGGTATCTCCTTTTTGTTAATCCGGATAGCGAGTTTTTAAGTGGAGATGTTTTTTCGTTTGTGCAGAAATTTAAAGATGAAAAAGTTGCAGTAGTTGGGGGAAAAATCCTGCATACAAATGGAAAAAAAGAATTGTCAGCCGGAAAATTTTACAATTTTTGGCGCGTGCTACTTCTTTCTTTGGGGCTTGAAGAAAACTTAAGAGTTCGATTTTCCGGAGAAAAGGACAAATTTGTTGATTTTGTGAGCGGCGGTTTTATGATGGTGAGACGTGATGTTTGGGAAAAATTGGGAGGGTTTGATGAAAAGTTTTTTATGTATCTTGAAGACATGGAGTTTTGCTATAGAGTAAAAAAACATAAGCTCAAAGTCATGTTTAGCCCGGCCGCAACTATTCAACATGTAGGGCAGGCAAGCTCGGACAGAAGTTTTGCGATCGCAAATATCTACAAAGGACTTCTCTATTTTCATAAAAAACATAAGGGGAGGTTTTCCTACTCATTCACAAAAATCCTACTTATTGTAAAAGCCCTCCTACTTGTAATAGTAGGTAAGTTAAGCAATAATAAATATCTGGATAAAGCTTACTCGCAAGCATTGAAAGCCTCCATATGAAATTATTAAAATTTCTAAAAGATAATATTCTTTTTGTAGTCACATTGTTTCTTCTTGCGCTTATTCCTCTTTATCCCAAAATTCCTATTGTAGATGTGCAAAATACATGGGTGTATGTCAGACTGGAGGACTTTGCAGTTCTTTTGTCCTTGGGTATTTGGGTATACTTGTTTATAAAGAAAAAGGTAACTCTTAAGACTCCTCTTACTATTCCTATGCTTGCGTTCTGGATTGTTGGTGGAATAGCAACTTTAAACGGCGTAATGATACTTTTTCCTATGCTTTCAAATGTTTTTTCGAATGTTGGCTTCCTGAGTTACCTCCGTAGAATTGAATACATGTCCTTATTCTTTGTTGCATATTTTGGTTTTAAGGAAAAAAGATTTTTGCCTTACGTTTGCGTAACTTTAGTAGCTACCTTGCTTCTAATCGTGGGATATGGATTTGGCCAGAAGTTTTTAGGGTTTCCTGCATTTCTTACCATGAATGAAGAATTTGCCAAGGGAATACCAATACAGCTGTCCGGGTTATCCAGGATTCCATCAACGTTTGCAGGGCACTACGATCTGGCCGCATATTTGGTTCTAATTATTCCTTTAACTGTCAGCTTGGCTTTCGGGGTCAAGAAGTGGTTTATAAAAATTACACTTCTTTTCTCATCTGCATTGGGCTTTGCTCTTCTTGCTATGACGGTCTCGCGTGTTTCCTTCTTTGTTATTCTGGCATCTTTGGCGCTACTGTTGATTCTGCAGAGAAAAAAAATTATCATTCTGTCATTTATTGCGCTTACCCTAGTACTCCTTGCCGCTTCTCCAAGACTTATTGAACGTTTCCAGAGTACGGTGTCTGAAGTTGAAGTGCTTGTAGATGCAAAAACCGGCCAGGCACTTGGTCAGGTTAAACTGGTACCAAAAGATAATTTTAAAGATAAGGTAGTCGTATACGACTTTATTGATACTAAAATTGCGAGCAGATCATCGGTAATAATTAGCTATGAGGAACTACCGGATAATCTTAATCTTGTTGTTGAACCGAACGCTTCAACAGGAGAGACTTTGCCTCAGGGAACAAGTTATATAAATTTATCTTTGTCGCCAGTTCTTCGAAAATCAGACAGGTACATTTATGAAAGGAATAAGGATGGCAAGGATCCCCGCGCCGGACAAGCGCAAATGTACGTAGGAGATTTTCTTACAAAAAAAGCCAGGGCCTATGATCTTTCTTTTACCACAAGGTTCCAGGGTGAGTGGCCTAAGACGTTTATGGCATTTGAAAGGAACATTTTCCTGGGCAGCGGTTTTGGTTCTGTAAGTCTTGCGGTTGACAATGATTATCTAAGGTTACTGGGCGAGACCGGACTGCTTGGATTCGCGTCATTTATATTTATATTTTTGACTATTTTCGTTTATATCAAAAAATTGCTTCCAAAAGTTGATTCAAAGCTTGCTCGTAGTTTCATTTTGGGGTTTGTGGCAGGGACATTTGGACTTGCGCTCAACGCTGTTCTTATTGATGTTTTTGAAGCATCTAAAATTGCTTTTTCTTATTGGCTTTTGACGGGTATTGTCCTTGCGCTTTTATCTTCATATAAAGATAGCTACATAGATGTCTACAGAGAAATTAGAAAGATGGTTACTTCTTCTTCTGCAATTTTATTCTATATATTTATTGCAACTTTTACATTTTTTTCCTCAATGGCAACTTATTACTTTGCGGGAGATGATTTTACTTGGCTTAGATGGGCGGCCGATTGCAATGATTGTAATATTTTTTTAAGAGCCGTCAGTCATTTCACCCAAGCGGATGGATTCTTCTTTAGACCTGGAACAAAAATTTACTTTGATTTAATGTATCAATTTTTCTGGCTCAATCAAACAGCCTACCATTTTGTTTCAATATTCCTTCATTCTGCTGTTGTAGCCTTAGTGTTTCTAGTTTCTAAAAAAATATTAAAAAATGTTGCCTTGGCAGCGTCGGTAGCATTCTTATTTCTGATCATGAGTGGATATACGGAAGCCGTTTTCTGGATTTCCGCTACGGGATTTCTCTTTAACGCGGTTTTTGCCTTTCTTGCAATCCTTGCTTTTATTTTCTGGAAAGAACAAAAGAAGCCGATTTACCTAGGTCTATCCACTGTTTTTACAGCAGTAAGCTTACTATTCCATGAGGTAGGCGTGATTGTTCCATTTCTTATAATCTCGTATGATTTAATTTTTTCCGAAGCGCACCCATTAAGGTCGCTTTCAAAAAAAATCTACTATCTTATTATTCTGTTCCCTTTGCTTCCATATTTCCTGCTTCGTTACATGGCAAACAGCCACTGGCTAAGCGGAGACTATAGCTATAGCCTTATTAAATTGCCATTCAATTTTATAGGAAATCTTCTTGGTTACTTTATGCTATCGGCTTTGGGCCCCTCTACGCTCCCCGTCTATGAAAAACTTAGAGACGGACTAAGATCAAATCTCATATTTGCACTCATTGGCGTACTCGTACTGGTTGCTATTACTATACTTGCGTACAGGTTGGTAGTTAAAAAATTAGACTACTCTCAAATGAAAGTAGTGGTTTTTGCCGTATTGTTTTTTGTTGTGTCACTGCTTCCATTTTTAGGTCTTGGAAATATCACATCCCGCTATAGTTACCTGGCTACATTTGGAATATGTATTCTTGTTGTTCTTTCTGTTAAAAAACTTTATGAATATTTAGGGAATAATGGAAGGATAATTGCGGGAGGAGTGGTAATAGTTACTCTTATAGTCTTCTTATCGGCTCATTTGTTTCAGTTGCAAAAGGTAAACAGTGATTGGAGAACTGCGGGAAGAAAAACTCAGAGCATCCTAGTCAGTCTGGGATACATATATGCTCACTATGACTCCGAAGATGCAGAAGCGCTCTATTTTACAAACATACCTACCAAGAGCGGAGAAGCCTGGGTATTTCCCGTTGGTTTTAGCGATGCCCTGTGGTTGGTGTTTAAGGAGGACAGCGTTAGAGCGCATCAGGTGGGTACAGCGCAGGAGGCATTTAATCTAGTGGGAGACACAAACGGAAGAGTTTTTGAATTTGACCCCAGCGGAAAACTCATAGAACTTATGAAAGAAAGATCAGGCAAGATTTCTCCTATTGTCCAGTAAGCCGTTGCTAAGAGCTATTTAAAGGGTTAAAATAAGGGTGTGAGGAAATTTTCCGTCCTGGCGTTATTGCTGATCCTGCTGGGAGCTTTTGTTGTCAGGCTTTATAAATTCGATGCTCCGGTTGCAGACTGGCACTCTTGGCGTCAGGCAGACACTTCGGCAGTTTCTAGAAATTTTGTCAAAGACGGCTTTGATATCCTTCATCCTAAATTTGACGACCTTTCTATGGGCGTGTCTCTTATAGACAACCCTCAGGGATACCGCTTTGTGGAATTTCCCATTTATAATGTTGTCCAGGCGGCACTTTTTAAATACGTCGGACAATTTAGTGTTGAGCAATGGGGAAGACTGGTAACCATATTCTCTGCGCTCATCTCAACGTTTTTTATCTACGTACTTGTTAAAAGACATGTGAGTAGAAATGCTGCTCTTTTTTCAGCCTTTTTCTTTGCTTTTATCCCCTACAACATTTATTACGGTAGGGCAATACTGCCTGATCCTTCAATGGTGATGGCCATCTTAGGAGGGATATATCTTTTTGATTTGTGGATAGAAACTGCAAGACTAAAAATTTATGACTGGAGATTTATTTTGGCTTTGGTCTTTACGGTATCGGCAATTCTTCTTAAACCATTTGCGCTCTTCTTTGCTCTCCCAATGCTTTATCTTGCCTTCAGCAAATTTGGTAAAGCGTTAGTAAAAAAGTGGCAACTTTACCTATTTCTGGCGCTTTCTCTTTTGCCCTTAGGTTTCTGGCAGGTATGGATGAGGCAATTCCCTGAAGGAATTCCCAGAAATGACTGGCTTTTTAACGGCAACCACATCCGTTTTAAAGGAGCCTTTTTTCACTGGCTTTTTGGACAGAGAATCGGGCAGCTTATTTTGGGCTACTTTGGACTTCCCGTTGTGATACTTGGAATCTTAAGGAAAATTACCCAAAAAGAAGGATGGTTCTTTTTTAGCTTTCTCTTTTCTTCTCTTCTTTTTATGAGCGTCGTTGCAACAGGAAATGTTCAGCATGATTATTATCAGATTTTAATTATTCCAACGCTCGCAATATTTTTTGGCAAAGGCGCGGATATGATTGTTAGAAACGCAGGCGGCATTTTTAATAAATACATATCTTTGACAACTCTGTTTGTATGTATTGTTTTTATGCTTGCCTTCTCATGGTTTGAAGTAAGAGATTTTTATAACATTCAACACCCTGAAATTGTCCAGGTAGGAAAATTAGTTGATGAGAAAACTCCTAAAGACGCAAAAGTGCTGGCGCCATACGGAGGAGACACAACTCTTCTTTATCACACAAACAGAAAGGGCTGGCCTGTATTTGACAGATCTTTACCAAGATTTATAAAGGAGGGGGCGCAGTATATGGTTTTTGTCAATCCGGGAGATCCCGAACTTAACTTTAAAAATTACTTTGTGGTTTTGTCCGAGGATGACAAATACATCGTGTACGATTTAACAAAGCCGCTTAAGCCAATAAAATGAGGATTCTCGTTATCTCATCATTTCTTCCCTATCCGCTTCATTCAGGCGGACATGTGCGCTTGTACAATCTGATTGCGCGACTTTCAAAGCGTCACGACATAACTTTAATTTGTGAGAAAAGGATAAGCCAAAGGAAGGAAGACATAGAGGAGGTTTCTAAAATTTGCAAGAGTGTAATTGTGGTCCCGCGCCGTAAGCAGTGGTCGGCAGGAAATATTTTTAAAACAGGATTTTCGCTCAACTCTTTCCTTGTCACAGGACACACAAACCAGCAGTTTAAATCAAAAATCAAAGAGGCAATTGACAAAGAAGACTTCGATCTTATACACGTTGAAACTTCATACGTGTTTCAAAATTTACCTTTGAACATTAAGATCCCCGTTGTTTTGGTGGAACACAACCTTGAGTATATGGTCTATAGGAGATTCGCCGGAAATGCGCCGCTTCCTCTTAGGCCTTTTTTGTACCTTGATACTGTAAAGCTTGAGAGAGAGGAGAGGAATCTATGGAGAAAGGTAGATAAGCTTATTGCCGTTTCGGAGGAAGAAGGAAAAGTGATGAATGCCGACGCAGTAATTTCTAATGGAGTTGACACCAAGAAATTTCAAATCTCAAATGTTAAATCTCAAATCTCAAATGCCGAACAGAGAATACTTTTTATAGGTGATTTTAGATGGTTGCAAAACAGAGACTCGGCAGAGTTTATTCTAAGGTCAATATGGCCCAAACTGAGTGGTCAATTGTCAATGGTCACTGGTCAATTGGAATTATGGATAGTTGGAAGAAAAATTCCTGATTATATTAAGCAGATGGGGGACAGGAACGTTATTTTTGATGAAAATTCACCTTCGGATACGTACGAAATTTACAAGAAGAGTAAAATACTCCTGGCTCCTATTAGAGTTGGAGGAGGGACCAGTTTTAAAATCTTAGAAGCTATGGCAAGCGGAGTTCCGGTAGTTACAACGCAGTTGGGTAACGTTGGTATTGGTGCCAAAAACAGAGAAGCGGTCCTTATTGCAAGTACAGGTGAAGAGTTTGCGATGCTCCTAGCTGAAATTATTAAAAATGAAGAGCTTTATGAAAGAATTTCAAAAAATGCAAGGATTTTAATTGAGAAAAATTTTGATTGGGATATTATTGCAGCAAAGCTTGAGAAGGTTTACGAGGAAGCAAAAGGAAATTGATTATTGATTAAGGATTAATGATTGACGATTGAGAATAATAAACAATAAGTAGTAAATAATAAATATTTTATGGATTTGTCAATAATTAGCGTAAGCTACAATACAAAGGAATTTTTAAAAAAGCTACTTGTTTCCATAGAAGAAAATATTTCTTCTAAAGTTTCATATGAAGTTATTGTTGTTGACAATGCCTCAACCGATGGTTCACCATCGGCAATCTCAAATCTCAAATCTCAAATGTCAAAGCTAAAAATAATTCTAAATAAAGAAAACTATGGATTTTCTAAAGCCAATAATCAAGGTGTTAAAAAAACTGCAAAAAGCCGCTACGTTTTATTTCTGAACCCTGACACGCTTCTTGAAAAGGGGACAATTGAGAAGATGATTGAGTTCATGGATGAAAACAGAGGTGCAGGTGCTTCAACTTGTAAGGTTGTCATGTCAAACGGGCAAATAGATGACGCAACCCACAGGGGCTTTCCAACTCCATGGAATTCTTTTACTCATTTCTCAGGTATTTCAAAACTAATGCCAAAGTCTACATTTCTAAACGGTTATTATTTGGGCTGGAAAAATATAGACAAGGTGCACGAGATTGATGCGCTGGCAGGAGCTTTTATGCTTGTAAGGCGTGAAGCAGGAGAAGAGGTCGGCTGGTGGGATGAAGACTACTTTTTTTATGGGGAAGATATAGATTTTTGTTTTATGTTGAAGCAAAAAGGTTGGAAAATTTATTATGTTCCAACGGCTTCCATCTTTCATCACAAAGGTGCGTCAAGCGGAATTAAAAAGATCTCAAAAGAAACATCTACTGCAACTAGGGAAACAAAAATAAGGATTACTAAATCCAGATTTAATGCAATGAAAATATTTTATAAAAAACATTATGCTAGAAAATATCCTAAGTTTTTGACTAAGCTCGTAACGCTGGGAATTAATGCAAAACTATGGTACTCTTTAAAGAGAATATGAATCTTCTTGGAAAAATTGATGTCCAGGACAAAATTGTCAGACTTGCAATAGCTTTCATCTTTGTGGTCTTTGGATCCTGGGAAATGCTTGTGCCTACTTACTGGTCCGTATTTGTTCCTGATTTTGCCGCGGCAATTTTCAATCCCCTTTTTGCTACGAGGATCCATGGGTTGGTGCTTTTTGTCTTGGGTTTGCTTCTTATAAGCGGATATAGGAAAAATCTTGTTTCTCTTGCGTCTGTATTGGTGCTTTTGGGTGTTGTTTTTTCCGTTTTTATGTATTCCGGATTTTCAGATCTACTTGTTCGCGATATTGTTATTTTCCTCTGCTCTCTTTCGCTTCTTTTTGAGAAGAAAGAATAACTTCAGGTCGTGCCTTTTTTGCTTTTAGCGCTTACAAAAACTATAATTACAGTATGAAAATCGGCATTGACGCCCGCTTTTGGAGCCAAACTGGTGTTGGAAGGTATACCAAAAACTTGGTTATAGAGCTGAGTAAATTAGATAAGAAGAATGAATATGTTTTGTTTGCAAATGAAAAAGATATTCCAGATATTTCTTCTAAAATAAACAATGACAGGTGGTCAATTGTCAAGTGTAATATAAAGTGGCACAGCCTATCCGAACAATTTTTGTTTTCAAAAGTTCTAAATTCTAACAGCCTTGATTTGGTTCACTTTCCCTACTTCTCCCACCCAATTTTCTACAATAAGTCTTTTGTCGTAACTATTCATGATCTAATAATTAATCATTTTCCAACAGGGAAAGCTTCAACTCAGCCTATGTCTCTTTATGTATTAAAGTGGCTTGGGTATCGCAAAGTTCTAAGCCACGCGGTTAAAAAATCAAAGAAAATTATTGTCCCGCTTAAGTTTGTAAAGAATGATTTGAGCAGGACACTAGAAGTTCCTCAAAACAAAATTGAAGTAACGCCGGAAGGATTTGATCCTGCCATTTCAAAAGGGAAAATCTCGAATAAAGCTATATACCAGATACTAGATACTAAGTACTTCCTTTACGTTGGGAATGCATACCCTCATAAAAATTTAGAAAAACTCATTGAAGGATTTTATAAATCAAAAGCCGATGCTAATTTAATATTGGTTGGGAAAGATGACTATTTTTATAAGAGGCTGGAGAAGGAAAAATTTAGAAATTTAATTTTCCTGCATGACGTAACGGACAGTGAGCTTTTTCATCTTTACTCAAACTCTATAGCTGCAGTTTCGGCATCACTTATGGAAGGATTTGGACTTTTGCCTCTTGAAGCTTTTGGCTGCGGGACAATTCCTGTAGTTTCAAATATCCCAGCTTTTGGGGAAGTCTGTCACGATAGCGCAATTTATTTTAATCCCCAAGACGCAGACGATATTGCTAAAAAGCTAAATTTTGTACTAAAATTACCGGCAAAAGAAAGAGAAAATCTAATAAAGAAAGGAAAAGCCATTTTATCCCGTTTCTCTTGGGAAAAAATGGCAAAGGAGACGCTAAGAATATATGAAAGTTGTTCTTCGCCAAGCTCAAAGTAAACTGCCCAATTCTAAAATTATCTTATGAAAAAAGTGGCTATTGTATATGATCGCGTGAATAAGTGGGGAGGGGCAGAAAGACTGCTTCTTGCGCTTCACAAGATTTTTCCGGATGCACCGCTTTATACTTCTGTCTATAGTCCCAAGAAGGCGCCGTGGGCGCAGGTTTTCGATGTAAAAACTTCATTCCTTCAAAAATTCCCTTTTTCAAGCCGTCACGAGCTATATGCTCCGCTAATGCCTTTTGTTTTTGAAAGCTTCAATTTTGATAAATATGATCTGGTAATCTCTGTTACTTCAGAATCCGCAAAGGGAATAATAGTAAAGCCCGGCACAACCCATATCAGCTATCTACTTACCCCAACAAGATATTTGTGGAGCGGGTATAGGGAATATTTTAAAAACGAATGGTTTAAGTATTTGTCTTACCCAATAGTTTTGTATCTTAGGTTTTGGGATAAAATTGCAGCCCAAAGACCTGATGCTTACTTTGTTATATCCAAGGAGGTTCAGTCTCGCGTCAAAAGATATTACAAACGGGATTCAAAGGTTGTCTATCCTCCAGTAACTCTCGGTAGCAAGAAAGTATCAAGTATACAGTATGCAGTATCGAGTATCGAGGAAAAGAAAAAATCAAAAACTGAATACAGAATACCGAATACTGAATACTATCTTATTGTCTCGAGGTTAGTTCCCTACAAAAGAGTAGATATTGCTGCAAGAGCATTTAATAAACTAGGATTTCCTCTCAAAATTGTGGGAACAGGAAGTCAGGAATCGACGCTTAAAAAAATGGCAAAAGGCAACATTGAATTCTTAGGTCACTTGACGGAGCGTGAACTACTGGGTTATTATCAAGGTTGTAAGTGTTTGGTATTTTGCGGGAAAGAGGACTTTGGATTAACAATTCTTGAAGCAAATAGTTTTGGCAAGCCGGTGATAGCATATAAAGCCGGAGGAGCGCTGGAGACTGTAGTGGAAGGCAAAACAGGAATCTTTTTTGATAAGGCAAATCCAGAGACGCTTACTCAAGCGATTACAAAATTTGATAAAATGTCATTTAATTCTAAAACTTGTATAGCGCGAGCAGATAAGTTTGGTTTTAGGAATTTTAAGAACAATTTTCTGTCCGAATTGAAGGGGGTACCCCTTAAAAGGGGTAAGAAATAATGAAGATTGTTGTATTTGCAGGAGGAGTAGGAACAAGGCTCTGGCCGCTTTCAAGGAAAAATTCCCCAAAGCAGTTTGAGAAAATTGTGGGAGACAAGTCAACTCTCCAGCTTGCAGTAGATAGGCTCTCCCCAACTTTCAAGCCGGAAGATATCTACATTTCAACGGGAGACAGATATAAAGATGCGGTCCACCTGCAGCTTCCCCAAATAAATAAAGAGCACTTTATTTTTGAGCCGGCAATAAGAGACGTTGGTCCCGCGGTTGGGCTTGCAATGGCAATTGTCGCAAAAGATGATCCGGACTCTCCCATTGGAATTGTATGGAGCGACCATTTTGTAAAGAAAGAAAGAAGATTTAGGGAAGTTTTAACTTTTGCAAAGAAAATAATCGAGCAGAAAGGTAAGAATACAATTGTTTTTATTGGTCAGCGTGCGCGTTTTGCAAATCAAAACTTGGGATGGATTGAATTTGGTGATGAGGCCGAGGAGATTAGAGAAACAAAAATATTTCATTTCAAGAAGCTTATATATAGACCAAGCCTGGAAGAAGCAGAAAAGTTTTTGGAGTCCGGGAAATTCGCCTGGAACCCCGGATATTTTGTAACCACACCTTCATATCTACTTTCTCAGTATAAAAAATTTGCACCTCAAATCTACAAAGGGCTTATTCAGATTCAGGAAGCTTACGGGACAGATAAATACGAAGAAACTCTAAGTAGAGTTTATCCAACGCTTGAAAAGATTAGCTTTGATGATGCAATACTCCACAACATAGATCCTAAAAATGCGTTTGTAATAGCAGCGGATTTATCCTGGAGTGACGTGGGTGCATGGGAAGCTTTAAAAGAGGCGCTCGAGGTAAGTTCACAAGAAAATGTAGCAAGGGGAAAAACAATGATCTCGGATTCAGCTGACAATTTGGTTTTCAATTACACGGATCAGTTGGTTGTCGGGATAGATCTTGAGGAAATGCTTGTTATAAATACGGATGACGTACTTCTTGTCTGTAGCAAAAAGTCCGTTCCTAAAATCAAAAAGATAGTTGAGAGTCTTGCCGGCACTCCACACGAACATCTTGCTTAAAGCCTATGCCTTACAAAGAGATTAAAAAAAGTCCGTTCTATGAATTAGCAAAAAGATTATTGGACATTTTATCCTCTCTTCTCTTAATAATACTTTTTTCTCCCGTTATGCTTCTTGTCGCAATTGCTATAAAGCTTGATTCAAAAGGTCCGGTTTTTGCGGATACACCGGAAAGAGTGGGTAGAAACGGAATCCTTTTTAAGATGTTTAAATTCCGCTCTATGATAGAGAACGCACATGAAATCCTTAGGGAAAACCCTAAATTTGCAAAGCTCTATGAGACGTACAGGCATGATAGCTATAAACTAAAAGATGATCCAAGAATTACAAGAGTTGGCCATTTTATAAGAAAACATTCCCTTGATGAAATTCCTCAATTCTTTAATATTTTAAAGGGAGAAATGAGTCTGGTAGGACCGCGTGCTTACTATCCGGATGAGTTGAGAAATCAACAGAAGAAATATCCCAATACAAGAGAGCCTGTAAAAGTAGTGCTTTCTGTTAAGCCGGGACTCACCGGTTACTGGCAGGTATCAGGCAGAAGTGAGGTAAATTTTGACAAGAGAATTCAAATGGATGCCTCTTATGTCAAAAAGAGGTCACTCTTTTATGATGTTTGGATAATCCTCAAAACCCCATGGGCCATGATTAGTGGTAAGGGAGCTTTGTAATGTACGCGCATTGTCATTCTGAGGCATAGCCGAAGAATCTCTGTTTTGGCTGCTCGTCTGCCACATGCTGCAAGGTGACGCTCGCCAAACAAATATCAAGTACTAAAGTTATTCTCGCTCGCTAAGTTAAAGCCTATCCTGAAGGTGTATATCCAAAAGATTAGACCGGCTTTCAGTCCACTTGCAGATGGACAGACTTCGCATCCCTCCAAGCTTTTTAACTATACGCTTTTTCCTTGACACTTGGCACATTTTTAGGCTACGATATAGGTTATGGAAGGATTTGAAAAGATAGATTTGGGTAACCCCGTTTCACCCGCAGCACCCAAGACAGCAGTAGATACAACGCCAGTAAGAACGCAAGCCCAAATGCCCCAAAGGAGAGGAAGAAGATTTTTAAGAAAAAGAACTGTTGCAATTATTCTTGCAATATTGCTTGTTTTTGCTTTTGTCCTTGTTTTACTTACTCAAAAAGTTTATAAATCTGCAAAAGTAACCTATGAACAGGCACAAGGTACGCTTAACTCTGCCAAACAGCAAAATATTACCTTGGCCTCTACAAATCTTGAGCAAACAAGACAAGCTCTTACCCAAACACAAAAAGAGCTAAATTCTATAGGAATTCTAAGATGGGTTCCTGTTGTTGCTTGGTACTGGAACGACGCCGACCACATGGTAAAAGCAGGATTCCACGGCCTTGATGGCGCAAGGGTTCTAATTGATTCTATAGAGCCGTACGCAGATGTTTTGGGACTTAAAGGCCAGGGAAGTTTTGTTGGGGGAAGCGCAGAAAACCGCATCCAGACGGCAGTTGCCACCATGAGCAAAGTAACTCCTAAAATTGACGATATTGAAAAATATCTGCTTTTGGCCCAAGAAGAGATTGATAAAGTTAATCCAAGTCACTATCCTCCAATTTTTGGCCTTGCAAAAGTAAGAAGTAGCTTACTTACCTTACAGGAGACGCTTGACAGCAGCGCAGTTTTTGTAAGCGACGCAAAGCCTCTTATAAAAGTTCTGCCGGATCTTTTGGGAGCAAATAAAGAGAAGAAATATTTGGTTTTATTCCAAAACGATAAAGAGCTTCGTCCAACAGGCGGATTTATAACGGCATATTCAATATTCAGATTAGACAAAGGAGTTATTCACGTAGAAAGGTCTGACAATATCTATAATTTAGATAATACCGTGACAGGCAAGCCTAAAGCACCCGCGGTAATCACCGAATATCTTAAAGTTCCGGTTCTAAACCTTCGAGACTCAAATATTTCGCCCGATTTTATAGAGTCAATGAAAACATTCAATTCTTTGTATGAAAATGCAAGAGCAGGAGTTGACGTTGATGGAATAATTGCGCTTGATACAAGCGTTTTAGTGTCAACAATAAAAATTCTTGATGATAGTGTTTCAGCAGCAGGACAAACCTTTACAACCAAAATTGACCCAAGATGTGATTGTCCTCAGGTAATTTATGCACTGGAGGCAAATATCTCAACTCCTTTGAGCCTTGATCTTAGAATATCTGATCTTGCCGCAATTCAGGCAGGAAGAAAAGCAATTATTGGAGACTTGATGTACGCAATTATGGACAAGGCCCTAAAATCCTCACCCAAAGTCTATTGGGGACCGCTTTTCCAGGATGTAGTAACCCAGATAAATCAAAAGCATATAATGTTTGCCCTGGAAGACGGCGGTGCGCAGAAGGGGATAAGCGCAATTAATGCGGACGGCAAGATTAAAGCATTTGAAGGGGACTATCTCCATATTAATGAAGCCAACCTGGGCGGGGCAAAATCAAATCTCTTTGTCAGTAAGGATGTAGAGCAAGATTATAAGGTGCAGGGAGATCAGATTACAAAGACGGTTAAGGTAACTTGGAAAAATCCTCATGCAATGTCGGATTGCAATCTTGAGCGGGGAAATCTTTGTCTAAATGCGCCTTTTAAAGCTTGGGTTAGGGTCTACGTCCCAAAGGGGTCAACTCTTGTTGAGGACAAAGGTTCGGAAACAAAAGTCAGAAGCTATGATGAGCTTGGGAAAACAGTTTATGAAGCATTTGTCTTAATTAGACCCAAAGGCAGCGCAACTTTGTCGCTTTCCTATAAACTTCCTGTTAAGTTTGAAAAAGATACTCTGCCCCTTCTTATTCAGAAACAGCCGGGAACTTACGCTGAAAATTATAAAATCTCAGTTAACGGCAGTAAAAAAACGGAATTCTCTTTTCTGACGGATAAAGAGCTGAAAATTTCCAAATGAGAAGTTCACAATGTCATTTTGAGCCAAAGGCGAAGAATCCTGTCTATTTGAGATCCTTCGTTGCTCTCAGGATGACAAGAAAATAAAATGAGAAGTTTTAAAACAGAAGGAATTGTTATAAGAAGAAGAAATGTTGGAGAAGCAGACAGACTTCTTACCGTATTTACAAAACACCACGGGAAAATCACTGTTAAGGCAAAAGGAGTAAGAAAGATAACCAGCAGGCGCTCCGGACACATAGAGCTTTTAAATCTGGTTAACCTGTCTTTATACAGAGGCAGGGTAAATCCAATTCTTACGGAGGTTGAAACAATAGAAGATTTTGCAGAAGCCAAGGACAACTTAAGAAGCGTTGGTTTTGCTTATCATGTCTGTGAACTTATTGATAGTCTTTGCGCGGAAAACCAGGAAAACTCAAAAGTTTATACACTTTTATGCGAAGTTCTTGCAAATCTTTCGGACCAGGAAAATCTAAAAGTCATAATTTCCCGGTTTGAAACAGAGCTCTTAGACGCCTTGGGGTTTATTTCTCAGTCCCAATACCTAAATACACAAGGATTAATTGAAGAAATCATTGAGCGCAGACTTAAGGCAAAAAGAATCCTTCCCCTGTTTGACTAATTATTATGAGTGACGTGATGGAAAAAATAGTATCTCTGGGAAAGAGGAGAGGTTTTATTTTTCCGGGAAGCGAGATTTACGGCGGACTTGCAAATACCTATGACTACGGCCCTACCGGCGTAGAACTTTTGAGAAACATAAGGAATCTCTGGTGGGACTATTTTGTGCACAAGAAAGATGACATTGTAGGTATTGAGGCAAGTATCATCTCTCACCAGGAAATATGGAAGGCCTCAGGACACGCAGCTGGGTTTGCAGACGCAATGGTTGATTGCAAAAACTGTAAGCTTAGAACCCGCGCGGACCACTTAATAGAAGAAAGTTTGCAGGGGACAAAGGTCGAGGGGCTTAGCGAGGAAAGCCTGTCAAAAATCATAACCGAAAATAGAATCGTTTGTCCAAACTGCGGGAAATTCAGCTGGACAGAGGTAAGAAAATTTAATTTATTATTCCCCGTGCGGCTTGGTATCGTAGAAGGAGATCAGTCTTTGGCATATCTTAGGGGGGAAACGGCTCAGGGAATGTTTATAAACTTTAAGAACGTTGTCTCATCCACCCGTGTCCGTTTACCTTTTGGAATAGCACAGCTTGGAAAAAGTTTTAGAAATGAAATAACTCCCGGCAATTTGGTTTTCCGCACTCTTGAATTTGAGCAGGGGGAGATAGAGTATTTCTTTGACGCGGACAAAACCAACTGGGAAGAACTATTTGAGAACTGGAAGAAAGCAATGTGGGATTTTGCTACAAATATTCTGGGCATTTCGGAAGAAAAACTTAAATGGCGGGAACATACGGATGAAGAGCGCTCTTTCTACAGCAAGAGAACGGAAGATCTGGAATACGAATTTCCTTTTGGTCAAAAAGAACTTTGGGGTCTGGCATACAGAACCGACTACGATCTTAAGCAGCACGCAAAATTTTCAAAAGAAGAGCTGTCAATTACGGATCCTGAAAGCGGCAAGAAAATCACCCCTCATGTAATTGAGCCGGCGGTGGGTATCAACCGTCTGCTTCTCACTATTCTTTGCGACGCTTATTCAGAAGAGGACGGTAGGGTTATTCTTAAATTAAATCCAAGAGTTGCCCCTTTTAAGGTTGCCGTATTTCCGCTCCTTGCAAACAAGCCGGAGCTTGTCGCAAAAGCAAAAATTGTTTACGACAATTTAAATAAAATTGTGCCAAGTTACTGGGACGACCGGGGTAACATTGGAAAGCGCTATCTTTACCAGGATGAAATAGGGACACCCTACTGCTTGACTATTGACTTTCAATCTTTAGATGATGATACAATAACTGTAAGAGACAGAGACAGCGCAAAACAGGAAAGAATTAAGATCTCAGAAGTCGAAGAATTTATCAACAGTAAATTATGACACTTGCTGTCGAAACAAGATCCATCAAGAGTCCGTGGGAAGGAGAGTACGAAAAAATACCCCCCACGCAAATCCCTGATTATGTTAGTAATCCTGATATTTTTGATGGCTTAGCTGATGATGCTTTGTTAAAAAGACACCAAGACAGAAGCCAATTACATCATGTATTGACAAGGGAACGTCCTTCAGGTGCTACTGCTGAATCAATGGCGAGTATTGAGGCTCATATTGCTCAAATAAGAACTGAACTGACCATTCGTGGCTTGCCTCAAGAGTTTAAACCAATGGAAACAAATTTGCCTTCCAGTGGTCACAATGGAATAGTTTTTGAAGCGGCAGGGGGAGCTTGACAGGGAAGAATTTATTTGTCTAAACTATAGAAGTGAGAAACAGAAACGTATTCATTGGTATTA
>JBBDZP010000024.1:0-5868 GCA_040900105.1 Candidatus Levyibacteriota bacterium | reverse complement strand
CCCACCAACACCCAGAGATCAAGGACGCATTATGTCTTTGAGCAATCTGAACTTTATCTCAAGTTTATAAGTTATATGTTCTCACAAGCTAATCCATTGCCTTGTCCTGTAGCTTGATCAAGTCTCATAGGATCGTTGGCTGCGGAGAATCCACAACAATTAAAGAAGGACTGTGCTTCTGAATGAGATGAAAAATCTGAACAATCTCTATCAGGTCCGGTACAAGAATATTTACAAGCTCCTCCACTTGCTTCAGATGAGGTATTTGTATTCGTAGAATTTGATACTGACTGAGAAGTTGTAGTTGGTTTAGGTGCTACTGTAGGTGCAGAAGTGAGCTTGGGAGCTGCTACGTTACAAGATCTCCATAATCCTTTATTAGATGCTCTTGCTTGCTGTTCAGATTGTCTTAATTTATCTTGATATTTTACATCTGGCGGGTAAGATGAAGCCTTTGCATATCCCTCAGTGACTAATGCTTGGTTAAGAAATAGATCACCCATATATACGTATCTTAGTAATCTTCCATATCGGTCTGTATCGGATACATCTTTTTCAAGTCCTACAACACCATTTGCAACTAATTCTTCATTCTTGGCAGTTGCTTCTTTACCAAAACATTGAATAGGTTGCCTTGGATCAACGCTTTCAGGTGTGTCTATGCCAATATACCTCACTCTCTTTATATTCCCTTCTCCTAAATCTACTTCAATTGTATCTCCGTCAATTACTGTAATCACCTTAACTAGTTGGATATTGGGATTATTCGGAGCTGTTTGAGCTTTAAATACAGAAGGAGAAACTGAAAGCTCAATAGGCTTAGCTGCCTGCGACTTGTTAAGGTCTATTTTTGTTTCTTGCGTTTGAGATGGTTTAGGACTATCTGGAGTCCCTGTTACAAATGCGCTTCCAATAAAAAAGGCAACGACGAGTCCGATAATAGCAAACATGGGGCGATTATAACATTTTTGAAAATAAAGACGAACCTCGCCCACCAAAAAGACAGTAGGATGTAAGTCCCACTGTCTTTTTTATTGTGAGAGTCTTAGTTAAACTACTCCTCCCTGACCTCCTGGTTGTCCGCCTTGGTTCGCATCTGGCGAGGCAGGATTTCCGCTTGGAACTTGTCCTGGTTGTTCTACTGGAACAACTGGCTCTACCGGTGGCATCCCTGCGCCTGGAACTTGTCCTGGCACGGAAGGCTGCCCAGCTGGCTCCCCTGGCATTTGTGTTGGCTCAGCTACAGGCGGTGGCATACCTGCACCCGGAACTTGTCCCGGAACTTGACCTCCTGGTTGTCCTTGATTTTGATTTGGATCGTCCATTAATTTGTTTCACCTCCCCTCGTCCATTCTGAAAGCGCTGCGTAAGGCGTGTTCGGATAGAACTGAAAAGCCGAACGCTAAGCTTCGATGGATTCCCTCTTTTTCTCTATATTATAAAATCTTATCCTATCTCCTCTAAAAAGTAAATCTATCTCCCCCGTAGGCCCGTTTCTGTGTTTTGCAATTAAGAGTTTTGTCTGGATACTTGGGCCCAATTCATCCTCAGGCCTGTAGAGAAACATAACTACGTCAGCATCCTGCTCAATGGCGCCGCTTTCTCTTAGATCTGCAAGTTGCGGTTTTTTTTCTCCTCTGTGCTCAACGGCACGGGAAAGTTGGGAAACAGCAACTACCGGGATCTTGAGTTCTCTTGCTAAATTTTTAAGAGCCTGAGAAACTGCCGAAACCTCCTGAACTCTGTTTTCGTATCTCCTTCCGGCATCAACTAACTGTAAATAGTCAACAATTAAGATCTTTATCTTGTGCTCTGACTGAAGTCTTCTTGCCCGGGTTCTAATTTCTGATATTGAAATTCCAGGCGTGTCATCAATAAATATCTGAGACTCCGCGAGTTGTCCCATGGCTTCCGAAAGTTTCGCAAAATCGGTTTCAGAGAGCTTTCCGGTCTTAAGCCTCCACGCATCAACATCCGCCTGTCCAACTAAAAGCCTGTCTACGAGTTCCTCCTGGCTCATTTCCAAGGAAAATATTCCAACGGGCAATTTGTCATTTACCGCAATATTTTGTGAAATATTCACTATGAGAGCGGTTTTGCCCTGGCCGGGCCTTGCGGCAAGCACCAGGAGGTTACTGTCCTGCATGCCTGATAAGATATTGTCTAGAGCAAAAAAGCCACTCTTAACGCCTCTATATCCCTCGCCTCTTTTATGAAGTTCGTCAATTCTGTCAAAACTGTCGGCAAGCGCCTGCTTGATTGGAATAAAACCCCGTGCGCTATGCCCCTGCGATATTGCAAAAACAAAAGCCTCGGCGCGGTTTACAAGCTCCCCTACCTCCTTGTCTTCCATAAATCCCATTTCTGCTATTTGCCCACCAATTGTAATTAGCGCCCTTTTTGTTGACATCTCCTTAACAAGCACTGCGTAGTGCTCAATATTTGCTGCGGTTGGAACAATATTAACAAGATCGGAAAGATAGGATGCGTTAATTTTTTCAAGAATTTTCTGTTTTTTTAATTTTGCCGTAAGAGTTAAAATATCAATTGGCTTTCTGTCCTCATACAAGGAAATCATGGCATCAAAAATTAAACCATTTGTATCGTTATAGAAATCAGAGCCTTGTATAATTTGGGAAGCAACGCTTATTGCGTCTTTGTCAATAAGAATCGCACCGAGCACAGATTGCTCGGCTTCTTCGTTATTTGGAGGAACTTTCAAATTCGCCATAAATTATTTTCATCCCAAAACTACTACTTCCATTTCTTGCGGTAATTTTTCATATGCCACCACAAATCTATTTACACTCTCAACTCCCCCATCTTTTAAGGTCTTTGCCGCTTCTTTCGCTTTTTCGCCATACATTACAACAACATTTGGCTGCATGGCAGTTATAACTTTGTCGCTTGGTACCTCATCTGCATCCAAAACTACAACATTCGCCGAAACATTTTCACTCTTTGAGACTAAGCTCGCTTTTCCCAATATAACGCCTAATTTGTCTAAAGTTAGTCTATAGATAATTCCGGCATCGGATTTTGTACCCGAAATTTTTACTCCTTTTATTTCATATTCGCCGGGCCCGGAGACTATCAGCCTAAACTGCGAAACTTTTGATATATTCGATTCGTTTCCATTAAGAGATATTATTGCGTCTGCTTCTGTTTTTGAGATATTTTCTGTCGGGTCAATTATAAAATTTGCGAGTTTTGAGCGGATTTTTACACAGTTGTTGCCTAGATATGCTATTTCCATGTCAACATCCTACCACAGGAGAGATTTTCTTGACAAGGGGATCTTTTTATCATATCATCGAGACTCGAAGCTCATGAAAAAGGAAAGAATCGTTTTAGCTTTTATTGCCGGCCTTATCGGACTTTTGGTAGCGGGAATTCTTTTTTACATTTATGAATCCACTAAAACAGTTACTACGAAGGCTGAGAATAATCCGGTAACTACCGAAGCCAAAAAATCAACTTCCTTAAGTGTTTTTCTTAGTATTTCAAAACCTGTAGACGAGTCCGTTCTGGGAAGTAAAGTTGTAGAGGTTTCAGGAAAAACAAAGCCGGATGCCACAATTATAATACTCACCTCTTTAGATGAAAAGGTAGTTGCTCCTACGGCTAATGGTGATTTTTCGACAACCGTTAATATAGATGACGGTCAAAACTTAATAGAAATAACAGCTATTGCAAAAGATGGGCAACAGCAAAAAATACTAAGGACGGTAACCTTCTCCACGGAGAAGTTCTAGAGCTTATGAAAGATAAATTTACCTTATCAGTCTTCTTCTTGTTTATACTTCTTTTTGGTGTTGTATTTAAAGTTTCTGCGCAAACGGCAACTGCTACTCCTACAACTACAGACCTGCAACAAAAAGCTCAAAAACTTTTGGAGCTTGTCGCTTCAGACGCCGCAAGACTAAATCTCACAGAGAAAAGAGGAATTATTGGAACAGTTACAGACACAGGGTCTACTCAAATTACAATCGAGGATGTACAAGGTAACACCAGATTCATTGACGTTGACGAACTCACTAAATTTACAGATCCTAATGCTAAGGGGACTTTTGGAATATCCGACATTGAAAAAGGCTCAATAATTGGAGCACTGGGTCTTTACAATAAAAGCTCCAGAAGACTTTTAGCAAGGTTCGTTGACGTAGTGATTCTTCCCCGCTTTATCCACGGCGCCGTAGCAACGATTAATAGCGAGGAATTTAACTTTGACATGATAACGGAGGAGAATAAACAACTAAATATAGACGTTGAAACAGTTACAAAAACTAATTCATATGCACTTTCGGAAGGCTTGGTGAAGTCCGGTTTTTCAAAAATTACAGAAGGAGAAAATGTAGTAGTTATTGGTTATCCGGACAAAACCGAGGCAAACAAAATTGTCGCCTCTTTTATTATTCTTTTCCCCCAGCTTCCAAAAAATCCGGCAATAAATATTCCCGGCATAAATTCTTCAGGAGCAGTTATTCCTTCATCTAACCCTGCAGCAGCTTCAACGGGAAGCGGCAAAACCGTAACCCAAGACTAGCTAATGGATAAGACTTCTTCTATCAAAAAGGCTTGCCAAATAACCGACCAGACTTTTAAGTATGCCCTTGAGAAAATAAAGACCGGGATTACAGAAAAAGAACTCGCTGGGGAAATAAACAAATCCATCCGCAAGCAGGGTGCTAGACTTGCTTTCCGAACAATTGTCGCATTTGGAAAAAGTGCATTTGAAATTCACCACAAGCCCACAAATATAAAATTAACTAGAAACCAATTCGTGCTCCTTGATTTTGGCGCCAAATTTAACGGATATTGTGCAGATATGAGTAGAACCGTAGTCTTTGGAAAAGCAACCGGTGAGCAAAAGAAAATTTATAATGCAGTTTTGATTGCGCAGGAAAAAGCAATCAAGGTTATAAAACCAAATTGTAAGACCTATGAAATTGATAAGGTGGCAAGAGATTATATTTTTAAAAAAGGATTTAATCCTATTCCCCATTCGCTAGGGCATGGAGTCGGCAAGAAGGTCCACGAGAAACCCAGAATAAGCCCTATGTCCCCGGACATCCTAAAAATTGGAGATATTTTTACAATTGAACCAGGAATTTATATTAAAAACTTTGGTGGAGTAAGAATTGAAGATGTGTTGATTTTGCAAAAAGGCCGAGCCCGCGCCCTAACCCATTCCCCAAAACACCTAATTGAGGTATAATATAGGCCATTATGACAAGCATAGAAGCGAAACCAGAAGGGCATCAGTTATCCTTTGCCGAAGCCTACTTAGATTCACTTAAATGGGACGAGCCGAATACGGGAGTTCCCCTTGATAAATTCCTGCAATTCCTGCAGGATTCACCAATAGAAAACATGGAAACATACAAGACAATAAAACGCAGCATTGAGATTAAACTCCCCCTTCATACCTCTTTTAGACTAAGATCTGATGCGCTTAGCACATTTGTAACTGACTGTGAGGCTCCAGAAATAAGAGATGACGGGATTATCTATTCTCCAAAAAGCTATGCTGCATGGATAACACGAATTCCAAGACCGAGCGGCCATTACGCCTATACAGTAGATTTAGATACGATTCTAAGAGAAAAGTTTGATAATCTCCAATCTTCACTAAAGGGCGAGGAAACTCCTTTGATTCCTGCAACGCCTATACGACATCTCGAAGAAGAGACTGAATTAAGGCCAATTGAAATAGCAGTACAAACAGCTTTCATACCTATGCCAAAAGCTAGCTAATTTGCTTAAACCCCATAAAGAAAATATAATATCAAATATGAGAATCCAGACTTTGAAAGGTTTTAGGGATTTTTTGCCTAAAGAGGCCAAAAAACGCCAATACGTGATTGA
>JBBDZP010000023.1:0-6067 GCA_040900105.1 Candidatus Levyibacteriota bacterium | reverse complement strand
AAGGGAAGTCTTCAGCTTGTCCAAGTAATATCTAAATCTTCATAAGATTAACACTTGACATTTCTTTATAATATCACTATACTAGTATGATGATATTGAAATTAAAAGAAAATAGAGAGGGCAAGGAGCTTGATGAACTGGCGAAAACCCTTGTAGAAATTGTCAATAGAGATGAAATGAAAGATTTTCTGGCGGGAATTTTGACGCCTAAGGAATTAATCGAGATTCCTAACCGATTGGCGATTGTAAAGATGCTAAAAAGGGGAATTTCTCATCATGACATTGCCGGCAAACTGCATGTTGGAGTTGCAACGGTGACAAGAGGCTCAAGGGAACTTCAGAAAGGCAGATTTAAAAATGTATAAAGCAGTAAAAATAGAAAGTGTTTGGAAATCCTCCTAGTCGGGAGGTAATTTTCGTGGAATCGAAAGCCTCCCCAACAGGGAGGTTTTTTTTGTGGAAAATATGGAAAAATTCATACCAAATTATAGTCAAAGGGAACATAAGGAAGCGCAAGTAAACGGTGAGCGCTATCGTATGGTAAGGGCTGGCGGAAGAATAAAATCTGCAGGGTTAAGCACGGATTACCTATATAGATTAGCAGATCCTTTTATAGGAGATCCGAATAATCCTGATGCTTTATTTGAAGTCAGTAAGCGTTTTTCAAACTTTAAGGATAAGCCACCATTTCCTTTTAGAGTTGCGTTTTTTCCACAAGATGAGGCAGCAATGAGGGCTGCTTTTAAGGGATTAGGTATTTATAGGCCAACTATCAAAACAGACCAGGGTCCAGCAGGAAATGTGGGATATTTTTTTATTGATGAAGATATAGGGCAGTCGCAACTAGAGGTAAATATAACATTGGAAGAAGGTGTTGCTTTACCGGAAGCATATGTTCAGAAACAATTCTATCCGAGTGAAAGGGATGATTTATTCAAAAATATCGTTGCAGAAGTACAGCAACATTACAGGAAAGGAGAATACGAAGAAACTTATGCAGGAATCCTTAATCTTCGGGAGTTGGGCAAAAAAGAAGGTATCGGGACAACCAGAAGGGCAGTGGTTGGACGGGGAGAATTCTTTTTCTTTAGACCAGTCCAAACAGAGCCCCAAGTATCTATAGGGAAAGACCTAATTGAAGCAATATCAAAAAGAGTAGAACAAGTCATGTTAGATATTGGGCGTTTAGCAGAAGCAACTAAATACTTTTTTAGCCAAGGACTTTCTTTAAGAGAGGCAATAGAACGAGCGCGAGAAGCAAAAGATACTTTTGACAGTATAAATAGCGATGTTTTATATTTCCAGCCAGATATTCTTATTCGCAAAGACGGAAGTTTTGATATTGAAAAGATTAATATGCCTGATTTAGGAATGTTTATGACAGAAGTGCAGCCGTTTTCTCCCAATGAGACACTTGGAATTTTAAAAGATATTAATGGAAAAATAAAAGAGGAAGTGTTAGATATTATTGCTGGCGCGGTTGCAAAAGATGTTCTAGTTGTGACTAGATCGGAAGTTTTAACAGATGATCAAGATACTCTGGAGAGATTAGAAATTAAAACTATCCAAAAAGGCTTAGTTGAGCGAGGCAAAGCAGTAACAGTTAGTTCACTAGATAATGTTTTAGATATGCCTAACGGTTCATCAATCCTGCTTTTAAATGTTCCAACCGATAATCAAAATTACGAAAATCTACTTTTCAGAGTTGCAAGAGGCGAATTAAAATGTTATCCGGATCCTTTTATAAAACTTCTTGAAAAGGAAGCGACTACTTTTCCGAGAAAGAGTATCAAAGGGCAAATACTGACTAAGTTTTTGCAGATTATTGCACCATCGGCGCTTGATAAAAAAGAAGGAGTATTTGCAAAATACCAAGCAATTCAAAAAGCACTCAGGCTTGGTGGAGTTGATTTGGACATAGTCTATTTTAGTGTAAATGAAATAATTGTTCCTACATTTCGCTATGATGTAAAAAGTTTTTCAGAAGTACAAAAAGCAGTGGAAAATGAAAGAAGACGAGGAAAGCAAGTAGATAGCATAACCGCAATACCTACTCCTTTTAAGCCTGAAGATGCATTGATTTATGGCGCAGATGGACCAAGGCTTGCGGTGTTCCGTTTTATGTTTGTGAGAAAATAAACTATATGATAATCAATATTGTTAACAAGAAAAAAATCATTCGGCTGGTAAAAGAAAGTATAAAAGAATCTAAAAAAGAGGTACTGGCAACAATGTTATTGCAAGAAGAAATTGAAAATCCCTTGCCGAGCTCCTATCATGCTCTTTTACAAAAGAGAGCAAAAAAAGGAGTAAAGATTAAAAGGCTTGGATTTGGAAGTAAAGTAGACTATAATTTGGTTAAGAATAAATTATCTATGCCTGCAAGAAATTATCAATTTAGGTACGTGCCTTCTATCTCAACTTACCAACGCCTACTGATTATTGATAGGAAAATTTTATTTTTCGGTATAGATGGGGTATTTTTTCAAAGTTCTTACAAACCGTTAGTGAAAGTGTTTGTGGATTATTTCACTAAAGTATTTAAGAAAGGGAAATCATGAAAACTATATTTTCAGGAGTGCAGCCGAGTGGAAATTTACATATAGGAAATTACATAGGAGCTCTCAAGCAATGGGTGAGCCTTCAAAGTAACAATGAGGCGATATTTTGCATTGTTGATCTGCATGCAATAACAGTTCCTCAAGATCCAAAAACTCTTAGGGAAAAGATTTTAGAAGTTGCAGCGCTTTATTTAGCAATTGGAATTGATCCAAAAAAGGCGCACATTTTTGTGCAGAGCGAAAATCCAAATCATGCAAATTTGGCTTGGATTTTAAATACAATTACTCCTTTTGGGCAGTTGGAGCGCATGACGCAGTTTAAAGAAAAAGGAGAAAAGCATGGAGAAAATGTTGGCCTTTTTGATTATCCGGTTCTTATGGCGGCAGATATCTTGCTATATCAAACAGATGAAGTGCCCGTTGGGGAAGATCAAAAGCAACATTTAGAATTAACGCGCGATTTAGCAGAAAAGTTCAATTCTAAATTTGGCCAAACATTTAAAATTCCAGTTCCTGTTATTCAAAGGGAAGCGGCAAGAATTATGAGTCTTCAAAATCCAACTTCAAAAATGAGCAAATCGGATAACAATCCGCTTGGAACAATAAATTTACTTGATACCCAAGAGCAAATTCGGGAGAAAATCAAAAAAGCAGTGACTGATTCAGAAACCCATATCTCAAAAGATAAAGGAAGCGAAGGTCTTTCAAATCTTTTGACAATTTACTCTGTTTTTAAAAACCAAACATTAAGCGATTCTTACAACGAACTAGAAGGAAAATCTTATGGCGAATTTAAGGATCTTTTGGCAGATTTGGTAGTTTCAGAGCTGTCAGAAGTTCAAAAAAAATATAATGAGATTAGGGTAGATGAAAAATCGTTGATGCTGGTTCTTAATGACGGACGCGACTACGCAATAGAAAAGTCGAACGTTACAATGAAAAAAGTGGTAGACGTTGTAGGATTAGGAAGATCTTCTTAAACTAGTCGCTAACAACTAGAAACCAGCCGCTAGCTTGTGGTATACTACGCACTACTATGGCCTCAAGCCCCATTGGTAAAAAGAAAAAGTCAAAAATCATAAAAGTAAATCTCTCCTGGAAAAATGCGCTTGTTTATGGATTTGTTCTTTTTTTCCTTGCCTTCACATTTTTTGGATTCAATCAGACAAAAGAGCCTCAGAAAACAGTCCCAATATCTCAAGTTATCTCAGATGTTAAAGCTGGAAAAGTTTCCGAGATTCAGATCTCAGATACAAAACTTACGGTAATAGAAAAGGATCAGACTCTCGTAAGTACAAAAGAACCCGGGCAAAATGTTTATCAGCTTTTCAAAGATGCAGGAGTTCCGCTGGACAAAACTAAGGTCACAGTAAAAGACGATGCTGCTCTTAATTCCTGGATAAATATCCTTTCATCTGTTCTTCCAATAGTTCTTATGGTTGCCTTTTTCTATTTTATATTCAGACAAGCAAGGGGAGCACAGGAAAATATCTTTTCTTTTGGGCAGTCGCGCGCAAAACTTTTTAGCAAAGATACCCCGGGAATCAAATTTTCAGACGTTGCGGGAGTTGATGAGGCAAAACAAGAGCTTACAGAGATTGTGGATTTTCTAAAACACTCCGAGAAATACAGAGCCATGGGTGCAAGGACTCCAAAAGGGGTGCTTATGGTAGGTCCTGCAGGAACAGGAAAAACTTTGCTCGCTCGCGCAACAGCAGGAGAAGCAAATGTTCCGTTTTTCTCTATGGCAGGTTCAGAATTTATGGAAATGTTAGTTGGGGTTGGAGCATCCAGAGTAAGAGACTTGTTTACAACAGCCAAGAAATCCCAGCCGGCAATAATCTTTATTGATGAAGTAGATGCAATTGGAAGGCAGCGTGGAGCCGGATTTATGGGAGGACATGATGAGAGGGAGCAGACTCTAAATCAGATTCTAGTTGAAATGGATGGATTTACCCCAAATGAGCAACTTGTTGTTATGGCCGCAACCAACAGGCCCGACGTTTTGGACCCGGCGCTTGTCAGGCCCGGAAGATTTGACAGAAGAGTAGTTCTGGACATGCCGGATGTTGTTGGAAGAAAAGCAATTTTGGCCATTCACGCAAGAGGGAAACCTTTTATTAAAAATGTTGACTGGGAAAAAGTTGCAAGACGTACAGTCGGTTTCTCCGGTGCGGATCTTGAAAACATGTTAAACGAAGCGGCAATTTTGGCTGCAAGACTCAATAAAAAAGCAATTGACATGAAAGACATTGAAGAAGCGGCAACAAAGGTAAAACTTGGGCCGGAGAAGAGGAGGCTTCAGTCTGATGAGGACAAGAAAATGACAGCGTACCATGAAGCAGGGCATGCTTTGGTTTCCTGGCAGATGCCGCATCTTGATCCTGTTCACAGAATTTCAATTGTTGGAAGAAGTGAATCTTTGGGGCAAACAGAAATTGCACCGGAGGACAGAGTTCACGAGACAAAAACAAGGCTGATTGAGCAAATTGCAATGGCAATGGGAGGACGCGCCGCAGAGAGTCTGGTATTTAAAGAAATGACAACAGGAGCAGCAAGCGATCTTAAAAAGGCAACAAAGCTTGCAAGGCTTATGGTTGTTGAATTTGGAATGAGTGATTTGGGGCCGATCACCTTTGATGAAGATGGTAAAAGTTTCTATGACAGCAATAATATATCTGATAGCATGAGTTCAAAAATTGACGCACAGGTCAAAAAAATTACAGACACTGCTTACAACCAGGCAGTAGTAACTCTCAAAAAGTTCAGAAAGAAGCTGGATGTGCTTGCAGAGGAACTTTTGAAAAAGGAAACTTTAGAATCTGAAGAATTTGAAAAACTCATGGGTCCCCGCACCCATTCGGCAGGCTCAGGGCGAGTAGCTTTTGCTCCTGCCAAAGCTTGACAGCAATCAATACTTCTGCCTTAATTTAAACAGTGATACACATAAGAGAAGCAATAAAATTCGGGTGGAAAGGTTTTAAAAAGAATTGGAAACCATTTACAGTACTAGCCCTTCTTGTAGTTGTTGTCACAGTTTTGTCTACGGATGAAGCCCCTCTGAGTATCAAATCTTTCCTTGGTCAAGTGGGAATGGCCATAGTGGCCCTAGGGGGCACTGTTCTTAGCCTTAAAGTAGTAGACGGCAGAAAAGTGGGATTTTCAGATATAGGGGATAGTTATAAGGATTTCAAGCTTCTTACTATTTTCGTCTTGGTAAGCATAACTTATGGGATTTTGTTCCAGCTAGGTTTAGTCCTGCTGATAATTCCCGGGCTTTTTATTGGGGCAAGGCTTTTCGCTGCACCTTATCTTGTGATCGATAAAAACGCTTCTTATATTGATTCTTTTAAGAGAAGTTGGAAGCTAACGCAGGGAAAAACTATTAAGCTTATGATCTTCCAGATCGTAATGTTTGGGTTAATAATTCTAGGACTCCTTGTTCTTGTAGTTGGGGTGCTAGCTGCATTTGGGGTTATAAGCATTGCCTCCGCTTACGTCTACAG
>JBBDZP010000022.1:0-6105 GCA_040900105.1 Candidatus Levyibacteriota bacterium | reverse complement strand
CAAGTTGGCAGGTTAAGGCTGACATTGTTTCAATCATTACGTTCTGAGTCCAGGTGTGGAGGTTTTTTGGCACATCAGGATTTACTCTAGGTTCGGTATAGGGATTAACGGCTGTACTGGTTTCAACCAAAGGTCGATCAGCCTCTGGTTGAGAAGCTGGAGCAGTTTGAGCAAAAGAAGGGGAGACAGTAAATAGTAGATAGCCACTGGCGACTAGAAGGAAACACAGAACTAAATGCTGAACGCTATACGCTAAACGCTTAACCATTGGGGCAGAAAATCTCATCCTATAACTAGTTTGAGATAAATAGGTTTAATTGTCAACCCCGTTGGTAGCGTTTTAATTTGTAAATGATTCCTCCATAAGCTAAAATGAGACTGTCGAGTGCTCGTAGTTCAATGGACAGAACACCTGGTTGCGGTCCAGGCGGTTGGAGGTTCGATTCCTCTCGAGCACGCCAGGAGAGGTCGCATAGTGGACTAGTGCAGTGGTCTTGAAAACCACCGTCCGAAAGGACCGCGAGTTCGAATCTCGCCCTCTCCGCCATGGATATTTATAAGGAATCTGTAGAGCTTCACAAAAAGCTCCGCGGAAAGCTTGAAGTAAAAACTAAATTTACTGTTAAAGATAAGCACGATTTATCTCTTGTTTACACTCCAGGTGTTGCTCAAGTCTCAAAAGACATAGCCAAAGACCCTCAGCTTGCTTATGAGCTAACAATCAAAGGAAACTCAATTGCCATAGTCTCAGACGGCTCAGCTGTTTTGGGACTTGGAAATATAGGTCCATACGCTGCAATTCCCGTAATGGAAGGAAAAGCCCTACTTTTTAAGCAATATGCGGGAATAGATGCATTCCCTCTAACGGTTCATACTCAAAATTCGTTTGAAATAATAAATCTTGTTAAAAATATTTCTCCTGTTTTTGCAGGAGTTAACCTTGAAGACATTTCTGCTCCCCGTTGTTTTGAGATAGAAGAGGCTCTTCAAGATATTGGAATTCCTGTTTTTCATGATGATCAGCACGGCACGGCAATAGTTCTTCTTGCAGCTCTTATTAATGCTACAAAAGTTGCCGGAAAAGATATGAGAAGTCTAAAGGTGGTCATAAGCGGAGCAGGAGCAGCAGGAACGGCAATTGCCCAACTTCTTCTGTGCGTTGGACATAATCCAAGTGTTTGTGAGCCTGTTAAAGAAATTATTGTTTGCGATTCTAAGGGTATACTTTCCAAAAAAAGAACAGACATTGTGGAGAATCCATGGAAAATGAGACTTGCAAACATAACGAACAGAAGAGACTTAAAAGGGAACCTTGAAAATGCTTTGAAGGATGCGGATGTTTTTATTGGCGTAAGCAAAGGTGGTATTTTAAAACCAGAGTGGATTTCCAAAATGGCGAAGAAGCCGATTATCTTTGCTATGGCAAATCCGGATCCTGAGATTATGCCCGATGAAGCTAAGAGAGCTGGCGCTTTTATTGTAGGCACAGGTCGTTCTGACTTTCCAAACCAGGTAAATAATGTTTTGGCATTTCCCGGGGTTTTCTTAGGAGCAATTAGAGCAAGAGCTAAGACGATTACAAACAGCATGAAGATAGGCGCTGCTTTTGCTCTGGCCGAAACCGTAAAAGACCTAACCGTTGATAATATCCTCCCATCTGCTCTGGACAAAAATGCGGCAGAAGCAATTGCAAAGGAAGTTGCCAAAATTTGGAAAGAGGAGAACTTGTAGTGAGCTTGTTGAATCTATGAAATTTGAATTTTCAGCAGGCGGAGTAGTTTACAAAAAAGAGGACGGAAAAACCTTCATACTCGTTGCCCAACATTCCGGGCATCACGGCTGGGTTTTTCCAAAAGGACTAATTGATAAAGGCGAGAAAAAAGAAGAAGCTGCAATCAGGGAAGTCGAAGAAGAAACAGGAATAAAAGCAAAAATCTTAAAGCCTTTATCCCCAATTGAATTCTGGTATGTATTCGAAGGAGAAAAAAGAAAGAAGAGAGTTTATTATTTTTTAATGGAATGTGTTGGTGGAAATGTAGAAAAGCATGATAAAGAAATGGAAAAAGTAGAATGGCTCCCGAAAGAAGAAGTGGAAAACAGATTAACCTATAAATCAGAAAAGGAAGTTTGGAGCGAGGTCCGAAAGTTGATATAATCAGTCTCCATGGAGGAGTCGCCTAGCGGCCTATGGCACGTGCTTGGAAAGCACGCGAGTGAAAACTCTCGCGGGTTCAAATCCCGCCTCCTCCGCTTACTTTGCTATGATGAAGTTTTCTCAAGGGGGAAATTCTTGGCAAGCCAGTCACCTGATTTTTCCGTAAACGTAGACTTTATGACTTCTCTGTAAGGAAGATAAGGGAGTAAAACCGCTTTTACGTGCTCCTTGTCCATGTCCCCAAGCGTTATTGTAAGTTCGCCGGGAATAAAAGCATGAGTTCTTAAATGCAAAACCTGGGCATTTCCCCTTTTTTTAAAATAAAAATCATAAAGTTCCTGCCAGAGGTAAAAGTGGTCTTCAATTGTAACCCCCTCTGTGCTAATTCTGTAGTGAAAATCTTTTGGAGGAACAGATGCAAGCGCAAAGGAGACAAAGATCAAAGATAAAACAACAACCATTAAGAGGTATTGTGAGAAAAGAAACAGGATTACTTCAACAAAAACAACAATTAAAAGGCCAGTTAGGTAATACTCCTTGCTTCTTTTGTGAAATGGTCGTCCGGGTGCAGACCAGGAAAGAAGTGTTTTTATTTGATGAGTTTCGTTTTGTTGCATTTGAGGTTGCTGTGGGAATCCTGTCTCTCTGGCAGGTAGATCAAGAGGTTCTTTTGGCAAGAATTTTTCTTCCGAGCTTGTCGAAGGATCGTTGGGCATAGCTTAACTTTATAGCATGGAAAAAACTTAGTCAACCCCGATTGAATCGGGGTCAAGGCTCGCATTGGATATAACGTTTTGGTAGAATACAGATACGGAGGAGTCGCATAGCCCGGTCCATTGCGGGAGTTTGCTAAATTCCTGAGCCGCAAGGCTCACGTGGGTTCGAATCCCACCTCCTCCGCTAGGGAGAGGTGTCCGAGTGGTTTAAGGAGATGGTTTCGAAAACCATTGTCGTGTAAACGGCTCGTGGGTTCGAATCCCACCCTCTCCGCTCAATATGAGACTTGCTACGCATGTTTTATCCGCTCTCGATAATTGGGACGCAAATAAGAAAGACTTCGCATTGATGGATGCATGTTTCGCAATTGAAGGTACTGCTAGAAACCTATACCATAAGGAATCTGCTGGTCGCGCCGATTATAAAAATTGTATCAGGAAATATTTTTGGATAATTGAGGCGATGGGCGGGATGGGTATCAACCTAAGAGAAACGCAATTTGATAACATCAGCATTGATGGTATAGAGCATCCTGATTTCGCAGATGTTATTTACCATATATTTAGATGTAACTTTGCTCACTGCAAAGATGTTCCGCCTAATTACAGACTAACGCCTATTAATGAGGGAGGCCGGACAAGTTGGCATATCGGAGATGATATGTTTCAAATACCCGAGAGTATAATACTAGCATTATTAGCAGTCTCAGTATTTTCAAAGGCAAATATCGACAATCAAACAGAAGGAGCACACTATCTATCTTGGAAGCAACATCGATTCGAAATAAAAGATTCGTGGGGAAAAGAAGACGATTTTAGAGCAGTTTTGAAATCTGATGCTGAAATAGTTACAGTTAAACTGAAAGGACTTGCTGGTTTAAAAAGCAACACTTCTGTCAGTTCTGTTTAATATCTCACGTAGCACCAACTAAACTTCGTATTTGTAGATTTTGCCCGGGGTGTGTTCAAAGCTGGACATTTCCTCGTTTGTTAAATGCTCAAAGTATTTTCTCATGGGCCTAATTGAATTTCCATGTGCCGAGATTAAAACAACATCGGAAAGAGCAAGTTTTGGGAGTACGTCATATAGAAATCCCATAACTCTTTCTTCTACATCTTTTATGCTCTCGCCATTTGGCGGGGGAACATCATATGAGCGGTGCCACAATTTAAACTGCGTTGGATCTTGCTTTTCTGTCTCAACCTTACTTTGGCCTGTCAAATCTCCGTAATCTCGCTCTCTAATCCTGTCGTCTGTAATTACTTGAGTGTCCGGATGATGCCCATTTAATACCAATTCAAGCGTGTGTTTTGAACGGGTTTGACTTGATTGATAAGCTTTTGTAAATTTTTCACTCTTAAGCTCTTCGCCTATTCTTTTTGCCTCGGCAATGCCTTCTTCCGTTAAATCAACGTCTCTTTTTCCTGAAAAGGTTTTTTCCTTATTGTCCGTAGTTTCCCCATGCCTAATAATAAAAATGCGCGCCATTTTTCTTAGTATACAGTATTTTGTATATAGTATTAAGTATGGGAGCTTTAGACTTTTTATTTCCTAAAAGATGTGCAAATTGTAAAAAAATAGGAGAATATATTTGCACAAATTGCTTCGCTTACCTTTCTTTTAATGAAAATAGCATTTGCCTTGTTTGTAATAAAAGTGCAATTAACGGCTTGACTCACCCCGGCTGCAGAAGCCGCTATTCAATTGACGGAAGCTTCTCAAGTATTAAATATAACCCAATTGCTAAAAAGCTTATTTACAGCTTCAAATACAAGCCATATCTTTCCGATTTACATAGCTTACTTTCTGAGTTGTTTTATGAAGGCTTAATCCAAAACGAGGTGTTTGCAAAGTATCTTCAAGGTGCAATTTTGGTACCGATACCACTTCATAGTTCGAAATTAAGGAAAAGAGGCTACAACCAAGCTGAAATCCTAGCAAAGGGTCTTTCCCTAAGATTAGGGGTTCAACCCCTAAATTTGCTTGCGAGAGTTAAAAACACAAAAATACAATATAATCTTAACAGAGAGAAACGTATCGTAAACATGAAGAGTGCATTCGCACTTAAGTCAAATGTTAAAGGTCACCTGCCTGCCGGCAAGGCAGGAATGTCAAAAGTTAGAGGATCAACGATCCTGCTTGTTGATGATATTTTAACTTCCGGCTCAACACTTTTGGAGGCGGCAAATGTGCTAAAAAGAGCAGGAGTAAAACGGGTTTTTGGCATAACGCTTGCCCGTGAGCAATAAAAAACCCTGAACAATAAGTCAGGGTTTTTGGTGGAGATGTCGAGTATTGAGCTCGAGTCCAAAAGTCTAATTTAAAAACTTCTACAAGCTTAGTTTGTTGTTGTTTTGATTACTTTACTCTTTGAAAACAAACATCCATAAGTAAAGCCAAGGTTCAATAAGTTCAATAAGGATCAAACCGACCTCCTTATTAATTTCTCAACTGTGTTTTTGCTCAAAAAGTCCCATTGAGAAAAGACTTTATGAACAGCTTGTCAACTACTTAAGCGTATGCGTAAGCGAGTGGACGAGCGCTAAAATTGCTTTTAGCATTTATATTTTGATCTGTTTTACGGCTAGTATCAAAGCCGGCTTGCTGTTTTTAAAGTGCAACTCTTGTCGATGCAATGCATCCCCAATTAGTAGATATTTTACCTCAAATCAACCCCGATGTCAAGCGCTATGAGGCCAAATCTTGTTCAATATCGCGCTGTATGTCCTTGGCCTTAATAGCCTCTTTTTTTTCAAATTTCTTCTTTCCCCGTCCCAGTCCAAGCTCAACTTTTATAAAGCTTTTTGTGGTGTAAATTGAGAGTGGAACCAGGCTTAAATTTGCCCCGTCGGTTCTGCCTTTCAGCGCAATTATTTCCTTTTTGTGAAGCAAAAGTTTTCTTGTCCGGTCTTCGTCGTAACCCTCCGGTGCTGCGTATTTATATGGGAAAATCTTTGCATTAAAAAGATAAGCCTCACTTCCCGTTATCCTAATAAAGCTTCCGGATAAATCTGCGTGGCCAAGCCGCACAGCCTTAACCTCAGCACCTATAAGATTAATTCCAGCCTCAAACCGGTCTGTAATCTGATAATCAAAAAAAGCCTTTTTGTTGCTAATTTTCATGCCTTAATAATAGCACTCGCGGCATTTACTTTCCAATAATTACTACGGCGTCGGTGGTGGAGTTGTATTTTTTATTGTCTTGGTTTTAACTCTATTTCTTTTTTGAGCAG
>JBBDZP010000021.1:0-6114 GCA_040900105.1 Candidatus Levyibacteriota bacterium | reverse complement strand
CTTGCCTATATCTGCTTGGTCATCAGTACCAGACTGGTCTTTTCCCAAAGACAAATTGAATCCTAAAAGCTTTATTTTAAGCATCAACTTTAGCATAGCAGATTTTACAAAACAGTATTAAATACAATTTGGAGCGTGTTGGGTCCTGAAATGCACGTACGATACGATCGTAGGGATCCTCTCGAAGATAGAGGTTATTAATAACCGTGCACCCGAAGACTGAATTTTGCGTTCTCTACTTACTGCTTGCATTTTATATTACTAAAATAGTACAATTATATGTATGAATAGGACGGTGCTACAAATACCTCTTGATAAAGATTTAAAGGCTAATGCTGAAAAAGCTGCCCTATCCCAAGGCTTTTCCTCTGTCCAGGAACTAGTCAGGGTTTTTCTTTCCAAAGTTGCATCAAATAAGATTGAGGTCACCCTGCAGGATACAGTAATGCTTTCTGAAATCAATGAGAAACGCTATATCGATATGACAGTTGATTTTGAATCAGGCAAGAATACTGGCCAAGCAAAAGATGCAGATGATTTGATTAATAAACTGCATGAAAATCAAATATCATAGAGATTTCCTCCAAAGCTACAAAAAAAGGATTGCTCCGTATCCTAAAATTGAAAAACGGTTCAAAAACCAATTAAATAAATTTCTCATAAATCCAAAGGATCCTTCACTAAAAGACCATAAGCTAGTTGGTAGAAAGAAAAGCTTCCGTGCGTTTTCAGTTTCAGGGGATATCAGAGTAATTTATGCTATTTTTAAAGATGAGATTTGGCTATTTGATATTGGAAGCCACAATCAAGTCTATTAAAGGTACTACGTAGATTTATAACCCCAATCCTGAAGACTTGTCTATACTGCCTTATTGGTTCTCGACCAAGCTGGGGAGCTCAGTGGAAGAAAAAATATAAGCACATAAGACCACTCAATCCAAAAACTATCATTCCATGGACTTCATATTTAGGAGCATTCCAGAAATGTCCTATTTGCGTAAACCAGTTCTTTACTCCTTTTATTTGTAAGTAATCTCTAATTATGTGAAGAAAACAAAATATCGCAACTCCTAGCAGAACTAATTTCATAAACCCATGTTAACATAATAGGCTCTAACTTCGTGGATTGGGGAAGCCAATTTGGTATAATTAACATATGTCTAAGAATCCTATTATTAATACCCTTAGTGCCTCTGCTTACTAGGATGTTTATATATCAACAAACTTTCTGATGTAGATCAAGGGCACTTACTACATTAGTAGAAACATCATTTCAATATATGAAAAAGACGAACACCTAAAGTACGTTCTAACTTCACCCATCAGGCGGAACCTAAGTTAGGTAATTTTCGTCCGAAATTGTATAATATAGAATGAAAGGAGGCAAAATAGATTTATTCAATAAGTCTAGTAGAATATTATGAACGGAACAATTAAAACAAAAAATGGTAGAGGATTTGGCTTTATTTCTCGTGAAGGCGAAGCTAAAGATCTTTTTTTCCATTCTAAGGATTTGATCGGTGTTACTTTTGATGAACTTCAAGAAGGAGCAAATGTAACATTTGATGTTGTAGATGGTGAAAAAGGACCAGCTGCAAAAAATGTAAAGCTTGCCCAGTAACATTGTCTAATCAAGATTGAAAATATCAGAGACTCTAAAGAACAAGAAGAGTCCTCAAGGATTACGAAGATTGAACATAATAAGTTCTGACCTCGTCCCCTCCAAAGGCGGGCAGGCATGAGGTGGAGCCAGCCTCGCCTCAAGGAGATTTTTTTCTGAAGTAATTCCAGTCCGTTATGTGCGTGTGAATTATACACCCAGCTAAAATAATTCCCAGTAATATCCAGTATATGCTAAACCACCCCTGCTGAAGATGAGTTCCCAAAGTAAGTGAGTGGATGAAAATAAGTATCATGGCAACAGACTGGGAAATATTTACTATCCACCATTTTTTTTCAACTTTGGGATTTTCCCTCATGCGGTCAAAAAATTCAAAACTTAGGAATATGAAAAAAGCGATTACTGCAATTTGCACTGCCCACATTCTTGCAGCTCCAACATATGCATTCGCAAGAGAAAGGCCTAGGCCGGCTTCATACTGCGCATATATAAGAAGACCCGGATGCAATAAAATACAAAACAATACAAAGACGAAGGATGTTTTTTTGTATTGAATATTTTTGGGAAGTTTGGGCTTAAACCTTCTGATCTCATCAATTACAAAATGCGTCCACATAACACTCCATGCCCATATACCCAGCACGGGAAACAAAACAAAAGGATCAGTTAGAACTGAGTAGTTACTCACCCGCTCAACCCACGCGTAAGACCCTATCAAAATTACAACAGCTGCCAGAATCCACGGGAATACTTTCCAAAACATAACTAACAATAGTGTATAATACGGGTATGGCAAAAAGAAATACGGGAGGTTTTATATCAGTCCCCTGGACGTCAGCTTAGATCAGTTACACTCCGGGCAATCGCTTGGACTAAATGTTCATAAGTCAGTTGATGAAGCAAGCGTCTACGTTTCCTGTGACGACCTCGTTTTATAATCCCAAGCTTCCTATACATCACAACTGCAATTCCAAATTCTAAAGTCCCCTATTCCCATCGATAAATTAAATTGTTTTGCTCTGAGTATATCAATCAGAGTGAGCACAGGCCGGCAAAACCTCTTGATATACTTTCTGCTATGATAGCATTATCAAGCATGAGTGAAGCGACGGATCAACTCTTAGAAAATAATCCACAGTTAGATAGAGAGCCCAGTAATACTAGGGTAAAAACAGTTAATCTCCTTAGCGCGAGCCAGGAGGAAATAGGTGAATTTAGAAAGACAGTGACTCAAAGAGACGGGAAAATCGCCTCTTTAGTACACCCCTACTGGCAGGAAGACCCTCAGCAAGCAGGCCGCGACTCTGAAGAAGAATTTTACGGCTCTACTAATTTAGTATATAAAAAACAAAGAGATCAATATATGGAATCGTGTATCAATAATAACATTCCCTTAGTTCTTTTTGAAGAAACAACAGCTATTGACCTTTTGCCGCAAAAACTTCCTAGCGAAGCTCAAGGAACTGTCTACGTTATTCCTACCAAACCGGGAACCTCTGAACCGGACTCAAACGACAAGAATCCTTGGAATCCTGTGGCAAACCTACTACGCCAGGCTGGCGTGAAACACATTGTTTTAGGTGGTTTAGTTTTAGATTTTAACCTTACTGGTCCTGTTCAACACGGTGAATACCTAGATAAATATCAACAAAAGATTAATGAAGAGATAGAAGATTTGAAACGCTATGGAAAACAATTAGCAGAAAGCAAAGGCACAAGCCCAGCTGCATTCAGGTGGCTACAAAAAAATGTAGCCCCAATTCATTGCGTTGGAATGGCAGCACAGGAATTATTGAAAGCAGGCTTAGACGTTTCATTCTCACCAATAAGCCTCTGGGGTTATTACAAGATAAAAAATATTGCTTAACTTTTTAATTTCCTCCCTCCTATCTAAATGGCTATACCTAGTTTAGGATTATAAGGCAAATAGTGTATAATATTTGTATGGCAAAAAGAGACACGGGGGTCGGGAAAGGAAAAAAGCGCTCCCCTCACAAAACAAAAAAAAGGCTTGCAGCAAAACACGCAATGCTAGCCGCAAAAAAGAAAAAGCGCCGCAAATAACCTTTTCACTGCGCAATAATGTGGAACCTAGCTTGAAGTAGATTGGCAAGAACCCCCAGTTGTGACTTCATCTGTATCTGATACAGTTTGGGACCAAGATCATAGATGAGTTTTTCGGAAATTAAAAGGCTACCATTTGCCTGCGCCTGAACTGTACGCTCCGAATTCCAAACGGCATAATTGTCGCTCTTATTAAAAAGTCTAATCGATATCGTTCCGTTTGCAGTAGGAACATTTGTAGTTGTTTCAAGGCGTACTTCTTTAACATTATTGTACAACCCTAAATCTACAGTTATTAGTGTTCCGGCAACATCTTCCCAGTCGGTTGATTTATTTGTGCCGGATCCAAGATTTACATAGTAGTCTTTGGTAAAAGTTTCATTTGCCGTGCCTGCAGCAAGAGGTGAAGATGTGGGAGTCGTTAAAACCAAAGGCTCAGTAGGCGTAGGTGTAATAGTAATTGAAGGTTCAATAACTTTGACCAAAGTTTGTGTAGATTTATTTGCAACCGATTGGATAATAAAATAGGAAGAGGCGGCAATTGCCGCCAGCATAAAAACCATCCCTAGCAAAAATGCTAACTTTACTCTTTTTTCATCTCTTCGAAGCTCTTCTTCATTCTCATGAAGCTCTTCCAAAATGGAAGAATTGTCAATCTCGCGAGCCATTATTTTAAGCTTATATAAGAATTTTCAAAAAGTAAAGAAACCCCTAAAGTCTAGACTTCGTCTGATATAATATAAGCATGTTAAATTTAAATTCCATAATGATTGGGACCCAGAAGCCAAAAGAGCTCGCAGAGTTTTACGAAAAAGTCTTTGACAAAGCCCCGGATATGCAGGATGGAACTTGGGCCGGATGGCAAATTGGAAATACCTTTTTTAATATTGGGGAGCATTCTGGAGTTAAGGGAAAAGCAAAAGAACCCCAAAGGATAATAGTCAATCTTGAGACCACTGAAGTAAAGGAAGAATTTGAAAGAATAAAATCGGTTGGTGCCAAGGTTATAAAAGAACCTTATGAAATGGAAGGCGCATGGATTGCAACATTTGCAGACCCTGACGGAAACTATTTTCAACTCATGACCCCTTGGAAAAATAACTAAGAATCTAATCGATAGCTTCTCCACAATATACGCGATGCGTAAGTTCTATATGGACTCCATTTGATTGTAATTTTTTCTACTTCTTCCGCAGTTGGCTCTTTCTCAAATCCGTAAAGTTTTTGAAAAGATTTGCGTAAAATTAAGTCTCCATAAGAAAAAACGTCCTCGCGGCCCAGCGCGAACATAAGAAACATTTCGGCTGTCCACCTTCCTATTCCCTTGACCAAGGTTAGCTCTTCAATAATAACCTCGTCCGTAAGGCTTGCAAACTTTTCCAGTTCTACTTCTTTTGAATTCACTTTTGCAGCCAAATCCCTTAAGTAATTTGCTTTTTGATTAGAAACGCCCGCTGTTCGTAGTTTCTGGGGAGTCATTTTCGCTAATTTATCAGGAGTAATCTTCCCTTTTGGAAAAAGAGCTTTAAACCGACCAAAAATTGTTTCAGCGGCTTTATTTGAGAGCTGCTGACTGACAATGGACGAACACAAAGTAGTAAATAAATCATCTGGTTTTATCTTAATTTTGAGACTATCTCCTCCAAAAGAGATAACTTTTAACATTTGCGCATGAATCTTGGGATCAGCTTTTTTAAAATGCTTTATAATCTTTTCCATTTCTTGATCATAATATCATAGTTAATTTTGATATAATTGATGCATGGCAAATTCTACAATGCTTCCGCTGGGAACAGTGGCGCCGGATTTTAACTTAACGGATGTTGTTTCCGGACAACCAGTTTCTCTTGATATTTTCAAGGACAAAAAAGCACTTCTTGTGATGTTTATTTGCAAACATTGCCCCTTTGTTCAGCACGTAAAACATGAGATTGCAAAAATAGGTAAAGATTATGTTGATAAAGGATTAGGAATAGTTGCTATTTCCTCAAATGACGCAGCCGAATATCCGGAAGATGCTCCAGCAGGGCTTGCCCAAATGGCAAAAGAGTTGGATTTAAACTTTCCATATTTATATGATGAGTCGCAATATGTTGCAAAAGCATATAGCGCTGCCTGCACCCCTGATTTTTTCCTATTTGATAAAGATAAAAAACTTTTCTACAGAGGGCAATTAGATGACAGCAGACCAGGAAATGATAATCCTGTCACTGGAGAAAACTTAAGAGATGCAATTGACAAAACTCTTGCAGGAGAACCCGCTCCGCAAGATCAAAAACCAAGCATGGGCTGCGGTATTAAGTGGAAACCGGACAACGAACCTTCATAAAACTAGCGAGAATATCCTATAGTTCATTGACTTTCATAAGTCCAGCTGCTATACTTGATATTGGAATAAAGTTTTTTAGCTTTATATTTGGATATTTTAA
>JBBDZP010000020.1:0-6178 GCA_040900105.1 Candidatus Levyibacteriota bacterium | reverse complement strand
ACCCGCTCCAAATGAGACACCCCCTGCCCCAAAGTGGGAAATGTATTGATATACTGGGCTAATCTGATGGTCTAACCTACCGTTATAGTCCCAAGCGATTCCGGAGCGGAAGGTGAGACCCAGGAGCACTTTTAGCTGTGAAATGCTAGACCTTCTATATGTTTCTCCTAAATCCGCAAGCATAGTTTTAGCAAACGACGTGACGGCATCGATGTTGTAACTATTAAGTGTTGTATCGTCTTTTATGATTTCTGCCTGCATTATTTTGTCTTTTATCATGTCGCTTTGCTCTTTGAATATTTCATCGGAATATACGCCTTCTAGATTTTTTTTGACTAATGTTTGTCTCAATTCCTTGAGTCTTGCAATTTCATCATCTGCCTCATTTCTAACCTTTGTTAGGCGTGAAGTTCGTTCATGAAACATTTTATATAAATTCTCAATAAACAGATTCAAAGCTTCCTTTTTCGGAGTAATTTCTTTTAATAGTGCGATTAGTGCATCTTCGAGAGTTTTTACACCAATACATTTATAATTACACTTACCGCCACAAAAGTAATATGCGTATCTACCGCCTGCTTTTCCGGTACTCCATGAACCGGTCAATCCTGTACCACATTTGCCGCATTTAATAATCCTGCGGAGAGGGAAATTTATGTTTTCGGATGTTCTTCTTGCCAAGGCGATTTTATTTGGATTTCTGCCGTCTATGATAGCTTGTACTTTATAATAGAGTTCCTCAGTAATCATGGGTACATGCTGACCTCTAACCTCTTCGGGATATTTCTTTGATACGAGATAGCCAGCGTAAAACTTAAGCCTAAATATTCGCCAGGTGCTTTGTGCTCGCAATTTGTACTTCTTGTCGCCATGAGTCTCTAGAAGACCCCAGTCATTCATAACAACTGCTATGTCACGAGTGCTCTTCGTGCCAGTTGCCATCAAATCCCATGCAGCTTTCACTTTATCCCACGTTTCGGAGTCTTTTACCGCGTATCCGGCCTGGAATTTATATCCTAGCGGAGGCTTCCCACTTATAAGACCCGATAGAAAACGTGCGCGTAGTCCATTTCTTGCTCTTTCGCTTCGAATATCGTTATCGAGTTGGGCAAATCCCGCGAGCATTGTTTCTACAAGCTTTTCCGTTGGGCTATCTCCTGTCGGTTCTGTAGAAGATATTATGGTAACGCCATTTTCTGCTAACTTTTTCCTTATCGCTAAATAATCTGATGTTTGACGCGATATTCGATCTAGTCGGTAAACAAACAATGCTTGAATTTTATTTTTGTTCTTCCGAGAATATTCAAGCATGCCGATGAGTACCGGCCTGCCCTTTATGTTTTTAGCGGATCTTCCCTCCTCTCTAAAAACCTCAACAATTTCGTATCCTCTTTTCTCAGCTTCTTTTCTACATATTTCTTCCTGGCTACCTAAAGAAAAGTTATCTACTTGCTCTTCCGTAGATACTCTTAGATAAACAATCGCTTTTTTGCCGTCTGCATAAATAGTATTAGGTGAATTCATAGGCCTCCTTTCTCATGCAGCATTTCACTAAGGGTCATTCCTCCAAAGATTTCTCTTTCAAAATCGTCTAACCAACTTCCTATTAAGAATTTGATTTCCGTAATCAAATCTTTTAGTTCCTGTGGAGTAAGCTCATTTACTATCGGGCCCAATATCTCCTTAGCTTTTTGAAGTTCTTTTTCCTCATAATCTTGCTCAGGAAATAAATTATCAAGAGAACTTTTGAGCGTTGTAGAAATTTCTTCGGATTGGGGATGAGTTGATTCATTTAATACTTCAACTAGAGGTGGAATAAACTTATCTTCAGTAATAGTTAATTGTTGTAGTGTTTCCATATCTAATCTTATGTATCCGTCACATGGATAGTATATCCACTGTGCGGATAGTTTGTCAAGAGGTAAATAGCCTTAAACGCTATATTGATTGACTTTGATATAGTTCTTTTGCGCCTTCTTTGTGATATAAATTAGATACTTCTGCTCACTGTCCTAAATCATGACTAATATCAGTCAGTTAGAAGCGGGAAACCTACTAAATCAGCTTACTGCCTCAATATTTCACTTACGGGATTCTTTTGGCAAAACTTCATTTTTGGCTTTCTTACCTGTCTTTATCGGACTTTTTCTGGTATTAATCTTGCTTATTCTTAGAAAAGCTTTTCTTCTTAAGAAATCATTAGATGAAAAATCGGTACTTCTTGAATTAACTCCTCCCTCTTTTACGGAAAAAGAGGCTTACACTACGGAACAGCTTTTTTCTCTGATTCATGCCCTTGGTAATCAAAGGTCGTTTACGGACAGATTGATTGGAAATAAAACAAGATTTTCCCTGGAGATTGTTTCGACACAAAAGGAAGGTATTAGATATTTGGTAAGAACTACTCAAGCGCAAGTCAATACTCTTCGTAGAAGTCTTTTGTCATATCTTCCGCAACTGAAAGTTAAAACCGTTAGCGAATATTTGCCGGAAAATATTGAACCCCAACATAGAATTATCGAATTTAAACTCTCGCGCCACTTTGCCTATCCTCTCAAAAAACATGACGAGCTGTATAAGCATGATCCGATTGCCTACATTACAGGCATGATGACAAAACTTCTTCCAGACGAGCTTGTGTCTCTTCAAATCGTGCTTACTCCAACCAAGTCAAAGGAAACAAGGAAAATATCAAAGTTGATTCTTCATAACGGCGACGTCGTTCACTATTTAAATTCCATAAAGTTTTTGCGCCTTATCTCAAGAGCGCCGAGCAAGACTACAGGAACAAGAACGCTTTTTGAACAGGAACTGATGCATTCGATTGATGTAAAAATTGACCAGCCGCTATTTGAAACAACAACAAGAATACTTTTGGTTTTTAAAGATGAGGGAAGTCTAACTGAGCGGGCGCAGGGACTTAAATCTTCCTTTGCAACTTTCTCAACTTCCGGTTATCAATCTATAAAACCAAAAAGATATTTTAATCTTAATTTCATAAGAAAATATTTATTCTTTGTATTTAAAAAAAGACTACTTTCTTTTACCAATAAATCGCTATTATCTGTTTCCGAAGTTTCGGACATTTACCATTTTCCATATACCAGTATTACCAAAACCGAAGACTTGGTAAAGGTTCACAGCAAAGAGCTTCCCGCTCCGCTCTCATTAAAGAAAGGACACAATTTAGATGTAATTTATGCAAAAAACAATTACGGGGGGACAACTACTCAAATCGGTTTAACAAAAGAGGAAAGAGTAAGGCATATGTATGTTATTGGAGCAACCGGAACGGGAAAATCCACAATGATTCTTTCTATGGCAAAACAGGATATGCAAAACGGCAAGGGAGTAAGTGTCATTGACCCGCATGGAGATTTGGCCGAAAGCTTATTGACCCTTGTGCCGGAAAAAAGAAAAGACGATTTGATATATTTTAATCCCGACGATATAAAGCATCCCATCGGATTAAATCTTCTGGAACTTACACCCGGCCTTGATGAAGATGAAATGCTGCGGGAAAAAGAATTAATAACGGAAGGCGTTATATCTCTTTTTAGAAAAATATTCTCCGAGGTTTGGTCTGCTCATGCACACAGACTTGAATACCTTCTCAGAAACACAATGCAAACCGCACTAACTTTGGAAAACCCCACTATCTTTACCGTTTACGACCTTTTAAATAACCCGGACTATCAGAAAAAAGTTATACAGGGCTTGGAAGATGAGAATTTAAAAAACTTCTGGAAATATGAATTCGGGAAGGCAGGAGATTATCAAAGAGTAAAAATGGTCGGGCCTGTTACTGCAAGAATCGGAAGGTTTCTTTTTTCTCCAACCGCCAAAAGAATTATGGAACAGACAAAATCAACGATAAATTTTGACAATATTTTAGATGACGGAAAAATACTAATCTGCAATCTTTCAAAAGGAAAAATCGGCGAAGATACTTCGGAAGTTTTGGGAATTATGATTCTTACCAAAATACAACTTGCCTCATTAAAAAGAGCAAGGACACAGGAGAAAAACAGAGCCCCTTTCTATTTATATGTAGACGAGTTTCAAAACTTCGCAACGCCCTCATTTATTCAAATGCTATCGGAAGCCCGAAAATACGGATTAAATTTAACAATGGCGGAGCAGTCAACATCGCAGCAAAAAGATAAAAACTTAGTTAATGTTTTACTTGCCAATGTCGGCACAGTTGTTTGCTTTAGAAGTGCTAATCCGCAAGACGAAGTCTTAATGCTTCCGCAGTTTGCTCCATATATTGATAAGGGAGAAATTTCCAATCTTCCGTCCTTTCATTTTTATTCAAAGATTGCGGCAATAAATCCTGAAGAACCTTTTTCAGGGGAAACGGTACCGGTCGAAATAACATTTGATAAGAATAAAATTGAAAAACTTATTCAGCTCTCAAGAGATAGAAACGCCATTATTTACCAAAAACCTATTGTTAAGAAATCTGCGGTAGAACCGAAAGCAGAAGTATCAGACAATAGCAAAAATACAATGGGAAGTAACGGTTTGCCTAAGAAAAAACCTGTCCAAAATAGTACCTACGCGTAGGTACAGAAATATAGGTAATTTTGAAGCTAAAAAACAAAAAAATACAGACTCTTTATACTTATATAATATAAGGGGATGTAAATATCTAAACATTGATATGTAAACTGACTCTTATCTAATCCTCTGCTCTCTGCCAACTGTCTACTTAACCTATGACTCAACCATCATTAACAACCAAACAAAAAACAATAATTTCTCTTCTTCTTAAATTCCGATACTTAACCGTAAACCAACTACTAAAATACTTTCATCACAAAGACCCACACAGAATAAAAGAATGGCTAACGGATTTAAAAGAGAAAGGATACATAGCAGTGATTAGTGATGAAAGCGATCCTACCAAACCATATATTTTTTGTCTTTCCACCAAAGCGAAACATTTCGAAGAAAGCAAGAATTACAGTAAGAAATTTTTGGAAAGATTATATAAAGAAAAAACTTTATCCGGCAATTTTATAAACCATTGTCTTTTTATCTTTGATATCTATCAATATTTTCTTTCACAAAAAGAAAAGAATTCTACACTGCATTTTTTAACCCAGCAGGATTTAACGGGGTATGATTTTTTCCCGGAAGAATTACCCGATGCTTATATTGCCGTTGAAACAAAAGAAGGAACGGAAAAATATTTTCTTGATCTGTTTGACGATTATAGAAAGCCTGCGGGAGTTACAAGATTTACGTTAAGAAAATATATTACCTACTGCGAAGACGGCAGCTGGCAGGCAAACACAGAAAACAGTCCTTTTCCTTCACTTCTTTTCGTTCTTGCCGACCAAAGAAGGAAAAAACACATTCATATGTACGGCAGGGCAAAACTTGAAAAAACTTTCGAAGATATTTCATTATTTCTAACAACACAAGATACTATCCGATTTAGTAAAAGTACACAAAATATTTGGCTAAAAGTAGAATAATTTTTATTCTAAGTTTAAACCGCTATTTAATGTGTTCATCACAACTGCTTCAACTGCTCCCTGTAAGTCGCTTCTGGTAAAATCTTCCTGATTATCGATAAGATATAGGATATCATCGCTTAGTTTACTGATTAACAGAACAATTTTAGGATCGAATAAATCTATTTTTTTCATTTATAAGCACCTCCTTTCATATTGTAATTAATATAAACCTGCCGCCTGTTTTAAAAGCGGCAGGTTAGTTGATATTATTCGTGTAGCTTTTTAATTTCTGAAAGCTTGCACGGTCTAAACCACATATCCCTTTCAATACTTAAACCCATCGGCCCTTTAAGACTCTGTAACTCGGAAAGACTGAAATACCCTAACTCCGGAAAATTTCCGGCAACATAGCCAAAGAAAAGATCTTTTCCGTCAAATTCAATTGCATACCATTTCCAGCTGGTAAACATACCAAAGAATTTGCATATTACTAATGGATCGTCTACGTCTTCTTGTGTGTACAAGAATGGAAGTTTAGTTGTTATCTCTCTTGTCAGTAGTTGCATATATTTCACCCCCTTTCCCAGCTTTTTCCTTAGAAAATTATTTTTTGGAAGCAGCCTGCCTGCTTCCAATACATGCTGCAAGCTAAGCGGGGTGAATTTTGCAAGGGCGTAGTAAACGCAAGTTTATTGAAGCGAAGCGGAAAC
>JBBDZP010000019.1:0-6627 GCA_040900105.1 Candidatus Levyibacteriota bacterium | reverse complement strand
TTACTTCTTCTATGTCTTTGTGGAGTTCTGCTTTTATGTCCTCTGCCGCCTTCTTGATTTTCCCTTCAATATTTTCAACCTTGTCTTTGAGTAAATCCCAAATTTTGTCGTGACTGTCGTCTTTAACGTGTTTTAAAAATTCCTTCTTGTCATCTTCGGGAAGTTCGGAAAGAATAGTATCTAAGACCGCATGATGAATATTGCTTTCGGCAAGAGACAAAAGATGAACTCTCTCGTCCGATGTTAAATTCATATCCGCAATTTCAATAGAAATTGAAGTCGTATCAACTATATGGCTATAAAAATGTTTGTGTCTCACATTACTCATTATTTCACACTTATGGGACCCAATGGGACTCTATTTTCCGGATCATCAATAAAAAAATAAACAACGGAGCCAACTTGCGCCCCGTCTACTCTTTCCAGGTAGTGCATTACTTCAGGAGAGCCACCTAAGTGCTTGCGTGTCCATTGGGCGGGTCCTGCGTCACCTATTACAGCAACCAAAGCTTTTCCGTTTTCCGGATTCACAACAAGCATTTTTTTAAATTTAAAAAAATCGGAGAATTTTTTAACATTCTGGTTATATCCGGGAGCTAAGAAGGTTTGAATTGCCAGGTAGTATTTTTCGCGTTGCACATCTTCCTGGGTGAGTGTGTGCCCTTGAGCAAAATAGCGCCATGCGCCTAACCCTGGGGCCATTCCGGAGCTCCAATAGCGCCTTGCGTCCTCTTCATTATCAAAGTGCGTTGCCATTGTATCCCCGGGGTAGCGCGCCAAGTGTTGTTCCGCACCAATTCTGCCATAATTTCTCTCAAGTCTTATTCCGTTTTCTTCTGCGCTGATGTTTAATCCAAAGTTCCGTTTTAAGATGTCTATGACATTCTTTTCTTGCTCAGGCGTCAAAGGAGTCCCCTCTTCAGGTAGGGAGGAGTTAAGGTCAGAGGAGAGAAAAACACTTTTATCTATGGGTGCGGCAAGCTCAGATCCCGAAGCAAGCAGATGGGGTGCTGTGAGTAAGGGTTTTCCTGGTGCGGCCAGAAGAAGCAAGCCGCCCAGAGAGCTCACCATTAATTGTTTTGAATTTTGACTAAGCCAATGCAGAGAGTCCGCGTGCTTCTCCAGAAGATTTTTTTGAAGTTCTCTGTGGCGCTTGGTCCACTTTTCTTTTAGATGATGATAATGGGTACTTTGGGGCATTAATTAAAATACTATCATAAAGCTATGCAATAAAATAGCCTCGGGCAAAAAAAGCAAGGAGCAGAAAAAGAATAACAATGGAAACAGCAGTATAGATTATTTTGACCGGCATATTTTTTATAAGGGCAAGCGAAATGAAAATGGGAAAAGCAATTAGAGTATAGCGAGGAAACCCGCTTAGAGTTCCGGATGAAGCAGGCACAAGAAGACAGAGTACTGCAAATATTATGTAAGACAACCTAATTTTTTTCTTCCATGCAGCATACAGCAGAGTCGCCGCGAAAATAAATGAGGATATCTCCAAAAGTGCAATCCACCATTCGTATTGTCCCAAAGTGGTCGCAAGAATTTTGATGTACCTGAAAACTGTTTGAGGAATAAGAATAACAGAATTCACAGATCGTGTAGGGTTAATATTTTCATGCGCCGCAATAAAAAGGAAAGAATTTCCAAATTGCCAAAAGTTGTAGAGCGCATAAGACAAGAGCCCCAAAGGAGGAAGTAGTAAGCTTAGAGCTTTTACCCGTAGCTTCTTTTCTTCTTTGACAAACTCATAAATTAACGCGGGAAGTATTGCTATGCCAACAAGTCTTGTTGCGCTAAGAAGCATTCCAAAAATACCGGCAAGAAACCATTTTTTTTTCCTAGCAAAATAAAAAGAAAGAAGAGCTAAGAGTAAGAAAAGACTTTCCGTATATAAACTTCCAAAGAAAAAAGACGTTGGAAAAACAAGCAAAAAAGTTATACTTTTCCAGGCTATTTTTTTGGGAAAGTCCAGGGTTATTAGCTTATTAAGTATAAAGAGTGCAAGCAAGAAAGCGATATTTGCTATCAGAAATCCGCTCATAAAATACGCAAATCCAAATGTCTCACCGCCTCCAAAAACAGTGGCGAAAAATCTTATGAGTAATGGATACAAAGGGAAAAATCCCTGGTCGTTTGAGTAGCCATAGCCTGCAATCGACAAATAGTGGACTCCGTCAAAATTGGCCCAGGGGAAAAGAAATGGATTTGATACGGGAAGGTATGGTTCTGCAAATTTCCAAATATTTGTATAATCGTAACCTATTCTGTATGAAATGAGCGACGACCCAAGAACCACCGGTATAAAAAGAAGTAATCTCCAAGTTAAGAAAGTTAGTAGAATTCTTTTCACCTTATGCGCCCTTTGGAGGCTCGGGTTGTGGAAATGGCGTGACATTTTCTGGAAAAGATGCCGTTGATTGTGTTGCAAGCTTTCTTTCTGCCATTCTATCCCATTGTTCGTTTTGAGCAATTGGCGTTATTCTTCTTGGTCTTGTATATTCGATCTGGAAATCTTTTGGCAGTTCTTGTCTTCTTCTAAATCTTTCAAACATGCGTTTAAAAGGATTTGAGGACTTTGGCGTGTCTTGCGATCCTTCCATACATAAAATGTACAGAGTATTTTATCTTGTGTCAATGGGCTAAATTGACCTGGAAAAGTACTTAAATGTTCTATTTACTTTCGTTTTAAATTCGTCTAAAGTTTTAGTTATGACAAATACTGCCCAAAGAGTTATTCTCCACATAGATTTTGATTCCTTCTTTGCAAGCGTAGAGCAGCAGTTAAATCCTCATTTCCGCGGAAAGCCCTTAGGAGTTACCGCTGCAAACGGCCGTACTTGTATTATTGCGTCGTCGCGTGAAGCAAAAAGGCTGGGAATAAAAACAGCAGAACGGACTTACATAGCGCAAAAAATTTGCCCAAATATAATTCTTACCCCATCTCATTTTTTGAAATATTGGGAAATAAGTAAAAAGTTCCTTAAAATTTGTTCGGACTATTCCCCATATGTAGAACTTTTCTCTCTGGACGAGGTTTTTATAGACATAACTTCTACAATTCACCTATTTGGCAGTACGGAAAATATTATCAAAATCATTAAAGACAGAATAAAAGATGAAATTGGAGAATGCATAACGGTGTCCATTGGAATTTCCCACAATAAGCTTTTGGCCAAACTTGCCTCGGGTTTAAATAAGCCAAATGGCGTAGGAAAAATTGAACAGAGGGATATCGATAATATCTATAACACAATAGAGCCGACTGCGCTTTGCGGAATTGGAGAAAGAATGGGAGTTCGTCTCAAGAAAATTGGGATCAGTAATCTCTTGCAAATTAGAAATTACTCAAAGGAAAAATTAATTTTAGAATTTGGACCTTCCTATGCAGGTGTACTGACAGATATGGCTTGGGGCAAAGACGATCGTCCTGTTGTCCCCTACTACATGCCGGAAATTGTTAAATCCGTCGGCAGAAATTATTGCCTACCACGCAATGAGTACGACAAGCGTATTGTAATGCAGAATTTATATGAGCTATGTGAAGAGGTGGGCTTAAAGCTAAGAAGACTTAACAGAAAAGCCAGGGGTGTTGGAGTGTCGCTTAGGGGCACGTGTGATATTGGAGGACGCAGGACTTATGGAGACTACTTTGACAGCGGCGCTGATATTTTTGAAAGACTGAAGCCTATAATTTCAGCACATAAATGTTCTGTAGGTAAGGAATACACAAGGCAAATTAGTATTGGAGTTTTTAATTTGGGGGATACGTCGAATTTGCAGGCAACGCTTTTCGATAACCCCAAAAAAAGTAAAGTACAATCTGCAATTGACAAGATAAATGATAAATTTGGAGATCATACAATCAGGAATGGATTCTTGCTTTACTCTCAGAAACTGACCACAATGCCCAACGGCTACATGGCAGATAAATTCGAGCGATCAAAGCTTGTTATCGCAGATTAAGCTGAACGGAAGTTTTATAGTCAATAGATTTCTTTTGGAAAACTACGAAATCGCCTTCTGTAAATAAAAGTTTGTATCTCTGATCCTTTTTAAGTATCTCCACTATTTCTTTCTGGCTCGCAAGCGAAGGCTGAGCAAAAGGGTCATTAAGCAGAAATACGAGTATATCCGCCTTATCCACTCCGTCGGGGATTGTGAAAACATTTACTCTTCTTGACAGATGAGAACCTAGGTTATTCGTTGCTGCTACTTTATATTCTTCAGGTATACCGCTAATGAAAGCTTGAATTAGCTTTCTATTTTCAAGCTGTTTTGTAAACATGTCAATATTTGGATTTTGCGCACCGGGCAAAGGCCCAAAATTATGAGCCGAGAAAAGAGTTGCTATTACCAAGAAGATGAGTGAAGTATTAATGGAAAGTTTTTTAGACCATTTGCTAAGGTTTTTGACACCTAAAATAGCGGCTATAAAAATAAAAGGAGTGACTGCAGCCGAGTATTGATAGTAAATCTGATGAAGGTTTGAATTGCTGCTTAAAAGATTTATACCCAGATCAGGAAGGGCAAATACTAATGCTATGGGAGAGAGAAAAGATAAGAATCCAAGAGGCAGAAAAAGCTGCACTAGATACTTCATTCTGTTATCTTCCCCCATCATTCCTATAATTGTACCCGGGGAAGAAAATATATTTTTAACAATATCCGAGGGCGAATTTCCAAACTCAGAAAAATACGAGAGAGCAAAGTGTTCCTGTCCTCGGGTTGCCGGAATTACATGCCAGATCAGCCAGTAGAACATGAAGAATGATGATGTGGAGACAAATCCCCCAATTATAAGATTTTTGAGAGTATGGCGCGATGCTTTTTTACGTATTATTTTTACAAGCTCGGAGACTAGCATGTATAAGCCGAGTAACCCTATAATCAGCCAAACTTCTTCTTTTGTAATGCCCGCAAGAATTGCAAAAAGTAAAAATAATACATATCGTCTTCTCATTAAGAAATAGAAAGTTCCAAGTAGGAGTGTTGTAGCTAGTGTGACAGGGTGAAAGTCATAAAGATTTGTAAAATGTACGGCCGGATTAAGAAGAAAAAGCAGGGAAAAAACAGCCGCAGCGTTTTTACTTCCAAGTATCATTCCGGCAATCTTAAACACAAATACCGCTCCTAGTCCCAAGACAACTGTTTGAAGAAGAAGCAGCATCCGGGGGTCTTCCCAAAGCAAATATAAAGGGGAAATAAGAATCAGAATAAAATCGGCGTGCGAGGAAAGCCTTGAAATGGACACTATACCATCCTGACCGGTTGTTTCAAAGATCCTCCCGTGAATGGTATTCCATACGGCCTGATCCATATTCCCTAAATCAAATCTGCCTGTGTAAAAGTTGTCATATCTAAGAAAAGTAGCAGTCGTAAAATAAATTACGTAGATGAGAATTGCCGTTCCAATTAGGACTTCTTGCTTATGATCTAAAATAAAATTCTCTGTTTTTAAAATTAATTCATTTTTTGTTTTATTCCATGCGAATGTAAAACCAAAGAAAATGAGCTCCGAAATAACTAAAGTTATTCTGGTAAGTACGGCCGAAGCAGAAGCGAGTCCTATGGGCATGAAGGTTGAAAGTCCGTAAATTATTACTCCTTCTCTTATTCCAAGCCCCATGGGTATTAGAAATGAGAGATAGCCGATAAGAAGGGAAAGGACAAAAAAACCTACAAAATTTAAAGCTAAGGCAGGAGTTAGGAATGCTATAGATAGAATTGCAAGGTATACTGCCAGGCCAAAAAATAAGAGACTTATGGAACCTATTGCTAAAAGTTGTAGATTTATTATTGGAGAAAAGAGAGGCAGCGAATTCAGGGTGTGTTTGAATACGGATTTTTTAAGAAAGTAAAAGTTAATGTTTGCTGCATATCTTGCTATGCGATTAGCGAAAATAAATATTGAGGAAGATAGTATTGCTCCTGTAACCAGAAAAGCTAGGACTAGGTTCCTGATTAATGGCTCCATGGGGAAATGATTAAGCACTAGTGGTAGAGAAAGAAGAGATACTATAAAGCAGCCAACTAAAAATGTTTCTGCCTCTATGGCTAAAGAGTAAGCAACGGTCTTTTTTTCAAGACCGTTTTTTGAGAAGGCAAAGGTTTTTGACATGAGTGTCCATATAAAACCCGGGGTAAATCTTTTAATTTCTGCAGATTCCCAGAGGTATACTGTATTTCTGAACTTTCCTGTGTATCCTTTTCCTTCAATAATTTTATGCCAGAGAAATGCACGCCAAAGAAAATAGAGGAGAAACGAGATTATTGAAAGAAACAAAAGGGCGAAATTTATATCTCCAAAACGCCCGGTGACCGACTTGTTCTGAATTATTAATCTTGCAATAAAGGATACCGCAAGAAGTGACACTGGCCAGCCAATAAAGAATTTAAGAAATTGGAGTATTTTGTTTGGAGCCATATTAGGGCGCCTTCGAGAGGAATCGAACCCCCATTCCTGGTTCCGAAGACCAGTGCTCTATCCGTTGAGCTACGAAGGCATATTGTCTGATTTAGACATGTATAGTATACTAAATTCCTTAGCGGGCCGCTAGCTCAACTGGCAGAGCAATTCCCTCTTAAGGAATAGGTTCGGGGTTCGACTCCCCGGCGGCTCAC
>JBBDZP010000018.1:0-6951 GCA_040900105.1 Candidatus Levyibacteriota bacterium | reverse complement strand
GCCCGTGTCTCAGTGCAGTTGTGGCCGATCGACCTCTCAGTCCGGCTACCCGTCATAGCCTTGGTAAGCCATTACCTCACCAACTAGCTGATAGGACGCAGGCTCCTCCCTTGGCGACCAGTTAAGGTCTTTACTCTTACGAGACTATAAAGTATTACCTCGCCTTTCGGCGAGCTATCCTCTTCCTAGGGGTAGATTCCTACGCTTTACTCACCCGTCCGCCACTACCTCGCGCCCTGCGCGAGAATTTCCAATTTCGAATTTCCAATTTCCAATCAATTCTAAAATTTTTAAATTCCAAAATTAAATGGCAAATCGAAAATCATAATTCGAAAATCCTTGTGCAGAGCACAAGATCGTTCGACTTGCATGCTTAAGGCACGCCGCCAGCGTTCATCCTGAACCAGGATCAAATTCTCAAAAAAATTCTGCTTCCAAATAAATGGAAACAGATTTCCTACCACTTTCTGATCGTCGAGTATCCGCCAGTTGGCGAACTCGAGTAATTAAAAAGCAAGTCCTGATTTGCACTCAGAACTAATCCTGTGTTTGAATTTCAAAGAGCGAGATGCAAAGCGTCAAGCTCTGCAGTATACAAAAAAACCCGCCTAAAGCGGGTGTCTCCTTATCGCTTCAGACAAAGTCTTTACATACCGGAATCTATTATATAAACCTAGGGATTTTTTGTCAACCCCGATTAAGTCGGCGTCAATACGCAGTTTAATCTTCTTTGGAGGAGTTATTACCTTCCCTGCGGTTTTCTCCGCGATTTTCCCTATCTCTTTTTTCCTCTCTTTGCTTTGATTTCTCTTCAAGGTCCTTTTTAACCTTCTCAAGTTTTAGCTTTGTAATCGCGACTGCTTGCTCAACTTGTCTTTTTTGCTCTTCAACTTGAGGGGTGCCTACTTGTGAAACGTGAGTGACGGTGGGGACTGCCTGGGCGGGTGAAGACGTGGGGATTGGAGCAGAAGCAACAACAGTAGTCTGCGAGTCTTGAGGAGGTATAAAAACAGTTTGTGCTTGGGTTGGAGTTGGCGTTGGGGTTGTAGTCACAACTTGTACTATTTGGGTTTGCGTAGCAGTTGGAACTGATGTTATAGAAACTGTGTTGTCCGTTTGAGTCTGAGTTGGGGCCTCCGCAAAAGGCGAAGAACTGCTCTGTATTTGTGCCGAAGTATTTGTCAATTTTGCCTGATAGGTTTCTATCTGCGCAATTGCCTTGATAGTCAATTCTTCCTGCTTTACAGGATCCGAAACATTTGAAATAGAAACTTCCGTACTTTCAACTTGAGCAACAAGATCATCAAGCGGCGCGGTGTTTGCTTGCGAGAGCAGGAGATTCTCGGCTTCGCTGAATCTTCTGTCTGCAAGATCCGTTTGGAAAAAGGCTTTTGTTGTGGGACTTGCGGATGCTGCCGCAAGTAAAGTATTCTCTACTGTCCTTTTTACCGGATACAGAAAGTCTCCGGGCAGGCTATTTTGGGACAGAAAAGCTATAAAAAAAAGAGGTGTTAGAGTAAAAAGAGCAACCCAAGAACCTACATCTAAAATACTTCTTAAGTTTAATTTCCTAGCAGGCTTATCTGGAGGCGTATTCTCAACGGGAGTTTGTATAACTTGCGGAATCTCATCCATACATACAATGTATGTAAATTAAAATCCCCTGTCAACTAAAATCAAACTAAATTCCTCAATTTCTTAAAGTCTCGCTCAATTAATTTTTTAATTTTCGGGAACCTTAGGCCTGCCGCCGGATGAAAAGTAAAGAAATATCTTATGCCATCTTTTTCTTTTACTTCTCCATGCATTTTGGTAACCGCGATCTTTTCTTCCAGTACTCCCCTTGCCGCAACATTTCCCAAAAGCACAACAAATTTAGGCTTAATTACTTCCAGTTGTTTTAGAAGATGCTCTCTTCCATGCGCTATATCTGCGGGAGTTGGAGTGCCTCTATCCGGCAGATATTTAACGGGACTTGTAATAAAAACATCTTTTTCTCTGAGCCCTACTTCCCGAATCAAATTTCTCAACAACTGTCCCGATCTGCCTATAAACGGTCTCCCCGTTGCTGCTTCTGTTCTTCCCGGCGCCTCCCCAACAAATATAATGTCCGCATCCGGATTTCCTTCCCCGGGAACCGCTTTCCCGCTCTTCCCAAGCTTGCAAATTTTACAATTCTCAATCTCTTCGGCAATTTTTTTAAGTCTTATTGTTTTATTCACGGAGTGGTTTTATGGCTTCAAAAAGAACTATTCCCAAAGAAACCATAACGTTTAAGGAGATGTTTACTCCCCACATGGGAATTTCCACTATTGCATCGCAGGCTTTCAAAACTTCCTTTGACACACCTTCTGTTTCATGTCCCACAATGAGAGCAATTGGAAATTTATAATCGAATTTGTCATACGGAACGCTCTTTTTGTCTTGCTCAACCGCAACTACCTGAATATCCTTAATCTTTAATCTTAAATCTTTAATCGCTTGGCTCGCCGAAGGCGAATATTCCCAATTTACCCATTCCGTTGTATTAATGGAGGCTTTCTTAATCCTCGTATTCGGTGGTGTCTCGGTTGAACCGCAAAGAATTACCCTTTCTGCAGCAACAGCATCGGCAAGACGGAAAATCGCACCAACGTTGTAAGTGTCCAAAACATTATCCAAAATTATGTAAATTGGATTTTTCTTTATGTTTTTTAACTCGTCATCTTCTGGTTTTGTATTTCGAAGCTGGGCTGCTTTAAGTTTTAGCATGTCCAATATAATACGAAATCTAAGGCTAATTTACAACCATACGGGGCTAATTTGCGGATTCTGTTGTCGGGGAAACTCTAAGCTCATTCATTGCATCTGATGATTGTTTGAATCCGGCTGCTGCTTTTTGCGCTGCCGCTGCCGCGTCTTTTGCCTGCTGAATTGCAACCGTTTGAAGCTGTATAATTCTTGCGGCCCTTGCCTGGGAAGATCCCGTTGCCACAGCCTGGGTTTGCTTGCTTAATTCATCCAAAGTGATCTGAATTGATACCGAATTATCGGAAGATTGCTGAACTTGCTGACGCGCCCTTCTTGTTAAATCATCCAGTAATTCATTTTGCTGTTCATCCGCCGGTAAAGAATCCGCAACTCTGAGTTTTGTTCTAAATGCCACAGTTTGCGCAAGATTTACTTGCTCCTTAAGATCTCCCGTTGATTGCTGTGCAAGAGAATCCAAAGCGTCCTGCTCACGTCTTATACTAAGATTTATTGTCTTTGCTATTGTCTTTATATCTCTTCCTGATAGCTGTGCTCTGTAAATTTCATCCGAAACGTCTTTAAGGTTCTCAGATACGCCAGCGAGTGCTATTCTGATTCCTTTAGGATCATTCTTTACCAACATAAGTCTTAGCTCTGCAAGTCTTTCTCCGGCAATATCAGCATGAACCTTTGCCTTATCCTCAGACCTAAAAGCCAGAACTAACCTCACTTTTTGCTTAAATTCATCAAGAAAGAACAGCTTGCTGTCAGGCAAAATAAAACCCGGACCCTCAACTGTTGGAGCTATACTTGGAACTGCAGAGGAAGTTGATTCGCCTAAAATCGCTGTATTGTATGCCAGAGCCGAGGAAGGAAAGACTAAGAATACAATTAAAAATAAATACGCTGACAATACCTTGATACCACTCACAATACCATTGTGCTCACAATTTTCACAGCTTGTCAAGAGTTAACAACTAATAACTTCTAATCTCTAACCGCTAACATTAACCTAACTTTTTAAATATTTGGAGAAACCACCAAGTTGTCTCGAAATTGCTTCATAACTCGTTAGGAAATGCTCGAACTGCTTCTGTGATATCAACTTTAACTCCAACGAAACTTCTAAGCCGGCTATTGTCTCGTCCACAGAACCTAAAGCAATCGCAATAAACCTATTAAAATCCCTGTCTGATTGCTTTGACGATCCCTCGGCGACATTCAAAACTACTGACAAAGAACTTCTTCTAACTTGGTCTGCCAAATACCAGTAACTCCTTGGAAATTTATTAGTAATAACAGTGTAACCTGCTTATGAAGTAATTTGGAATCTTGATAAACTTTAAAGTTTCTGAACCTGAACGCCACCATTAAAGTTTAACATAATGTCAGATGTTATAAGTTAGTTGTTAGAAGTTGATCTAATCTGCTAAGATTAGTCCTATGACAGCAACCGGACACGCAGTTATAGGAACTGTGATTGCCGCAAAAATTGGAAACCCCGCGCTCGCCATTCCTCTGGCAATTGCCTCTCACATAGCAGCTGACTACTTTCCACACTGGGATTTTGCAACCAACAGAAAGGAAAAAGGCAAGAACAAAGTTCTTCAAGAGGCTAAAGCCGACGTAGTTTTTGGATTTATTATAAGCTTCTTAATAATTGAGCTTTTATTCCCTTACGTCAATCTTTTTTACGCTTTTATTATAATAATAGCTGCCCAAAGTTTTGACTGGCTTATGGCTCCTTATTATTTTTGGAATATAAAATTTGCTCCTTTTGTATGGGCACATTCATTTCAAAAGAAGATTGAAAACAGGCTTGATAAACCATGGGGAATTATAAATCAGATCGCAATCCTCGCGCTTCTGGTTATCCTCGCCAAATTATTTTAAGCCCCCGTTGACAACTGCTCTTGTTTTTGAAATAGTAGGTATATGAAAGCAAAAGCCAAAAGAACTTCGGCAAGCAACGCTTGGTTCTTTAAATTTATAGTCCTTTCCGCCATCGCCTTAGCCGGCCTTTTGCTTCTTTTCCAATTTACGAGCTAGGCTTTGAGATCGGTTAATTTCCACGCGGCAAAATCGCATTTTGGCCTGCCCGCCAGAACTTCGCTCAGGCATTAGACTGAGTTGGTCTAACAGGTTGGTCTTTCTTTAAATCTGTCAACTTCCAAGTCGCAAATGTGCAGGTGGGGTAACTGCTGCAACCATAGAAGGTCCTGCCTTTTCGCGTCTTTTTGACTATAATTTTTCCTCCCTGCCTGCCGGCAGGCAGGCATCTTGGACAAGTAAAACCAGTTTCTTCTACAAATGGCTTGCTAAAATCGCACTTTGGAAAATTCTCGCAGGAAAGAAACTTGCCAAAACGGCCAATACGCACTACTAAAAATCCTCCGTCTTTTGGACACTTTTCATTAGTTTTCTCTGTGGCTATTTTGACCCGCGCCGCGCCTTTTACCTCTTCGAGCTTTTTCTCAAAAGGTCTATAAAAATCGGCAATCATGGGTACCCATTCTTTTTCTCCGCTTGCAACGGCGTCTAGGGAGTCTTCCATGTCAGCGGTAAACGGAATGTCATCAATTGCAGAAAAGTTGGAAACCAAAAAGTCATTGACCGCAATACCCACAGATGTTGGCGTAAATCTACCTTCTTTGCGCTCAATATACTGGCGCGATTCTATAACGCTAACAATAGTCGCATATGTTGAAGGCCGTCCAATCCCCTTTTCCTCTAAAACTTTTATCAAAGACGCGTCGTTATAGCGTGGAGGCGGCGGAGTTTCATGAAACTCTTTGTCCGCACTTGTAAGATCAAGGATATCTCCTGATACAAATTGAGGAAGTTTATGATCTTGAAGCGCTTGAGGGTTAACTTTTAAAAATCCATCAAAAACAAGAACCGAACCATTTGCCTTAAATAGATATTCCGATTTTTCTCCTTTTGTATTTGCAAGGACGGTTGTTGACTCGGTAACTGCGTCTGCCATTTGGGACGCTACAGCTCTTCTCCAAATAAGCTCATATAGCTTTGCGTACTGACCTCCCAACTGGACGCTGGACGCTAGACGCTGGACGCTAGTGGGTCTTATTGCTTCATGCGCTTCTTGAGCAAGTTTTTGTTTTGCCGCATAAAAACGCGGCTTTCCCGGTACATATTTTTCGCCAAAGGTTTTCTTAACAAAATCAATTATTCCGAGCTGCGCGGACTTTGACACAACAACAGAGTCTGTTCTGTGATACGTAATAAGACCTTCCTCGTAAAGTTTCTGCGCAAGACTCATTGTGCGTCTGCCCGCAAGCCCAAGTCTTCTTGAGCCGTCTTGTTGGAGAGTTGAAGTTGTATATGGCGCTTGGGGTGAGCGGCGCATTTCTTTTTGGATAACATCTAAAACTTTAAACTTTTTATTTTTTATGTCATTTAAAATCTTTTGCGCTTTTTCTTCCTTGTCAAGAGTAGTTTTGGTTACGCTGTACTGCCCGTCATAAAGCGAGTAGGTTTCCTGCAATTCTACTTTCTCTCCATTTATTTCTGTTAATTCAAAGGGGACAGAGTCTGAAGGGGTGGCGCGACCGGAGGGCGTCCCGTCGAGTGACCGCAGCGAACGCGAGGACGTCGGACGGGACGAGGAAGCGACAGGACCCCGAGACAAATTTGCTGTAATCGTGTAATATTGCTGCTTTTTAAATTTCTCAATTTCTCTTTCCCGCTCAACTATGAGTCTTAGCGCAATTGACTGGACGCGGCCCGCAGACAAACCCCGGCGGACTTTTTGCCAAAGAAGAGGTGAAAGTTTATATCCAACTAGCCTATCAAGAACCCTTCTTGCGGTTTGCGCATCAACTAAATTTTCGTCTATGTCACGCGGAGATTTTAAAGCTTCCTCAATTGCGTCCTTTGTAATTTCATGGAAAACAATTCTGGAAACTCTTCCCTTAACTCCCAAAACATCTTTGACGTGTGCAGCAATTGCTTCTCCTTCACGGTCAGGATCTGTTGCAAAAAATAATTCATCTGCCTTTTTGGCTTCACTCTTAAGCTCCGCTATGGTTCTTTTTTTATCTGCGACAACCTCAAAAGCGGGAGCAAAATCATGCTCGGTATCAACGCCCAGCGTGCTTTTTGGTAAATCCATAACGTGCCCCATGGAAGCGACGATTGAATAGTCCTTCCCCAAAAATCTCCCAATTGTGCGCGCTTTCGTAGGACTTTCAACAATAACCA
>JBBDZP010000017.1:0-6974 GCA_040900105.1 Candidatus Levyibacteriota bacterium | reverse complement strand
AGGATTGGGAAGAGGTAGCAAAAAGAGCTTTCGATTCTGGTGTTACAAAGATTATAAATGTTGGGACCAGCATTCCGTCCAGCCGCCGAGCGGTCGAGCTCGCTCAAAAATTTGATAACATGTATGCAATTGCAGGAGTCCATCCGCATCATACAGACAAGGCGGACATAGAATTTGAAGGCGAAATTCAAAAAGACTGGCTCGCAGAACTTGAGAAACTGGCTGCTGATAAAAAAGTTGTCGGAATTGGAGAAATTGGACTGGATTACTACTCTTATAAATCAAACGGGATTGTAGATAAAAAGGTACAGGAAGAAGCTTTTGTTTCCCAAATTGAACTTGCGCATAAATTAAAACTTCCGCTTCAAATTCATAACCGCCATGCGGGCATGGACATTATTAGAATCTTGGAAAAGCATAAGTCCGAACTCCTTGAGGTTCCCGGAATGTTTCACTGCATGTCAGGGGATTTGGAATTTTTGGAAAGAGTGCTAGAGCTTGGATTTTATGTTGGCTTTGACGGGAATATAACCTATAAAGGAATTGCGCCCGGAGAGACTGTGGAACTTTCCGAACTTGTTAAGCGTACTCCAGTTGAGCGAATAGTCACAGAAACGGATAGTCCGTTTCTGACCCCTGTGCCTCACCGAGGTAGCAGGAATGAACCTTCCCATGTTATAATAGTAGGTAAGTTTATCGCACAAATAAAAGGTCTTCCGTTTGAAGCTGTTGCAAAGCAAACAACTGAAAACGCCAACAAGATTTTTAACTTGACCCTATGACTACATTTTTTGACACAATATTCTCGCGTTATCCAATAAAAACAAGAAGGGCTCTTGAAATATTGCCCGGTTTTGTTTCTTGGACTCTTATATTATTCCCTGTTTGGGGATCTTTATTTATCCCTTATATTCTTGCCTACTTTATTTTGTTTTTTGACGTCTACTGGTTTTATAAATCTTTCTCTTTGGCGATAACAGCCGCCGTTGCGTCAGGAAAAATAAGAACAGCCGAGAAATTAGATTGGGTAAAGCTAGGTAGCGAGAATGAAGACTTCTCAAAAGTTAACCATGTTGTAATAATCCCCAATTACAAAGAGACTTTGGAGAAACTTAGGAAAACCCTCTCACATATTACAACGCAGACTTTTCCGGCCAAACGGATCTATGTAGTTTTGGGAATGGAAAAAAGAGAAGAAGGAGCAAAAGAAAAAGCAGATGTTTTAATTAAAGAGTTTGGAAGCGAATTTGGTGGAATTTTTGCAACACTTCATCCTGATATACCCGGTGAGATAAAAGGGAAGTCTTCAAATGAAGCTTACGCGGGAAAAGCAGCATACCAGAAATTAGTTACAAAAGGTGTGATAGATATTGAATATGCCACAATATCCTCTGTTGACGCAGATTCTATTTTTGACAAGCAGTATTTCGCGTATCTCTCATTTAAATTCTTGAATGACCCCAAGCGTTACCACAAATTTTGGCAATCGGCAAATGTTCACTATAATAATTTCTGGAATGTTCCGGCTCCTGTTAGAGTTATTGCCTTTTTTGGAAGCCTGCACAGAACTGCTCTTCTTATCCAGGGAGACCGTATGGTAGCAAACTCAACATATTCTCTTTCCTTCAAGCTCCTTAAAAATATCGGATTTTGGGATACAGATGTAATTCCCGAAGATTACAGAATATTCTTTAAAGCTTTTTATAAATTAAAAGGGCAAGTTTGGGTTGAACCCATATTTTTAAAAACATCTATGGATTCTCCCAAATCTTCAAGCTTTATTAAAACTCTCACAAATAAATATGAACAAGAAAGAAGATGGTCCTGGGGAGTTTCAGACGATCCGCTGTTTATAAAATGGTGGTTTACAGTTCCAGGCGTTCCTTTTGTCAGAAAAACAATAATGCTTTATAACGTTTTAATTGACCACTTTCTCTGGCCGGTTAATTGGTTCATAATAACAATTGCCGCAAATGTCACAACTTTGGTTAATCCTGTTTTTTCAAGAACTGCATTGGGATACAGCCTTTCAAGAATTGCCGGAATAATTTTAACTTCTTGTCTTATAGCGCTAATTGCAATGGTTCTTATCGACTACAGGCATAGGCCCAAGCACGCAAAGGCATCACTTCTAAGACATATTCTTTTCCCCCTTGAATTTATACTTCTTCCCGTCGCAGGATTCTTCCTTTCAACTCTGCCTGCCCTTATTTCCCATACACAACTAATGTTTGGAAAACGCCTAGAATATAAGGTAACCGAAAAACTATGACACTTCGACAAGCTCAGTGTAGTATTGAGGAATTCGAAATATGATGAAACTCATATCGAAGGCTGAGCAAAGTATTAGCTTTTGGTTTCTTCTAGTTACTTCATTTTTCTTTTTCTTACTCCGCCTTCCTTCCCTATTTGAGCCCTACTGGTACGGAGATGAAGGAATTTACCAGGTCTTGGGCCATGCCGTAAGAAACGGAAGACTTTTATACGCAGAGATTTGGGACAATAAACCTCCTCTTCTTTATCTTATTTACGCGTTTTTTGACTCCGACCAGTTTGTCATAAGGCTTGTCTCTCTTGTTTTTGGAGTCCTATCCGTCATAGCGTTTCATGCTCTAGCAAGAGAGCTTTTTAAAGAAAAGTTTAAGATTTCCCTATGGACAACGGGCTTGTTTGCTGTTCTCTTTGGTCTTCCCCTACTTGAAGGAAACATTGCAAATTCAGAAAACTTTATGCTTCTTCCTCTAATTTTGGCAGGTCTTATTCTTGTAAAATCGCAAAGACATAGACTGCTTGTCGGACTATTGGTATCTCTTGCTTTTCTTATTAAAATTGTCGGCATTTTTGATTTTGCCGCCTTTTTTCTATTCCTGCTTGTTGTCAGTGCTCCTCATAGTTTACGGATTACTAATCTTTGGGAAGTAAGAAAATTTTTGGTTCAAGAAATAAAAAATCTTTCTCCCTTTTTAGTAGGCTTTACACTTCCTATACTTGCCACTACGCTGTACTTTCTATTTAGAGGCGCTATTTCGGATTTCGTACAAGCCTCTTTCTTACAAAACGTAGGCTATGTTGGATATGGAAATAAATTTATAATCCCCCAAGGACTTCTTCTGTTAAAACTTTTTATTCTCTTTGGGAGCGCTCTTTTTATTTTTATAAAAAGGGCCAACTTTTCAAGAACATTCATCTTTATCTCGCTCTGGTTTGCGTTTTCTCTTTTTAATGCATTCTTCTCCGGGCGCCCATACATCCACTACCTTCTAGCGCTTTTGCCGAGCTTTTGTCTTTTCATCGGTCTTATTGCATATGAGCAAAAGCTTAGGAAATTTACACTTCTTATTTTCCTTATAAGTTTTGTTTTAATCTTAAAGAACTTTTGGTTTTATGGAAAAACGCCTTTCTATTATCAGAATTTCATTTCATTTGTCACAGGTAATAAGTCTGTTACAAACTACCGGGCATTTTTTGACAGAAGTACGCCCAGAGATTATCAACTTGTCCAATTTATAAAGATGCATACAGATAAGGATGATAATATTTTCATTTGGGGAAATAATGCCCAAGTTTACGCTCTTTCGGATAAGCTACCACCTGGCCGCTACGCAGTTACATACCACATAACAGGATATAAGGACGGAACAGAAAATACAGAGAGGGGCATTGCCAACAATAAACCCAAGTTTATAATTGTAATGCCAAACGTTCCACCCTTACAAATCCAGCTCATGGAATACAGGGAAGTAAATAACATAGGGGGTGTAAAGATTTATGAAAGAATTCTTTAAACCTGTAAGAACAGATAAAATCATATATAAATCCACGCTTTTGTCTATCTTTATAATACTTTTAACTTTCGCTTACGTACTTCTCCGCTTTTTCAGTTTACCTCCATTTATTCCCGTATTTAATCAACTCCCCTGGGGCAATGACAGAATTGGACCCAAGTTGACTATATTTATCCCCTTGCTTACAACCGTTTTGATTCTAATTATTAATTTGATTCTTTCTTCTTTTGTTCATGCAAAAAACCCTCTTCTTTCACGTATTTTTGCAGTTACTACACTCCTCTGCATACTTTTAATACTTATCTTTAGCGTAGTTATAATAAGCTTGGTAATCTAGATGATTGAAAACTTTACAGGTAATGTAATTTTTGCGCCGCTTCTTATTTCTTTTATTGCAACGGTTCTTGCAACTCCCCTCTGTCTCATTCTTATCAAAAAATTTGGAATAATTGATGATCCTGCCAAACATAAACATCCGGCAATTATCCATAAGGTTCCAATTCCAAGAGGAGGAGGAATCCCGCTTTTTATTGGTGTTTTGGCAGGAGGCCTACTGCTACTTCCTTTAACCAACACGGTTGGCTCTTTATTACTAGCTGCTTTTATAGCTTTGTCTATTGGTGTCTTGGATGACAAGTATGACTTGTCTCCTTACATCCGCCTTCCGGTAAATGTATTATGTGCAATTATAGTTGTAACAAGCGGCATAAGCATTCCGTTCATCACAAACCCCCTTGGAGGAATTTTTTACTTAAACAGCATAGTACTGCCGCTGGGCATACTTCTTTCCGATGTCATCGCGGTTGTATGGATTGTGTGGGTTATGAATATGCTCAACTGGAGTAAAGGCGTAGACGGGCAAATGCCCGGCATTGTCGCTATATCTGCGATTGTTATTGGTCTTTTAAGTCTTAGGTTTGGACCCTTTGATTCTCTTTCCATACTATCTGCAAAACTTTCTTTTATAATTGCCGGTGCGTCATTGGGCTTTCTTATTTTTAATTTTTATCCAGCAAGAATTTTCCCCGGATATGGGGCAACGGCAATTTACCTGCTTCTTGCAGCAGTTTCAATGCTTTCAAGCGCAAAGCTTGCAACTGCCGTTTTGGTTATGGGAATTCCCATGATTGACGGAGCGTTTACTATATCAAGACGAATTTTAACCGGCCGTTCTCCTTTCTGGCATGACAATAAACACTTACATCATCTGCTTTTAAATTTTGGGTTTGGACAAAGACACATCGCGTTGTTTTACTGGATTATTTCTGCTATATTAGGCTCACTTTCATTACTCCTATCAAGCAGGGGAAAGTTGTTTGCTTTAATCATGGTCGGGATTGTTGTAGGAGGAGGATTGCTTTTCCTGCATATCGCATTAAACAAAAACAATGACAACTCAGAGACTTGAACTAAACATTTTAAGACTGCTTAGGCCTAGGCAATGGATTAAAAATTTTGCCATTTTTGCGGCAATTGTTTTCTCCGGACAACTATTCAATCCTATGGCTCTTGAGAAGGTATTAATTGGGTTCTTCCTCTTTTGCGGACTATCATCGGCTGCCTACATTGTTAATGATATTTTTGACATTCAAAAGGACAGGCTTCACCCATTTAAAAAATTTAGACCCCTTGCGCACGGAGATATACCTATCCCAATGGCCTTGACTATTGCCGCGGCTCTCATTGTTTTCTGTCTTTACTTTTCTTTCTATTTAACTCCAGCGTTTTTTATTGTGGCGGTGGCTTACGTTGCCGTACAGCTCCTCTATTCTATATTTCTTAAAGGCATTGCCGTTATAGATATCCTAGCTATTGCATCAGGTTATATTATTAGAGTTTATGCGGGAGCATTTGTAAGCGGTTATCACATATCTGTATGGCTGCTTTTAACAACCATTTCCCTAGCACTTTTCCTAGCTATTGGAAAAAGGCGGTCTGAGTTAACTCTTGTTTCCCAAAACAAAGAAGCAAACATTGCGGCAATCAGAAAAACACTTTCTCATTATTCGGAGAGACTTCTAGATCTATATGCTTCTATCTTTGCGACGTCAACTTTTATTTCTTATGCACTCTTTACTTTCCTTGAAAGCCCTCAGGGTTTTAAACCGGGGGTTAGCATTCTTTTACCGGAATTTCTTCCCGCGTTTTTCCAGAGAAAATGGCTCATGATAACAATCATTCCTGTTGTCTATGGACTTATGCGGTATCTTCAGGATATTTATGAAAAGCACGAAGGAGAAAGTCCTGAAAAAGTTTTACTTTCCGACAAGGCCCTTCTTTCAACAGTATTGCTTTGGATAATAATGGTCCTTGTAATTATCTATGTAGTTGGTCCGTAGACCTACCTGCCGGTAGGTAGGCTATTGTTTTGAGGCGTATTGAGAACTGATCCATCCTGTGTCACCGCTATCCAATTTTATCTCATACCATCCTGTAGTTTCAGAAACAAGCTCAAAACTGTCTCCTGGATTTACTCTCTCTAAAATCGCTCCCGATAAAGACGCAGTGCTACGCACATTAAGAAAGCCCGTTGGTGTTGCAAGGATTAAAACCCTAGCAACAGATAGCGCTGCGGCAGGTGAGGCAACAGCAGACGGAGAAGCAATCTCATCTGAAATTCCTAAATATACAATTGAGCTAAGTTTATATCCTTTTGCAGCTCTTACTCTAATTACCTTTTCGCTGTATCCTTCTTTTTTGAAAGTTAGCTCATGATCAGATGCTGTAATATTTGATAGCGTTAGGGTCGTTGCTCCGGCAGGACTTCCATCAAGAAGAACTTGCGCCTTGTCAGGAAAAGAAACTGCAAAAAACTGCGCGATGTCTTTATCTGCTATTGGAGTAAGTGTAATAATAGATCCTGCGGAAGATGCTCCATTTCCAAAAGTTCTATCCAAAACCGTAAGTACCGATTTATAAATTGTGACTTTTCCTTCAAATGGCAAAAAATCGCCGCTTGACGGAATAAGTTTTACAACATGATCCCCAACGGGAATCATATCCGCTGTTTCACATTTGCAAAGCGGGGTTTTGCCAACCAGTTTTCCGTCAAGATAAACATTACTATCCGGGATGGATGTAACTTGGAGGGCTCCTTTCCCAGTTTTTTGGTTAAGATAAACAACTGTCCCTATAAAAACCGGAATTGCAACAAGAAGCGGGGCAACCCAAAGAAGTAATCTTTTCATA
>JBBDZP010000016.1:0-1123 GCA_040900105.1 Candidatus Levyibacteriota bacterium | reverse complement strand
TCTGAATAGTAACCTGTCACATTCAGATCTCGCTGGTGAAGTATCTTTGCGACGATATCGACAGGTATTTTCTGCCGTTGTACGGCTTCAGTAGCAAAAGCATGCCGCAGCAAATGGCTCTTTACAACGACAGGAGTCCCTTCTTGAGTTTCAAAACGCAGACCATGCAATAAAAAACGGATCGATGCGGTAACTGCGTGTTCGCCAAAAGATTGATTGTGATATTGTAAATAATAAGGTTTGGGTTCGGGGAATAGATGTTTTCGCTTATTTCTATAAGCTACTTGTGGAATAAAATCGCTATTATAATGGCTTTTTAGCATCCTGGCAACGGATTGTATCAATTCCATACTCATCTTGCTAATATAAAATTCCTCTGGGATATCCCGACCTTTAGGGACTGCCATGTAGGAATAATGCAGACGGTCTCCGACTTTTTTGACCTTGATGCATTCCTTGGTATTATTGATTTGCAATAATTCATTCATTCTGGCTCCGCTCGTTGTCAGTATGTCCACGGCTAACAGCCCAAACATGCAGGAGGCATAAATGGGTTCAATGTCAAAAAGAACACCCTCGGCTTTGTCTTTGTTTAGCGACACGAAAAGGGATTGTGTGAGGATCCCTTTCTGCTGCGAATAAAACGGAACAGGATCTGTGGCTCCTCCAACTTTTCCGTACCCCCACGAGGCTAGTACATGGCTTCTTTGTTCTCTTTCTTCCACGGTTGCATTTTCAGAGCACCTTCTTAATACATCCTCTTGAATGATCTCCATGAACCATAAGCCCTCAGCTTGTTCTTTGCTGTCATCATCGACGCAATTTGCTTGAACAAACTCTACAAAGAAGTGATTGTTTTTGTAGGAGTAAGCGCCGTTTTTTTTTTTGCAGCTTTTATGCTATGTTCAGAAAATTGATCATGGTGATGCAAGACAAAAGACGGCTTGTCCCATAAACGGAAATAAAAGCGTTCTCCAATACGTTCAGGTTCATCATACCGAAACTCCAAGGGGAGGGCATCAGGTCGTTTTCTTCCCTGTTCAATAGCCTTTAGATAGGCTGTCCGAAGGCGAATCATTTGGTTCAAGCGAAAGTGCCCCTCCGCGCGAATCTGAGGCAGGTA
>JBBDZP010000015.1:0-1124 GCA_040900105.1 Candidatus Levyibacteriota bacterium | reverse complement strand
TGCCTTGTGCTCCGGCTGCCTCTGCAGCAACAGCCGCCGCAAAGGCATTGCCGTGCGTAGGAAGAGGGAAATTTCTAAAAACAAATTGGAGTTCATCTTTGTAGACAGCTTTTATTTCTCTTACTATTGGATAGGATGCCGCACAGGCAGGACATTGAAAATCTCCAAATTCAACTAGCGTAATTTTTGCAGATTCGCTTCCAATCTTATTACTGTCGCTTCTTACTAAAATTTGAGGTTCGGCCGTTGTATTAACGGGAGTAGATCTGCCGCTTAAAAGAAAGACTGCGCCCGCAAGGATTGCAACTGTTACAGCCCCAACTCCTAAAAGTATTTTTGCTTCTGATCTCATTTTTTCTTCTTATTATATTTCCAAAGCAATAGCATAAGTACAGATATTATAGCAAAAGCTGTAAATGACATAACGGGAATTGTAATAAATCCAAAATAGCCAACGTGTTTGACAATGCAGGAAGAAGCAAGGGTGCAGGGAGCCACACTTTCCGGAAGAATGCCCCATTGCAGCAGATTATGATATAGGGCTATTATTAAACCAAGAGTGCTCATTGGCAAGACATATTGGTATATCTTTTTATCTTTGCGTAAAATTCCAACAGCAAGGATAATTATAAGTGGATACATTAAAATTCGCTGATACCAACATAGTACGCATGGAGCATAGTGCATAATTTCGCTAAAATACAAACTTCCTGATGTGGCGATAATACTTTGAACCCAGGCAAGATATGGAAACCATCTCATAATATACAAGTATACCAAAAATAACAGCAAGTATTTGTTGACAGGAGTTGACTCGTTTGATATTCTTAAACCCTGTTTATGAAAAATGACTTAAACTTTACAGATGCAAATTTCGAATCAGAGGTTTTGAAATCAGAAGTCCCGGTTCTTGTTGATTTTTGGGCTCCATGGTGTGCGCCTTGCCGGATTGTTTCACCAATTGTTGAGGAGTTAGCAAAAGAATATGAAGGCAAATTAAAGATTGGGAAGCTAAATGTTGACGAAAATCCGCAAGCCGCACAGAATTTTGGTGTAATGAGTATTCCAACTATTATCCTGTTTCAAAACGGAAAACCCGGAAAGACAATGATTGGCGCGCAAAG
>JBBDZP010000014.1:0-1136 GCA_040900105.1 Candidatus Levyibacteriota bacterium | reverse complement strand
ATCCGTTATCGCGATAACTTTCATGCCGGCTGATTTTGCACCTAAGACATCGTTTATAGAATCACCAATAACCAAACACTCCTTAGGAGAAACTCCTAGTCTTTCTGCAGCAAGCAAAAATATTTCAGGATCGGGTTTTCCTTTTGCCACGTCATCGCTTGTAATAATCGTGCCAAACTCTTCGGATAGTCTGGTTTTTTCAAGAGTCATAGCAGTGCTTTCCCTGTGTCCGCTCGTTGCAATCGCTACTTTTATATCTGCCTTTTTCAAAGCAGATAAGAGTTCTCGGACACCTTCGGGCACTTCCAATTCTTCGCTCATCATGAATTTCTTATACCTTTTCCTAAATTCCGCCAAAAAATCAGGAAGAGAGGCCTTAACCTTATATTTTTTTCTGAGAAAAAAATATGTCTCCGTGGCAGGCATTCCGTTTCTCTTTCTGTGTGTATCCCAATCATATAGGCCGATGGCTCCAAAATGATCAAGCGCACCTTGATATGCCCTGTGATACAAAGGCTCCGTAAGCATGAGAACTCCATCTTTATCAAAGATAACAGCTTTTGTACTCATAGAAGTTTCATTTGTGTCTTGGCGATTTTTTGAATTGCTCCATTTTTAAAAACCTCATTGAGTCTTTTGGGAAGAGTTTTAAAATCATAAGCTTCAAGCGCTTTCTTGAAGCCTAAAACATCCAAATTTTTCATGGAACAATCGGCAAAGTCATATTCAAAAGGTGCATTTGTAAGAATTGTGGCTAGTTGGTGAGCAAGAAACGCGTTTTCTTTCCCTTTTTCAAGTTTATCTGCCAGTTTTTCGTTCTTAGCTCTTATCTTTTCGATATTAGCGTAAATATTCTCAACCGAATTGTATTCCAACACAAGCCCCGAAGCTGTTTTTGGCCCAATTCCTGAAACTCCGGGATAGTTATCTGAACTATCCCCCATCAAGGCCTTCATCTCAACAAATTGAGAAGGAGAAATTCCATATTTTTCTTTAACTTTTGCGCTGTCATACACAGTCATCTCCGAAATTCCCTTTAAAGGTGCCAAAACTTTGGTTTTTCCATTTACGAGCTGGAGCATATCGCGGTCGCCGGTTAAAATATAAACTAAATGCCCTGTTTTTTTTGCTTTCTC
>JBBDZP010000013.1:0-1165 GCA_040900105.1 Candidatus Levyibacteriota bacterium | reverse complement strand
CTCGGTATCGATATTGTCACCGGAGAATCGCACGAGAAAGTTCTGGAAAAAATCAAAAGTTCTTACGCCATAGCGTCCCTAGCTTTTACCGATATCTGCCCGAACTTTATCCTGGAGGGCATTTCATTCAATAAGCCTTTCGTTATGACGAAACACACAGGTTTGAGTGAATTGGCCACTACTGGCGGCATCTATGTCGACCCAATGAACGAAAGCGAGATTAGGGAAGCCTTAGAGGTCCTGCGAGACGAAAACACTTACAATAAGCACGTAGAGGAGTTAAAAAACCTTAGCCTCAGCCATCCCTGGGGAGAAATGGCTGGAGAGCTCATAAATATATGGAAAAATCTCTAAAAGTACTCAAAACTGTGCAAAGTTCTCAAAACTGTGCAAAGTTGAACTTTGCACAAAATGGCATTTTTAAGATGATAAAGACATGAGACTACACGCTCCAAATGAATATCTACACGTCTTCGACCGAGGAATGCAGAAGCAGCCAATTTTTGAAATCAAGGCAGACTATATACGCTTCCTATTTCTGATATTAACTTTTCAAGGTGATGCTGTAATTAAGAATATAAGTAGAGAAATAAAGCAAAGTGTGCAAAGTTCAACTTTACACATTGATGCAGAACTAGAGAAGGATATTTTGAAAAACAGAGCGGTGGAACTGATTTCATTTTGTCTGGTGCCCAATCATTTCCATCTTATTGTTCATGAATTGGTAGAAGGTGGCATATCAAAATATATGCAAAGAGTAATGACAGCTTACACCAAATATTTCAACTTGAGACATGGTAAAAGCGGGCATCTCTTTCAAGGAAGATATAAAAGTGTTCTGATAAGCAATGATAGACAGTTGATGCATACGTCAGCATATATTCACAAACATCCTGTAGAAATAGGATGGAAAGGAAAAGAAGAAAAGTATCCTTGGTCTAGCTATCAAGATTGTATTGGAGAAAACAGATTTGGCAGTCTCTTGATAACTGATATCATCATAAAACGCTTTGAAGAAGAGAAGGGGAGCTTCTCTTATAAGAAGTTTGTATCGAGTAGTCCTGCAAAGGAGATGACAAAAGAGCTATTTAGCTAAACTGTGCAAATTGTGCAAAGTTGAACTTTGCACAATTAGATGCGAAGTACTGATAAATAAAGATATAAT
>JBBDZP010000012.1:1570-7614 GCA_040900105.1 Candidatus Levyibacteriota bacterium | reverse complement strand
TGTTGGGCAAGAACTTGTGCAAGGGGGATAAAATTTAAGATGAAGATGAGGAAGATGGCTAGAAAAGAGCGGGCAAAGCGTCCATGAAGACTCCTTCTTGTGAAGCTGTATGGTTTTTTGAAGATAAAAAAACCAGGGCAGAATAATTTCACTATATCCAGTGTACCTCCAAAACATGAGTAGAGTCAATACCTTCCTAAGCTAGTTTACATTTTCTCCGGGGATTGGATTCCAAGAAGATATAGGCCGTTTTTTATTACTTGTCCAACTGCTTTTGTTAATAAGAGACGGAATTCCTCACTGTCCCCGCCAATAATTTTATGCTTCTGGTAGAAGAGATTGAATTTCTGTGAAAGCTCAAAAAGATAATTACACAGGGTGCTTGGAGCAAATTTATCTCCCGCCTCCTCCACCACTTCCGGAAACTTACTAAGCATTCTTATTATTTCTATTTCTTCTTGTTCGAGTTTTGAATTTTGAATTGTACTTTTGACTTTTGACTTCTTGTCCTGAGCTTTGTCGAAGGATTGACTTTTGACTTTTGCCAACACGCTCTGCGTTCTTGCGTATGTATATTGAATATACGGTCCCGAATTCCCCTCAAGAGAAATTGATTCGTCAAAAGAAAAAGCAATTCCTGCTTCTTTTGTTACTTTAAGCATTGAATATTTAACAGCGCCGACTGCCACTTTCTCTGCGGTTTTTTCTTCTATTTCCTTGAAATTTGCCTCAATTTTCTTCTTTGCCTCATCCAAAAGCCACTCTCCTGAAATTATATTTCCCAACCTTGATGACATTTTTTCATCTTTAAGACTCACAAAACCAAAGGAATAATGTTCCGTTTTTTCGGCTAACTCCGGTTCAATTTTTTTCATTGCCAGAAGGATTACTTTGAAATATGGACCCTGCTCATGTGCCGTAATAATTATTGAGCGGTCATAAGGAAAATCCCTATATTTTACTCCGGCAAGAGCTAAGTCTTTTGCCTCATAAGTTGCATAATCCTCTTTTGTAACAAAAACTCTTGTATGAAGTCCTTCATTTTCACCGCGGAAAACTATAGCACCTTCGTGTCTTTCAAAAATTCCTTTTTCAATATTTTCGAGCACTAAATGTTTCCCCCTCTCTGCCACTTCACTTTCAAAATATAAACGCTCATAAAGCGTGCCTACGCGCTTGTAAATTTTCTCAAAGTTTTCAAGACTCCAGGCCTTTCCTTCCTCCCAAGTTTCAATAATCTGCGGATCTTTTTTGTAAACCTTCAAATTGATTTCCTGGATCTCTTTTTTAGCTCCTGAGCCCGTCGAAGGATCGTCTTCCTCATACGCCTTCGCGCCCGCCGCATATGCTTTTCCCAAGAAGTCAATCCTTTCTTTTAAAGGCTTCTTTTTAAATTGGTCAATTGTCAATTGTAACTTGTCAAATGTTTGTCGCATTCCCCATAGTGCTTTTGCCACATGCATTCCAACATCTCCTTGGTAATTAACCCTCATAACCTGCGCTCCTTGCGCTTCCAGCAGACGGGCAAAGCTTTCACCAAGTGAAATATTCCTCAAATGTCCAATGTGAAATTCCTTAAATGGATTTGGGTCTGCAAACTCAAGCATTATTTTTTTACTTTCGAGAGTCCCACCTCTGCCATACTTCTCCCCTTTTTCTAAAATCTCCGAGAGGTTGTCGAGCAATCCGATTTTTGCAACAAAGAAATTAATAAATCCTGGCTCGGCAATCTCTACTTTTTCAACGCCTTCGAGTCCTTCTAGCTCGGTTTTTAATTCATTTGCCAAATCGAGAGGTTTTTTGCCGAGCTTTTTGGCCGCAACCAAAGCAATATTTGTTGTAAAATCTCCATGAGAAGAATCTGCCGGACGGCTGAGTTTTATATCGGTCTCCAAAATTTCATGGTGCGAGCTTTTAATTCTATCTGTAATTTCCTGCTGCAGTTTCATTTCCCTAATATTACCACAAGTTGCATCGAAAAATTAAATACTATACAATCCTCCAAGTGATTGAAAGATTAGTGCCAAGATTACCGGCTTTTGTGCAGGAGATGCCGGTTCGGCTTGAGAGTGCTAAAAGAGAAATTCAGACAAGAGGCGCTTCTCTCTATCTGCAATATTGGGGAATAGATCATAGACTTACTCCTTCTGGAAAAGAGCACTGGAATAATCTCTTACGGAAATTTAAAAACAGAGAGCGCGTAAATCCATCAACCGAAATAGGCGTTGTAGATGGATTTGATTACCATGTCACAGGAGTAGATAAGCTTGAGAGCTTAGACCCTGAAAAGGGTTTCTTGCTTATCTCCAATCATTCCAACGAAGGGCCTGTAAGAGGCTGGGGACAGGTTTTTGTAATGAGTCACGCTGTGAAACAGGCAACAGGAAAAGACATTGTCTGGGCACAAGGAAGCGCTGCATCAGGTTCGAGCAACGCAGTAAGAGAATCGGTTAGAACTATAAAAGTAAAACATGAAAAAAATTGGAAGAAAAAAATAAGGAAAAAACTCCACATAAAATCCTCTGGCAATGGGATCACGGGAGCAAAAAATATTTTGCGCTCTATGAAAACAGAGGCAGTTGGAATATTCCCTGAAGGAACCCAAAAAAGAGATCTTAAAAAAGGAGACTCCAGAACTGGCGTGATAATAGCAAGCGCTGCAAGACAAGGAATACCCGTAGTTTGTATTTCCACTTCCTTTACAAATGGGGAAATCTTTGTTTCTGCAGACATACTAGATTCTTCAGAGATACAAAGATTGGAAAGCAGCTACGAGAATCCATATCAAGCAATTGTTGATTACACAATGATTACGATTGCGTCTCATCTTCCTAAAAACAGAAGAGGACACTATCGGGGCAAAACAGCCCTGCAGCCTCAATCTACAAATGTATAATTTTGCCTAATTTTCCTTTACAAACCAGGATTTTCCGTCTGAGATTATTTCCACTTCCCCACTTTTGTCTGTTCTCAGCGTTTTTATGTTGACTTGACTAAGTAAATTCAAAATAAATGCTGTTGGATGGCCATAAGAGTTTTTTCCTACCGAAATTACCGCAAGTTCAGGTTTTATAACGTCAAGGAGAGTCCTTGACATACCGGTTTTTGAGCCGTGGTGCGGGACTTTCAGTACGTCAATTTTGTAGGGACTTGGGAATAAACTATCGAGCACTTGACTTTCTATGTCTCCGGTCAAAAGGGTTCTAAAATCTCCATATGACAAGACTTGAACAAGAGAAAAAGTATTTGAAGGAAAACTGCCCGAATCTAATTCAACATACTGCTTGGTAGGCCAAAGAGTAGAAATTATAGTGTCGTTTCCCAAACTATATCTATCCCCTGCATAAATATATCGTAGTGGTATATTTTGCTCTTGAATCGTACGTTGGAGTCTTGCAAAAACTTGAGTATCTGTTGTTTTTTTGGAAGTATTGAAAGACAATACCTTGTAACTTCTAAGCACACTTTCAAATCCTCCAATATGATCCGCGTCGGGATGAGTAGCAAAAACAAGCTCAAGTTCTCTATCCCAAAACGGCATATTATTTTCCAAACAGTCCAAAACCCTGGAATCACGGCCGCTGTCAATAAGAATATCTTGTCCTCTTGGAGTGCGGATAAATATTGCGTCCCCCTGCCCTACGTTACAAATTACAAGATGTAGTCTTCCGTCACTAAATTTCGCCTGATCGTAAACAAATATCCCGGATAGAGCCAGGGCACAAGCAGACATAAGTAAAATTAGTTTCTTCATTTTTTTCGCAAATATAATATGAGCGCTGCTAAAATGCTCCAGTACGCGGCTGCGAATTGCCAGGGAAAATTTGCAATCTCAAGAATCCCTTCTCTTTCACCAAAAAACGACACCAACTTTTCAAAATAAAGAAGAAATGGAAGTGCTAAGTAGATAAAAATCCGGCCAATTGGTTCTAAAACCAGTCCGAATATTGCCCCCAGTCCTCCCAAGACCATAAGCGGCGGGACTGTCCAAAGAACCAAAGCATTTGCAGCTATTGACCAGAGGGAATAAATGCCAAAGTTAGCAAGCAAAATCGGCAATGTTGCAGCTTGTGCAGAAATTGTTGTTGCTACATCCTCGCCTATTATTGATTTCTTGACAACAGTTTTGATTTTCCCTCTCTCAAAAAGAGGACGAAAGTATAAAAGTCCGGCTGTAGCCGTAAATGAAAGTTGAAATCCTATATCCGTAATGAGTGAAGGTGAAAGGAAAAGCATTACAAATGCTGACAAGAACAATGCATAGGAAGCAGTACTCTGTCGTCCCAAGATTTGAGAGATAAAAACGAACCCACCCATTATACTTGCTCTTATAATTGACGGCTCCAGGCCGGAAAGAACAGCATAGAAAAAGATTCCGAAGAGGGTTAAAACAAGTGCAAGTTGCCTTTTAAGAAAGAAGGAAAACACACTGCTTAGAAATCCACCAACCATTACAACATTCATTCCGGACGCAGCAATAACGTGCAATACCCCAACGTTTCTTAGTTGGTCTAAGAAGTTTTTATCCATTTGCTCTTTTATCCCAAAAACAATTCCTAAGAGCAGACTGGCAGAAGTCGGTGGAAGAGTTTTTTTAAAGATTGAACTTATTTTTTCACGCAGTCCACTTAGAAACCGCAGCGAATTTGACTCCACTTCAATATCGGGATAATTCATAGTCAAAATGCTTCTTTTGTCTGTTAGCAATTGTCTTATTAAAGTGCCAGAAATGGCTAGATTATCACCAAAATTGAAGTTGGCGTTGGTATCTGTAGTTACATAAACTCGCTCTCCATTGGGCAGATTAGCAGTTAACCTTTGCCTATTGCTAATAAAATTTGGCTTGGAGAGTATAATGCTGTGAAAATTTATTTCCTGCTTATCTTTATAAACTTCTCTATTCTGGTAGAAGAATAAAAACCGAACCCCAGTAGTAGCTAACAATGCCAAGCAAAAAAGGAGCAGATTTCGGTTCATTAGTTGACGCTTATCTTGTCTTTTATCTGTGAAAACACACTACTTCCTACTATTTTCTTATCTAACAGATCCTCTATTGAACCGTAAGGTCTTCCGCTTACAATATCTTTCGCCCTCTCCGTCCCTATCCCGGGAAGAGTGTCCAATTCTTTTTCTGAAGCTGTATTTATATTAATCAGACTGCTGACACTTTCCGATGACTGAACTCCCAGAATGTTATTGCCTGAAGGGACATTCTCTCCAATTGCTGGAATATAGATTTTGGACCCATCAGTTAGTCTGGAAGCGAGGTTTAAGCTTTTACTTACCCAAGTTCTGTCTGCGCGTGAAGAAAGTCCTCCTGCGGCAATTAAAGCGTCTTGAATTCTGATGTCGCCTGATAGCTTGTAAACTCCCGGCTTCACTACTGCTCCTTCAACGTCTACAGAGAAAGAACTTTCTGTTTTTTCTGTTTCAGCTCCAGCCTCAAAAACTACATCCGAAGAAGAGTTTTGGGAACCCAATAAAGATATCAAACCATAACCTAAGAATATCAACCCAGCCACGCCGAAGCCTAAAGGCAGGATGTGCTTCCTAATTAGGGAAAAAAATTGAGCTTTGACCTGCTCGATTTCCATATTGCTATATTAGTAAATTGTTCTACTGTTAACAATTCAACAATGAAATAATGCAACAATTTATTGAATTACAAAGTTTATTATCTTTCCTTCTACATAAATCGTCTTTTGGATTTTCTGTCCTTCCAGGTATTTTTTAACATTGGCACTCTCCATCGCCAACTGCTCAACTGACTTTTGACTTTTGACTTTTGACTTTTTAACTTTTATCACATCTCGGGTTTTCCCGTTTACAGAGACAGTAATGCTAACATCACTTTCTTCCAAAGATTTCTCATCATAAGTTGGCCAAGGCTCTAGATGGATTGACTTAAACGATTTGTCATTCTGAGGCACAGCCGAAGAATCTCGAGATCCTTCACTTTCGTTCAGGATGACATTCTGATGCAATTCTTCACTCATATGAGGAGCAAATGGCGCAAGAAGCAAAACAAAGGCTTTGCAGTATTT
>JBBDZP010000012.1:0-1470 GCA_040900105.1 Candidatus Levyibacteriota bacterium | reverse complement strand
GTATTTAGTATAAAAATCGGAAAGCTCATTGTAATATTCCATAAGGTGCGCAATCGCCGTATTGTATCTCAAATTTTCTAGGTCTTCTGTCACCTTCTTAACAGCAATATTCATTGCTTTATCCAGTTCGTAAGTTTTGAGTTTTGAATTGTAATTTTGAGATTTGAGAGTTGAGATTTGAGATTTTTTGAGGAGAGTCCATACTCGACGAAGAAACCTGTTCATTCCCTCTATTCCGCTATCCCTAAAATCCCCGCCTGCAGAGAATGGACCCAGAAACATTAGATACATTCTAAGCGTATCTGCGCCAAATTTAGCTATATAAGCATCCGGCACGATCACATTTCCCTTGCTTTTGCTCATCTTAGCTCCATCTTTAATGAGTAACCCGTGCGCATAAAATCTCTCGTATGGTTCTTCCCAGCCAGAGGCTGGTCGTCCTTTGGACGAAAAACCAAAATAACCCAAATCAGCAAGTACCATCGTGATAAACCGTGAATATAGAAGGTGTAGCACCGAGTGCTCTGCTCCGCCAATGTACATTTTTACCGGGAGCCATTTTTTTACCCTTTCTATATCATACGCACTACTTTCTATATCAGTTGATGTGTATCTTAAGAAGTACCAGGCGCTGTCTAGAAAGGTGTCGGAGACGTCTGTTTCTCTTTTTGCAGGACCACCGCAGTTAGGACATTTGGTATTTACGAAAGTTTCGATGTTGGCAAGCGGAGACTTACCACTGCCTTTTGGTTTGAAATCTTCAACCTCTGGAAGTAAGACCGGCAAATCAGCTTCAAGAACCGGCCACCAACCGGCCATTTCCGATGATTCCCGCAAGATCTCACCTTGCGAGGCTAGATTAGACCAACTCTTCCCTTCGCTGGCACAGTTCAAACAATATATCATCGGGATGGGCGGGCCCCAGTATCTTTGCCTTGAAATTAGCCAATCCCGCAGATGATAATTTACTTCTTTTTCTCCAATACCTTTCTTCTCTAGCCACTCTAAGATATTGCTCATGTCTTGAGGAGTTTTTAATCCATCCCACTCTTTTGAGTTTATGATCACACCCTTTTCTGTATAAGCCTCTGCAAGATCAGTATCTTGTATTTTGTATTTTGTATTTTGTATTGAGTTTTGGCCAGATACTTGATTCTCTATACTTGATACTGGCGCGATTACGCGCCTTATTGGCAACTCGAACTTCTTAGCAAAGTCGAAATCACGCTGGTCATGCGCAGGAACTGCCATTATTGCGCCTGTCCCATAACCAGATAAAACATAATCAGAAACCCAAACGGGGATTTTTTCATTATTTACGGGATTAATTGCATAGAATTGAGAGAAAACCCCTGATTTGTTCTTATTTTCAGCTTCCGATCCTCTTCTTGTTAGTGCTTTTTCAACATAATCGGCAACTTCTTTGGGCGCTTTCCAACCCACATCCAACCACTTCTTAGCCAGTTCTGG
>JBBDZP010000011.1:0-1201 GCA_040900105.1 Candidatus Levyibacteriota bacterium | reverse complement strand
TAGTGTCATGTCAACAAACTATTGTCGGATAGAGTCTTTTTAGTTTAATTCTTGCATCCTGATTGGTAAACTGCCAATTTATTATTGCTCTTTTATTATTTCTGTGGATACACCAGGCGCCTGCTTCTTCGCTCATTGTTTGCATATTATCGATTCTTCTATTTAAACATTGCCCCATCAATACGTTTAATTCTATTTCAGCCATATTTAACCAACTTCCATGCTTTGGGGTATAGATAAATTCAAACCTATCCCATATTCTTTTAGCTTCCTTAGCAGGATATGTTTCATATAATGCGCCAGCTGTATGTGTAGCTAAATTATCCATGACCAAAGTTATTTTCTTTGCATTTCTATACCATTCATCAGCAATTCGTTTGATAAACTTTGCCCAGTCAGTTTTTGTTTTTCTCTCGGTTACCAATACCTGTCGTTTGCCTTTTAAGGGTTCAGATGCAAGAAAAATATTAGCCACTCCGCAACGTTCATATTCAAAATCTTCTCTTGCTTCAAAACCCTGTTTCATTGGCATTCGGGTTCTTGTTTCTTTGATCAATTGCTTGGGCGATTCATCCATACAAACCACTGGAAAGTCCTTATTGTAGGGCCGTTTATATATATCCAGAACTTTTTCCATAGCGGCAACAAACGAACCATTTTGATGGGGTGGAATAACCCATCCAACTACTTTCCATGGTTTCAATTCGTTTTTTTTAGAACACGTCTTACCGTTTCATGAGAAATATTTTCGGCATATTCCAATTCTACCATTTTATCCGCCAACAACCGAAGCGACCATTTACTAAAACCTTTTGGTGGACTACTACAACTCAATGCTATTAAGTGAGCTTCCAATTCGCCATCAGCTATTCTAGGTTTTGTTTTGCTTAGAGGTTTACGTTCCAAGCAGGCTTCAAAACCTTCTTCTACGAATCTTTGCTTTACCCGGTCGATCATTCGCATACTAATTTTCAAAACCTGGCTCACTTGTTCATTGGTTATTTTGTCCCCGTGTTTGCCTTCATCGCAGTTTAAAAGAATATATGCTGTGCGATATAGCTGCGAACTATGAGAGCCTTTGCTTACCAGTTCAATCAACTGGTCACGTTCTTCTTTCCTTAAAGTGATTTTATATTTTTTCATAACCCTTTTGGGCTATGAAGTTAGTTAATTTATACGCCAATATCAAATTGACATGACA
>JBBDZP010000010.1:0-46443 GCA_040900105.1 Candidatus Levyibacteriota bacterium | reverse complement strand
AGGCAGGAGCAACGGTTATCTGGACAAATAGTAGCGGGCAGGTTGGGAATGTAAGTTCTAATCCTCATCCAACTCACTCGATTTACCCAGCTCTTAATCTCGGTAACTTTGGTGATGGACAGGGTGTCTCTTTAGTTTTTGATACAGTCGGAACTTACGGCTATCACAACCATCTAGACGCTACCAAAACAGGCACAGTCATAGTTGTAGAGTAGGATTTTTAATACCTCGAAATGCACCTTCCACGATGGTAGGATGGTTAGTTTTCTTATGGTACAATACTGCCTACCGGCAGGCAGGACTAAAATGAGCGAGCAAAGGATTCTAAATAAACAGCAGCGGGAGGCTGTAATACACAAAAATGGCCCTCTTCTCATAATTGCAGGCGCAGGAACTGGAAAAACTACCGTCATAACAGAGCGCATCAAATATTTAATTGTCGACAAAGAAATGCCGCCGTCGAGTATTTTAGCTTTGACTTTTACAGAGAAGGCTGCGTTTGAAATGCAAGAGAGAGTGGATACTCTTCTCCCCTACGGCTACACAAATCTTTGGATTCATACCTTTCATTCCTTTTGCGACAGAATACTTAGAGACGAAGCACATACCATTGGGCTAGATCCAAGCTATAAATTAGTCTCAGATACAGAAGCGATATTACTACTGCGTAAAAATATTTTTGATATGGGACTTAAATATTTTAGACCTCTTGGAAACCCTACTAAATTTATAGATGCACTTCTTACTCATTTTTCAAGACTTAAAGATGAGGATATATCGCCAGAGGAGTATATTAAATGGGTAGAAAAACAAGAAACCAACGAGGAAACGAAGCAATATCTGGAACTGGCAAATTCCTATAAAAAATATGAAGAGTTAAAAGTAAAAGAATCTGTAGTGGATTTTTCTGATCTTATATCAAACACCTTATTGTTGTTTAGACAGAGAAAAAATGTTTTAAAAAAATATCAAAATCAATTTAAATTTATATTGGTTGACGAGTTTCAGGACACAAATTACGCTCAGAATGAGTTGGCAATTCTGCTAGCCGGAGGCGATCGCAACATTACTGTGGTTGCGGATGATGATCAATCTATATACAGATTCAGAGGCGCTGCGGTTTCAAACGTTTTACAGTTTAAGAAAAATTTTCCGGACGCATCAATAGTTACTCTTAATGTTAACTATAGATCTACTCAACCAATCTTAGATGCGGCATACCAGCTAATTCAACATAATAATCCTAATAGGCTTGAGGTAGTTGAAGGTATAGATAAGAAACTCAAAAGTCATTCTATGGCTCCCAAAAAAGAAGCTGAATTGATTCATGAAAACCGATCCGAAGATGAAGCCGATGTAATAGCGCAAAAGATTAACGAGCTAGTAAAAGATAGATACGAATACAAAGATATTGCTGTTTTAGTAAGAGCAAATAATCATGCCCAGCTTATTACGACTGCACTTGCAAGACACAAGATTCCTTTTCAATTTTTAGGGCCTGGGTATCTTTTTCAGCAGGACGAAATAAAAGATCTAATTGCTTATCTTACTTTCCTTACAAATCTTTCTGATTCTGTATCTCTTTTTAGGGTGCTTTCTATGGAAATATTTGACATACCTTATATAGAGCTCAATTATCTTCTTAATTTTGCAAAGAAAAGAAATCTAACACTTTTTGAAGTGCTTCAAGATATTGATCAGTCGTTTTTAAAACCACGGACCCAGGAGAAATTGGTACATTTTAGAAAAATGGCGGAAAGACATTTGGAAAAAAGCAAGAAAGGATCTGCTGGACAAATTCTTTATTATTTTCTGGTTGATTCCAAACTTTTTGAAACTCTCAACTTAGCCGAGTCGACAACAGAAGAACGCAGGGTTAACAACATAGCTAAATTCTTCGATAGAATAAAAAATTTTGAAACAGAACGCTCTGATGCGAATATATTTACTCTTGTTGAATGGTTAAGTCTTATGATTCAAATGGGAGAAAGCCCCAGAGCCGCCGATATTGATTCAAGAGACAAAAATGCTGTAAATATTTTAACAGTACATTCATCCAAAGGGTTGGAATTTAAGGTTGTGTTTTTAGTAAATCTTGTATCCGACAGATTTCCTTCACGGGAAAGAAGTGAAAAAATTCCCCTACCTGCAGGAATTATTAAAGAACTACTCCCTTCAGATTCAGATTTTCATATGGAAGAAGAAAGAAGACTCTTTTATGTAGGAGTGACACGGGCAAAAGAAAAACTATTCTTTACTGCCGCAAATTATTACGGAACAGGAAAACGGCCCAGAAAAATCTCTCCTTTTGTTCATGAAGCGTTACCAAAATTAAGAGAACAAGAGAAAGAAAAAAATAAAGTACAACAGTTATCTCTTACTGATGTGCTTTCCGTTTATGAAAATAAGGAAGGAGAAAAAGAAGAAAAAATACCTCTTAAGTTAAGCTATATAACTTTTTCAAATTTACAGATGTTTGATATATGCCCACTACACTACAAAGCGAAAGTTATTTTTAATATTCCTACACCAGTAGCAGCAGTCCAAAGTTTTGGTATTTCCATACACAACACTTTATATAACTTCTATAAAAGACTGCAAGACGGAGAAATCCCATCACTAAAATTACTAACTGAAATACTCAAGAAGGAATGGATGAGTGATGGATATAATGGAAAGAAGCATGAACAAGAGCGCTTTTCTCAAGCGACCCAAATGCTTAAAAACTTCTATGAAACGGAGTTAAAAACTCCAGCAAAAACTATTGGGCTTGAGCTACCTTTTTCTTTTAATTTAAAAAATGGTGTTAAGGTTTTTGGCAAAATTGACCGCATTGATAAAAAGGGGGGTGGGATTGAGATAATAGATTATAAGACTGGGGAAGATAATCCAAAAGCAAAAGTATCGCATGAACTTCAACTAAAAATTTATGCCCTTGCTGCAACAAAGGTAAAAGATTCAATTCTTAACAAAAATCCGCAGGACATTACCTTAACTCTTCATTTTCTTGAAGGAAATACAAAAAAAACTATGAATTTTAAACAAGAAGATTTAGATAAATTGGAAGATGAACTTATAGAAAAAATCGAAGAAATTGAGAAAAGTGATTTTACCTGCAGTAAAAGTGTGCTTTGCCAAAGCTGCGAATATAAGATGCTCTGTAGTTCCTTATAAAAATGCTCTAGGAAGAGAATAAGCCAGATTCTGTTTTTACCGCAATCTATCTATGCCCTCTAACTTTGATGCTCCCCTAAAGCAAGGTAATTCTGCAATGCAGAACGCATCATTCGGAGGTTGCAGCAGGTAGGATTGCCCGTTTCACACCTACTCGTCTCTGTTGCTCTCAAGTCCTGTTAATTCAGAACCTGTTCCAAATCCCACATGTAGGTAAAAGACTTGGAAACCAGCTATTTCTAGTCGGAGCTTACGCTCCATCCCCGGCTTTAAACCTGTCTGGACTTTCCTCTATATTGATATTAAGTCAACACAGTAGCGGTCCTTCTTCCTAGAGCATGGGTATTTTACTAAATTTAGAGGCTAAAATCAAGCTTGCTTCTTCTCATTTATCTTATCAACCACAAACAATAATATAATTCTTATAACTGCGGCGATGGGCACTGCGAGAACTAGACCTAGGATGCCCGCCATGTGTCCCCCTGCCAAAACCGCAAAAAGGATAATAAGCGGGTGAAGCTTAACAACTTTTCCCATAATGCCCGGCGTAATAACATAATCCTGTATCTGTCTTATAATAAAATTGCCGACTATAACGACAGCTACTGCTTGTAAAAGACTTAAATTAAAATTAGAAACTCCGGAAAGAAGGACAACTATAACCGCTAATACTCCTGAGACAAGCGGTCCTATCAATACAACCACTTCCAAAAATCCAGCAACTAGAGCAAGCATTAATGCGAATTTGACGCCGATTATTGTGTAGAAAGCAAAGAACAATAGAAATGAAGTCAGGATAACAAGCAGTTGCCCTCTTAGGTAATCGCCCAAAACTTCATTAATTTTTCTAAGAAGGATTTCTGCTTCTAGCCTGTAATCCTGGGGTATAAAATTTAAGAATTTATCAAAAACATTCCTTCCTTCCTTGAGAAAATAAAAAGAGGATACCAAAAAAATAAAGAAGCTAATAACCCCTGACACAGCTTGAGGAAAGACCGAGAAGAGAGATATAGAAGTTGTAAGAACAGTTTTTTGCAGCGATGAAAGAGTCTCGTTAAGGGTCGGCCTGACAAATTCGGGCAGAGCAATAGCTTGCGTTTTTGCCATAGCTGTCCAATCTTGTATATATTCTTTAAGGCCCGCAAGCTCTACTACTGCACGCCTTACAATAAACATTCCACCAACAATAAGAACTCCAATTATTATTGCCCAGATAAGAATTATTGATATGGTTCTGGGAAGTTTTATTTTTGATGATAGAAAACTGACAACAGGGTTAAAGATATAAGCAAATATAGCAGCCAACACAAAAGGGGCAAGAATTGCTCTTTCAAGATATAAAAACCAACACGTTAGTAAAGCTAGAATTATAAAAAAAACCGTCCGAAGCCTAATGGTCATATTTGACTCTGGTTATTATACCAAAATTTCTATTTTAAATCTTTTACCTTACAACTTTCTTCAATGTCTTTCCTGGAGTAAAACCTGGTGCTTTCCTTGCTAAAATGGTTATTTTTTCTCCCGTTTTTGGATTTCTTCCAATTCTTTCCGCTCTGCTTCTTACACTAAAGGTTCCAAAACCAGTGATTACAACTTTCTCTCCTCTTTTAAGCGAATCGCGGATTGAAAATATAAATGCTTGAACTGCGTCTCTTGAAGCTTTATTTGTTAGGTTTGCTTTTTTGGCAACTACCTCAATAAGGTCTCTTTTTGTCATTTATAATCACCCCCCTGTCCGCCGCTCAAGCGCTCCGTGAGCCGTATTCGAATAGAATTGAAAAGGCGAACGGCAAGCTTAGGCGGGCTCCTTAATTTAGCTTAACAATACAATGAAAACGGAATGTTGTCAATATATCAATTAGGTAAGATTAGGTGTTCTCCTGGGACACTGCGCGGAATTCTCTAATTGCCGTAACTTTAACTTCTCCTGGAATTGCCAGAGATGCCTTGCTTATTTCATCCCTTATCTTATCCGCAGCAAGAACTGTTTGTGCATCATCCAAAGTTCCCGGATTTATGATGACACGCAGTTCTCGTCCTGCTTCAAATGCATAAGCGTCTTCTACTCCTTCGTATTTTTTGGCAATTTCTTCCATCTCGGTAAGCCTTTTTACATATCCTTCATAGTCCTCGTAGCGAGCGCCCGGCCTTGCTCCCGATATTGCATCGGAGATAGAAACAATAACCGATTCTAGGGATGAGAAAGGCTTGTCTTCATGATGTTCTGCAACACAGTTAATAATAGGCTCCGCAATGTTATGGCGTTTTAAGAATTCTACTCCAAGTTTTACGTGACTTCCATCTCCTTCTAAAACTTTTCCAATATCATGAAATAGGCATCCTAGTCTTACAATATTTGCGTCTGCTCCAATTTCCTGGGCTATATGCACACCTATCTTTGTCTCTTCAAGTGTGTGGACCACCAGGTTTTGTCCATAAGAGGTCCTAAATTTAAATCGCCCCAGAACTGATAGGATCTCGGCTGGGAGATTAAAGACTCCTGCTTCTTGTGCAAGCTTTTCTCCCTCTTCCAGAAGAACCTTATCAAGCTCCTGCTTTGACTGGGCAACAATTTCCTCAATTCTAAAAGGTTGAATTCTTGTATCCTTTACAAGCTTCTCCAGAGATCTTCTTGCTACTTCGCGTCTTATCTGATCAAAAGAAGAGAGCCTTATTATTCCTTCTTCATCTAAGTCAACATCTACGCCCGTTGCCTGCTCAAAGGCTCTAATATTCCTTCCTTCTTTCCCAATGATTCTGCCCTTAATGTCTTCGTTTGGGATCTGAATTGTAGAGACAGTATACTCCGCAATGTAGTTAAGGGCGCCGTGACGCATGCTCTCAACTAGGATTTCTTGAGCCTTTTTATCAGCAGTTCTCTTTGCTTCTTCTTCTCTTTCCTTAATAATTTTTGCAACAACTTGCGTTTGCCTTTGCTCTACTTCACTAAGTAATTCTTTTTTTGCTTCTTCTTCAGTTAGAGAAGTTATTTTTTGAAGCTTCTCTGAATACTCTTCTTTTGCATGAGTTAGCTTTTCTTGCTCTTTTTCTAATTTTAGCTTTTGCTCCTCAAGTCTTTCTTCTTTCTCAAGAAGCTTTTTTTCTAAAACTACTAAATCTTGATCTTGTGCCATATTTATATTTGAAGACAGAAAGGAGGAACCCAGCGCTAGCTTAGGATCTTTGAAGATGTATATTTTCTAAAACTACTATTTCTCATAGGACATCTTTCCTCTTGTCTTATGCAATTATACTCCGCGTCCTATCTTCTCGTCAATTGCTCGTTTGACCTTAGTAAAGTTTAGCCAAAGCTATATCCACTTATATTGATAACATTAAGAGGTGCTTTATTTGAAAACTATTGCTTTCCCCACTCGTCAGCTAATAAACCGTAATATTCCTGATCCGCAAATCCCGCCTGTATTAGTTCAGATTTTCTAAAGTGTCCCTCATGAACAAATCCAAGTCTTTTTATAACTCCTGCACTTCTTTCATTGCCCATTGCATGGGAAATATCAACTCTATGTAGTTTTAAAGTTTTAAAACCATAATCAATTAACAATCTGCAAGCATTAGTTATTATTCCTTTTCCTTGATGTTTTTCATCTAGCCAATATCCAATATTTCCGCTTTTATTCATTTTGTTAATGAAATTAAAGCTTATTACGCCAGCGAGTTCTTTATCACACCAAATTCCAAGACATATTCCTTCTCCTTTGCCAAATTTTTCACTCTCTTTCTTTATAAAATCTTCAATGTCTTTTACTGATTTCGTTTTCTCAACCCAAGAAAGCCACTTTTCCAAATACTGTCTGTTTTGGTCAACTAATTCAAATAAATTCTTTGCTTCGGTAAGGTTAAATTGCTTAAGAACAATATTGTCTCTTTCGATAAACACTTTCATAAGGCAATTATATCAGAGAATTATAAGCTGGGCTGCCAGCTCCTCAATGGCTTTCGAAGATAACTCCATCGATTGCTTTTTTTACTGTATCCCAATCAAACCCCCGGCGGGCAAGAAAACTTCCCAACTTGTTATAGATCTCATTTCTCTCCAAATTTTTATATCTTTCAACCTTTTTCTCCAAAAGCTTCTTTGCATTTTCCAAATCGTCAATTGTAAATTGTAAATTGTCAATTGTTTCCTCGCTTATTCCTTTTTGCTTTAATTCCATCTTTATAATTCTTGCAGCCTTTGGTTTGACACCAATCCTACTCCTTACAAACCAGCTTGCGAATTCTTCATCATTTATAAATTTATGCCCCTTAAGTCTTTTAATTACTGCTTCAATAACTTCTTGGGTAGCTTTTTTCTTAAGTAGGTTATCTCTTACTTCCTTTTCAGACCTAGGACGGTAAGATAAAAATTTTAACGAGGAATTCCAATACTTTTCAAAACTATCTATCTCCATTCTAATATTAATTTTGACAAAGAAGTCTCATCAGCACTTCCAACAGCCGCTATAAATATGTTGTTTCTATTAAAACATTGCGAAGCGATATCCTTAAGCTCTCGGCTATTAATTTCTTTATATATCTTTATTTTATCTTCAATGTGTAATATTTTCTTGGGGCTTAGCAATTCTTGTAACCCATACCATTCTATATAGTCTCGTCCTGTCTCAGTATTAGCTAAAATACTCCCAATTAAATGGCTTTTTGCCTTTTCTACTTCCTCCTCTTTAAAATCGCCTCTTGCAAACCTAGAGAATTCCTGAAGCACTATTTTTGTTACTAGATTTACATTCTTGTGGTCTACTGAAATGTTAAATAGTAAATATCCATTATCACTTAAGTTGTCTTGAAATGAATACCATGTATATATAAGACCTCCCTTATCTCTTAGTTCTTGTATTAGAGGTGTTCCGAAATATCCTGATAACATATCCAGTAAGATATCTAATCTAGATTTTAATTGAGAATTAAAAGGAACTGTTTTTATACCAATAGCTATAGATGTTTGATAATAGGAAGCATCAGTGTGTACGAGTACCTGCTTCTTTATTTTTGGAGCAAGAGGAACCACGTTTTCTTTTTTAGAACTACTTGTATATTTCTTGCTGTATTTATCAACTACTTCTTGTATGCATGCTGGTTCCAAGTCGCCGGCAACAAATATAACGACATTTTCGGGCCGAAAATAACTAGAAACAAACGAACTTACGTCTGATTTAGAAATCTTTGAGATATCTTCTACAGTGCCAGAGTAGGGTCTGGATAAACTTGTCCCTTGAAAAAATAGAGGAAACCAAGCATAATCCCAAATCCCTTTTGAAGGATCGGATTTATTTCTGAGAATTTCTTCTTTTACTACACCCTTCTCTTTCTTTATTTCAGACTCTGTAATGGGTGGTTCGAAAATCGTTCCTAACATTAATTTAGCTCCGTCTACAAAATTATCTTTTGGCAAATGAATAGTATGTTTTTGATTTTCAACCCATGTAAATGCACTGCGCCAACCTCCATATCTTTCAACATTTTGAGCTAACTTGCTAAGATTCGGAGAGCTATTTGTGGCATTAAAAATTATATGTTCCGTAAAATGAGAGAGACCCGGCTTATCTATTGGATCGAATCTAAACCCAGCCCTAACATATGCTTCTATTGTTACAGCACTTGTTGATAAATCTGTAATTGATATAAGAGTAAGTCTATTCTTAAAAATCCTTTTTGTATATTTCATATATTACCAACTGCAATTAAATATAAGGAAATTTCCCTTTGCAAAACAATATCCAGTAAGCTATTCACCTCTTCTCACTCTTTTAACTCTCGCCTATTTAAATAAGTGGCTCTTTTTCTTCTGCGCCGACTACCACTGGGGTTGTAGTTGAAGATTTACTCATTTTCATAATTTCGTCAACGATTTTTTTGGCAACATCTGCTTTTTCTTTGAGAAATATTTTTGCTGCTTCTTTTCCTTGTCCCAACATTAACTCTCCATACCTAAAGAATGCTCCGGACTTTTGGATTATTCCCATCTCTACCCCAACATCCACAATGCCACCTTCTCTTGATAATCCCTCAACTCCCATCACATCAAACTCCGCAATCCTAAAAGGAGCAGACACTTTGTTCTTCACAATTTTTGCTCTATGCCGGGAACCAATAGCTTTATCTCCATCTTTAATTGTTTCTATTTTTCTAACATCAATTCTTACCGATGAATAAAACTTTAGAGCAAGTCCGCCGGTTGTGGTCTCCGGATTTCCAAACATTACTCCAATTTTTTGTCTTAGCTGATTTGTAAAAATAACAACCGTTTTTGATTTGGAAATTACTCCTGTTAATTTTCTTAAAGCCTGGGACATAAGGCGGGCTTGAAGCCCCATCATTGAATCTCCCATTTCTCCTTCTATTTCAGCTCGGGGAACTAGCGCGGCAACAGAATCTATAACCAGAACGTCCACTCCACCGCTTCTAATAAGTGACTCTGCAATTTCTAATGCCTGCTCTCCTGTGTCCGGCTGAGAAATTAAGAGTTCATCAAGTTTTACTCCAAGCGTCTCTGCCCAAAGCGGATCAAGTGCATGTTCTGCATCAATAAAAGCTGCAACGCCGCCATGCTTCTGCGCTTGTGCAATAACTGAGAGACAAATTGTAGTTTTGCCTGACGCCTCAGGACCAAAAATTTCCACAATTCTTCCCCTTGGCACTCCGCCTACTCCAAGCGCCAAGTCTAAGGGAAGGCATCCTGTGGAGATTACGGAGATATCAAACTTCTGGCCTCCCTCTCCAAAGCGCATAATAGACCCTCTTCCGTACTGCTTTTCAATTTGTTCCATTGCAAGACGGACTGCTTCTAGTTTTTGGGAGGATTCTGCCTGTCCTGAGCTCTGCCGAAGGCTTACTCCATTGGGGGTTTGTTTCTTTGTCTCTGTGTGCTTTGGCATGCACCCATTCTAGGTAACTTTTTTTAAAAAAGCAATAGTTAGTTTAGATGGTCGGGGTGTGGAGAATTGAACTCCAGCTACCGCACCCCCAGCGCGGCGTACTACCGTTATACTACACCCCGAAGTCTTAGTATTATACAACAAATATACATTTCTTCTAGAAATACACCAAAGCTTGCTTCAGAAGCCATTTTATTGTAAAATAGAACTTCCGTATTATGACTATTCACGAAGGTTCATCGCAAGCCCTAAGCGTCGAAGACCGCTATCCTAGACTCAAAGAAGCCCCGTCTGCCAGCCGCCCCAAAGTTGTAGTTTTTATTCCTGACGGTAATATCCGCTGGGCAAATGGTCTTGGCATTAAAGATACTATAGAAGGTCATAGAGCTGGGGCAAGGAAAATGTTTGGCGCACTTGAATTAATCACTACAATTCCGGAAGTAGAAACGGTGATGACATGGGGATATTCTCATGATAATTGGAGTAGGCCAAATCAGGAGATAAGAGGAATAATGAGAGTGCTGGAAGAGACAACTAAAAGAGCTTTGCCTATTTTTCATGAAAATAAAATAAGATTTAAAAGGTTGGGTAGGCCAGAAAAAATTAGAGCACAATTTGGAAGTCTTTGGAGAACCTTGGAAGTAGCGGAAAGAGAAACCGAACAATACACCGATAGACGGTTTGGCCTTCTTCTGGATTTTAATGGGGACGATCAGGAACTAAGGATGGCACAACAGTTATCTAATATGATAAGACAAAATCCTAGTCTGCTTGTGACGGAAGACTTGTGGAATTCACTGCGAGATGGTTGGGCCGAAGGTTTTAGACCAGCTGATTTAGTAATTAGAACTTCAGGAGAAATGAGAACATCAGGTCTTGGATGGCCAGGAGACAGAGCAGAGTTTGTATCTATTGAAGCAAATCTTCCTGACATGACAAACGAGCATGTTGTAGAAACTCTGGTAGAGTATTCACAAAGGGATCGACGATTTGGAGGAAGACCAACTTCACTAATTCATCCAATTTAGAATTTTTTACCTCTTTGGGGATTGTTTTTGACGTCTTGCTTTTCCACCTGTACCCACTTTTCTTCTTTGTCTTACTCTTGCGTCCCTAGTTAACATGCCTTTTTTCTTTAAAATCGGCCTGTATTTTTCTACATCAATTTCAGAGAGCGCACGGGAAATTCCTAAAAGTGCTGCATCTAATTGTCCTCTAAGTCCTCCACCTGCAACTCTAATGGTTACGGCATATTTCTCCAAAGTATTTGTAGCTACAAAAGGCTCTTTATAAAGAGCCTGCGAAACTGCCGAACTAAAGTAATCAGAAACCGGCTTACTGTTAACAAGAATCTTTCCTTTTTCTATTTTTGCATCACCCCACAAAAGTCCTGCCTTAACAGACTTATATAGCCTCACTCTTGCAATTGCTGATTTTCTTCTTCCAACTGCGTATATAAAATCTTTATTTGTTGATTCTGCCATACTAATTTGTTACCTTCGCTTAACCTTTGTCGGCTAGAGGACGATCGGCCTTTGGCCGAAATTTATCTTCATACTTATGTGTTTCGCCTGCAAATACAAATAGCCTAGTAAGCATTCTATCTCTTAATTTGTTCTGTGGCAACATTCCCTTAACCGCATGAATTATTATGTCCTCCGGCTTTCTTATTCTAAGTTTTCCCAAAGCCTCTTCTTTTTTTCCGCCTGGATACCCAGAGTGTCTATGATATATCTTGTCGGTTTCTTTCTTTCCCGTTACTTTAACTTCTTTGGCATTAATAATAACAACGTAATCTCCACAATCAAGATTTCTCACAAAATAGGGCTTACCTTTTCCCATTAAAAGTTTGGCAATATCTGTTGAGATTCTTCCTAATGTTTTTTCTTTAAGGTCTATTAAATGCCAACTTCTTTTTATATCTGCGAGTTTTGTTGATTGAGTTTGTTGTTTCATTATTTTTTTCTCCTTGTCTTTTTAACTGGTGCTTTTTCTGCAGTTTTTCCAACTCTCTTCGGCTTTTCTTTGACTTCAGGTTTTCCTTTCAAAGTTTTTCCTGAACTTTTCACTTTTAACTTTTCACTTTTAACTGGAATTTCATCCGTCCATGTCATAAGAACCAAAGATGCATTATCCTTGAGTCTATTTCCAAGTCTAACCGTCTTTGTAAATCCGCTATCCCTATCTCTAAAAACAGGAACAACTTCTGCAAGAAACTTGTCCACTGCTTCTGCCGTCAAATGAGGTTCCAAAAGTCTTCTTGCGAGTTTAACATCTTTTCTGGCTCTTGTAACTAACTTGTCTACCTCACCTTTTATTGCTTTTGACTTTGCTTCCGTTGTCTTTATTTTGCCGTACATAACAAGAGAAGACATTAAACCCTTAAACAAAGCTGTTCTTTGATTTTTGTCTCTTTTAAATTTTCTGCCAAATACATTCTTCCTCATAAAAATGGGGGATACTTGTAGTATTAACTTCCCAGCTCTACGCCTTTTTCTTTAAGTTTTTCTTCAATTATTCCTATGGACTTGCTTCCCATATTTCTCATAGAAATAAGTTCTTTTCTGGGTGTCTCTAAAATCTGACCAATTGTCTCTATTCCACCGTTTCTTAAACTGTTATAAATTCTTGTTGGTAAATCTAACTCATCAACCGTAAGCTTTAATACTCCGTCAGATACAGAACTTTTTGTTGTTCCTGAGACTTCGACTGCTGTTGGGTTATAGATCTGAGAAAAGTAGGAAGAAAGAATTCTTCCTGCTTCGTCTAGTGCTTCTCTTGGTGAAATTGCTCCATTGGTCCAAATTGAAAGAGTTAATTTATCTAAGTTTGTTTGGCGGCCAACTCTTGTTGCTGATACTTCATAATTAACTCTTCTGACCGGTGTAAATATTGCGTCTGTTGATATAATGCCAACAGTGGTTGACCTTCTTTCTTCGGCCAATGAATATCCCATTCCTTTCTCTACAGTTAGCTCCATATCAAGCTTTGCTTTTGAATCTCCCAAAGAACCCAGATAATGGTCTTTGTTTATAACTTCAACATCTTCAGATTTTTCCAAGTCTCCTGCTGTAATTTTCTTATTTCCGTGAGAGGAAAGAGAAAGTTTACTTGAGGTCTTTGAACCAACAAGGCCAATATTGAGCCCCTTTATATTTAACAGAAGATCAACTATGTTTTCTTTTAGTCCTGGGACTGTTGAAAATTTGTGCTTAACCCCTGAGATTTTAACAGAGGTTACAGCTGCGCCAGGAATAGATGCAAGAAGAACACGTCTAAGTGCATTTCCCAGAGTATGACCATAGCCCGGTTCTAAGGGCTCTATAATGAATTCCCCGTAGGCTTCGTCTGCTTTTATTTCTTTTACGTTGAGTGTAGGCTCTAACATACGAATTTCTATTATACTACTATCTAGAATAATATTCAATAATTAGCTGAAGATTGAAAGGAACTTCAATATCTTCTCTTTTTGGTAAGCGAGTAAGGGTACCCTCATCTTTTTTTCGTGATAAGAATGGGGGCAAGATTAAGTCCTTTTCATTTGGGATTGCCAGTATCTCATCAAACTTTGCTTTCAATTTAGGGGAAAGGCTAATAACATCATCTTGCTTAACAGAATAGGAAGGAATAGAAAGTTTTTTTCCGTTAACAAAAATGTGTCCATGAGAGACTAACTGGCGTGCCATATATCTTGTCTTTCCAAAACCAAGCCTGTAGACAACATTGTCAAGTCGTGTTTCAAGTATACTCACAAGAAGTTCACCTGTGTCTCCTTTTTTTGCTGTGACCTCGTTAACAATCCTTCGCATCTGCTTTTCTAAAACTCCGTAAATAACTTTGGCCTTCTGTTTTTCTCTAAGCTGTATTCCGTATTCGGAAAGTCTTCTCCTTGTCCCCTTTCTACCATGGACGCCAGGAGGGACATTGAGACGTCTTTGAAGTGACGCTGATGTCTTATCAAGTATATTTTCTCCTTCCCTTCTTGCTAACCTGTGTTTTGGTCCTCTATACCTAGCCATTAAACCCTTCTCCTTTTCTTAGGCCTTGGGCCATTGTGTGGGATTGGCGTTAAATCTGAAATCATTGAGATAGAAAGCCCCGCGCTTCTTATTCCACGAAGAGATGATTCTCTTCCCGGTCCTGGGCCTTTTATGTAAACGTCAACAGTCTTAATGCCTTTTTCCATTGCTTTTCTTGCTGCGTTTTCCATAGCAGTGGTTGCGGCAAATGGGGTTGATTTTCTTGTTCCTCTAAAACCTGCAGTTCCTGAAGAATTCCAAGAAACAACATCACCAGCACTATTGGTTATAGTTATTAAGGTGTTGTTAAAAGTTGCCGTTATGTAAACTTTACCCGCTGCAGTAACTTTTACTTCATTCTTTTTCTTTGCCGTAGCTTTTTTATCTGTTAGTTTTTTTTCTGCCATATCGTCAAAACTCAACTTGGTGCCTTTGTCCTGCTCGGACTTTGGCTTTCAGTTGGTTTCTCCTCCTTCAATCTCGCCAGAGGCGGATTGACCCAAATTCAAATTCATAAACCTTAAATCATTAATCATAATTCTTTAGGTGGTTGTTATGCCCATCTTCGCTGCGACTTCCTTTTTGATTGCTCCAATTGTTACCCTTTTTCCTCTTTTTGTTCTTGCGTTACTTCTGGTTCTTTGTCCATGAGCCGGTAAATTTTTGCTGTGTCTTATGCCTCTGTAAGAACCTATTTCCTTAAGTCTTCTAATATTGTTTGAGACTTCAGCTCTTAAATCTCCCTCAATTTTGTTTTCATCCAATATTTTTTGAATTCTTTTTTGCTCGTCTTCAGATAAATCCCTTACTCTTTTTGCAGCGTCTACTTCAGCCTTTTTTAAAATTCCCACAGCATTGCTTCTTCCTACTCCATAAAGGTAGGCAAGAGAAACATCAACTCTTTTTTCGTCCGGTATATTTATTCCTGAAAATCTCATAAGTCGCTTCGCTCCATCTTAAATTTAATATCTAAAATCGAAAATCTAAAGTTATTAGTTATTAGTTCTGAGTTATTAGTTATTTTCATCCCTGTCTTTGTTTGTGTCTTGGATTTTCGCACACAACACGTAAAACGCCCTTTCTGCGAATTATTTTACACTTTGCACATCTTTGTTTTATACTTGCGTGAACCTTCATAATTTTTTTCATTGTCATTCCGAACAAAGTGAAGAATCTGAATTTTCATAGATCCTTCGTTGCACTCAGGATGACATACTCTCCTTATCTACCAGTTCCCCTATATGTAATTCTTCCTTTAGTCTTGTCATATGGAGTCATTTCAATTCTTACTCTATCCCCGGGTAAAATCTTTATAAAATTTACTCTCATTTTTCCGGACAAATGACAAAGAACAATGTTCCCATCTTCAAGTTCCACTCTGAAAAGAGTGTTGGGCAAAGACTCTTTAACAACTCCTTCTACTTCAAAACTGCCTTGATGAACCATAAATAATAGCGTCCTCTCTCCTACTAGACGCTTCAGCACAAATTATAACAAATTAGCTTTGAAATGACAACTAGGAAGTCAGAATTATAGGCTCTTTATTTGTTACAGCGACCGTTCTCTCGAAAAGCCCGGAAAGACTATTGTCTTCGGTTTTAATTGTCCACTGGTCGTCTCCACGATATACAACATCTTTTTTACCCATATTGTAAATAACTTCAATCGCAATTGTCATTCCTTCTTTTAAAACAGGTTTTTTTTCAATCTCGCCTACTAAAAAACCAGGAATTTCCGGATCTTCATGCAAATCTTTGCCAACCCCATGCCCTACCAGACTTTCTACAATAGAGTATCCCGCACCTTCAACAGTATCTTGTATAGCCTTGGAAATATGTCCCACTCTATTACCCGACTTTGCCTGCTTTATGCCTTCCTCAAGAGCTCTTTTCCCCGTTTCTAAAAACTTTCTGACTTCTTCCCCGATTTCCCCGACAGCTATTGTCTCTGCCATATCCGTATTAAAACCATTATAAAAAACGCCGCAGTCTATACCAACCACATCTCCTTCTTTTATTTTATAACTGCATGGAATCCCATGGACAACAACGCTGTTTACAGAAATACAAATTGTGTGCTTATACCCGTCAACTCTTTTAAATCCCGGCTGTCCTCCCTTTTTTACAATCAATTCTTCGGCAAGTTTATCAAGCTCCAACTCCGAAACTCCGGGCGCAACTCGCTTTAAAGTCTCAAACAGAGCTTCAGCAAGAATTTTTCCCCCACGCCGCATCTCTTCTATTTCCTTATCTGTCTTTATATTTATCAAATTAACCCCTTTTCTCTTAATTTACTCTCAACTTTTTCGACAGTTTGCTCAATGGTATCGTTTGTGGTATCAATAACTACCGCATCTCCTGCAACTGTCAATGGAGATGCCTGACGCTCCATGTCCTTCCTATCTCTTTCTAAAACTTCCTTTTTTACCTCATCTAAAGATAACCCTACTCCTCGTTTTTGAAATTGGGCAAGTCTTCTTTTTGCCCTTGTCTCTAAGTCTGCCGTAAGATAGATTTTTAAATCTGCGTCCGGAGAAACATCGGAAGCAATATCCCTTCCTTCAACTATTGCAGTCGCATCCTCTATCAATTCCTTCTGCCGCGCAACCATCTCTTTTCTAACACGCTCATGTGACGCAACTATTGGAGTGTGTTTGGCTACTTCCTGAGAAAAAATTTCAGAGGATACATCCTTACCATCAAGCATGACTTTAGTAACATATTCAGTAGGACCAAGCTCTATTACCGTACTACCAAGTACTTTTAAGACCTCTTCTTCGCTTCTAATATCTACTCCCTCCCGCATACATTTCAAGGTAAGAGCTCTATACATCCCTCCCGTATAGATATAGAGAGCATTTAATTTTTTTGACAATGCAACAGCCAATGTTCCTTTTCCGGAACCTACCGGACCATCAATTGCTACTGTAAAATTCTTATTTTTCATATTGCGTTAAAAAATATTCAAGTTTTTTTCTAAACTCTTTTTCGCTTCCGTTATTTTCTATTCTGACATCTGCCATACCTATGCACCTATCCACCTGCAGCCCTGTTTCTTTTTCTCCGGCTCCCGCGTCACGGCTGTCGAGTTTTTCAAATATTTCCCACGTTAGGCTCTCTCTTCTCCTAAGATTCTTAAGGCGATCGAAGCGAACTGTTCTGTCTGAAAGCATTGCAATGAGTATGAAATTACCGGAGTTTCTAAGTTTTTCTACTTCACCAATATTTCTTATTCCATCGACTACAATTTTTTCTTGCCTTCCTGCCAAAATCTTCTCAAGAGCCTTTTCCCCAAGAATTGAAACCCCGTATTCTTCTCTCCACTCGTTCCCAATGTTCTGCAAAATTTTCCTGGTTATTTCTTTTATTCCTCTCTTTCTTGCTTCCTCTTCAAGAAACTGAGAAAGAATAATTTTCTTAAATCCCTTTGACTCAAAAAATGCGGCTGCTGTTGATTTACCGCTTCCAAATGCTCCGGTTATTCCAATAATCTTACTGTTCACTTTGTCCAATTCCATTTAGAATATCCTGGAACACTTCCTCAATTGAATTTTCTCCGTTAATTTCAATTAACCTTCTTCTTTCTCTATAAAAATCAAGGACCGGTTTTGTAAGTTGATTAAACTGTTCTATTCTCTTTCTTATCGCGGAGAGTGTTTCATCCTGCCTGTCTCCAGGCTCCCTGTATGAAAGTCTCCATAAGGCTTCTCTATCTGAAACCTTCAAGTAAATCACTTTGTCAATTCCATTCTCAAAAGCTTCCGCCTGGGTGGTAGTTCTTGGAAAACCATCCAAGATATATCCATTCTTGTATTCCGGACGGTGAAGATACTCTGTTACAATCTCAAGAGTTTTATCATCAGATATAAGATATCCTGCATTCATGACTTCTTTTATGTATCGGCCCAACGGAGTTTTTTCCTTGGCAAGTTCTCTAAAAATATGCCCTGTCGACAGATAGGGAATACCAAACTTTTCAGAGAGTAAATTTCCCTGCGTTGATTTTCCTGCTCCTTGAATTCCTATTAAAATAAGTTTCATATTCTTGTCCGCCTTTGGCGGATTACTTAGTAAACGAGTCGTAGTTTTTCATTACCAGCTGCGCTTCAAGTGCCTTTATAGTCTCAAGAACTACCGACACAACGATTAGTATTCCGGTTCCACCAATGAGTAATGTTTGTACGTTTGTAAAGGCTCTTGCAACAGTTGGGAAGATAGCAACCGTACCTAAAAATATGGCACCTGCTAAAGTAATGCGAGTCAAGATATAATTCAGATAGTGCGCGGTTGAGGCACCTGGCCTAATACCCGGAATGAATCCGCCATATTTTTGTATCTCATCCGCAATTTTCTTAGGATTAAAAACAACGGCTGTATAGAAATAAGTAAACCCGACAATTAAAATAAAGTAGAGCGCGTTATAGAATACCCCATTCGGGTTAAACCATTCTGTTAAAGTTGTTGCAAAATTAAAGAGCACCGGATTTTTTGAAGCAGTTAGATAGTTAGCAACAAGAGATGGCATAAGAACTAAGGAAACCGCAAAAATTATTGGAATCACCCCGGCTTGGTTAAGCCTAAGCGGCAGATGAGTTGTTTGTCCGCCATACATTTTGTTTCCTCTTACTCTTTTTGCGTAATAAACGCTTATTTGCCTTGTTGCTTCATTTATAAGAACTATTGATCCAATAACTATTAGAGCGACTGCGGAGAATAAGATTATGTTTATAAAATTTCCACTGTTTAGGGTTGAGGCTGTTTGTCCAAGAGTTACAGGAAGTCTTCCTACAATTCCTGCAAAAATAAGAAGGGAGATTCCGTTTCCCAAACCTTTCTCTGTGATTAACTCTCCGAGCCAGACCAGAAGCATGCTTCCTGCTGTCATAGTTAACATAAAAGCAATCAAATCCATTGGGGCAAGAACAGTAATTATTCCCTGACTACGCAAAAGCGCGTACATTCCGATTGCCTGAAACAATGCCAGGGGCACCGTAAGCATTCTTGTGTATTGATTCATTTTCCTCCGGCCCGATTCCCCTTCTTTCTGGAGTGCCTCAAGCTTTGGAAAAACCATTGTTAAAAGCTGCATGATTATCGAAGCGTTAATATATGGATTAAGACCTAATGCCATGACGGAAAAGTTGGCCAGAGTTCCACCTGAAAAGATATCTAAGAGACCCAAGAATTGATTCTGGGAAAAAAGATTCTTCAAGGCTTCTAAATTAACTCCTGCAACGGGAATGTGAGCAAATATTCTAAAAACTAGAAATATTGCGGCTGTGAAGAGGATTTTTCGCCTAACACTTGGAGTTTTAAATGAATTTTTAAAAAGTGTTACGACGTTGTTCATGTGTTATTACAGCTCTACTTTTCCGCCTGCTTTTTCGATCTTTTTGCGGGCGCCTCTTGAAACCGGCAGCCTAACAGTAAGAGAGACGGCTAAATCGCCATCTCCTAAAATCTTGACCCCATACATTCTAGCATCTTTTTCATCAACAATATGGTTTTTGATAAGAGTGTCTAAGTCAACAATAGAATCTTTTTTAAGAAGCGTCAATGTCTTAACATTTATAACTAAGGGTCTGCTTTTAAAAATCTTATTTCTTCCCTTTCCGCGCCTAAACGGCAAGCGTTTTATAAGAGGAAGTGCTCCTCCTTCAAAAGATTGCGACCTAGAGCTTCTTGCGTTCTGTCCTTTTGTTCCACGACCGGATGTCTTAACACGGCCGGAGCCGTGTCCTTGTCCAAGCCTCTTCTTTTTTGTTTGTGTAATTTTATTTAAAGAACTTAGCATATATCTTCCTTTAAGGTTATTTATCTTTCCTTTCATACCTTTCCGCCAAAAGCTTCAGAGCTTCTATTGTTGCATAAACATTACTCGCTTGGTTTTTAGTTCCCAAAACTTTTGAGGAGATATTCTCGATACCCGCTGCAGTTACAACATTTCTTACTGCTCCTCCTGCAATGACTCCACTTCCGCGAGGTGCCGGCTTAAGAATAATTTTAGCTGCTCCAAGTTTTATGTCTACCCTAAAAGGGATCGTTGTGTTAACAATAGGAACTTCAATTAAGTGTTTTCTGGCAACAGATGCGCCTTTTCTTATGGCAGAACTTACATCTGGTGCTTTTCCAAGACCAACTCCTACCTTACCCTTCTTGTCCCCTACAACCATAAGAACAGAGAAACCAATTTTATTTCCGCCTTTAGTTTTTTTGGAAACTCTGTTTACCTGGATAATCTTTTCATCATATCCATCTGAGTTTTGCTCTCTTTTAAAATTACCGTATGCCATTAGAAATTAAGTCCTCCCTCTCTTGCTCCTTCCGCTAGAGCTCTTATTCTTCCTTTATAGATATATCTTCCTCTGTCAAATATAACTTTTTTAATTTTCTTACCCAATGCTTCTTTTGCCAAAAGAAGCCCCAATTCTTTTGATCTGTCAAATTTTTTGCCTTCTGTCTTCCCCAGTTTCTTTTCAGAGATGGCAAGAATTGTTTCTCTATTTTCATCGTCTATTAGCTGGGTATACATATATTTATTTGATCTAAACACGGAAAGTCTTGGCGCATCTTTTGTGCCAAATATTTTTCTTCTTACTCTTCTTGTTTTTCTAAGTATTCTATCTTGATTCATATTTATCCTGAGACATTCGACTGAGCTCAGTCGAAGTCCTTGCCGAAGGATTATTTAGCTCCAACAGCCTTTGCTGCTTTTCCGACTTTTCTTCTAATTCTCTCTCCTGCAAATTTTATTCCCTTTCCTTTATAAGGCTCCGGTGGCTTAACCGCTCTTATGACTGCCGCAGTATTCCCAACTAGAGTTTTATCCATTCCGGAAACTATAATACTGCTTTCCTCAACTGCAAATTTTATTCCTTCAAGTGGAACTATTTTTACAGGATGAGAAAACCCAACAGAAATAACTAAATCATTTCCTTGTACTTGCGCTCTGTATCCAACACCAGAAAGCTCAAGTCTTCTTTCAAAACCAGAGGAAACACCAGTCACCATATTTGCAATTATAGCCCGGGTCAATCCAAATAATGCTCTTATCTTCCTGTCATCGCCGTTGCCACTCTGAGAAATTACAACTGTGTTCTCCACCACATTAACATTAATATCTTTTGGGATGGTAAATTGAAGACTTCCCTTTATGCCTTCAACTCTTACCACTCCATGGTCAAGAGTTACCTTAACTCCCTCTTTAATTATTACTGGTTTTCCGCCTATTTTTGACATATTAGCTATTAATTGTAAAGAGAATTTCTCCTCCAATTCCTTCCTTCTGAGCTTCTCTTGCTTCCATGATTCCCTTATTTGTTGACAAGATTACTTTGTGTCTTCCTCTTCTTTTAACTTCTTGTATCTTCTTTGAATTAGCATATATTCTTAGTGATGGTTTTGAAAATATCTTGACATCCCGCAGTACAGGTATTCTCTTAATAAACTTTAACGTCACAACAAGAACTCGTCTTTTATCAACCATGTCCTCCTTTATGCTTGTTAAAAATCCTTCCCTAATAAGGATCTCGCCAATACTCTTGCTCATATTAGAGTAGGGAATAACGGCAGTTCTTCTTCGAGCTTTCGCGCTATTTTTTATTGTTATTATGAAATTTGAAACTTGATATGCCATATAATTTCTACCAGGTAGACTTTGTAACTCCGGGTAACTCTCCTTTTAAAGCAAGCTCTCTAAAACAGATTCTGCAAAGGCCGAATCTTCTCATAAATGCCTTGTTCCTTCCACAAATACTGCATCTACTATGAACTCTGGACGGAAACTTTTGCTTTTTTTTAGAGTTAACTACATTTGATTTTTTAGCCATATCTTTATTTTTGAAAGGGCATTCCAAGTGCCGTAAGGAGTGCCATTCCTTTCTTATCATCTTTTGCGTTAGTAACAATTGTTATTTCAAATCCCTGAGCTTTTTCTATTTTTCCCGGGTCTATCTCAGGAAAAACTGCTGTCTCTGAAAAGCCTAAAGTAAAATTTCCGCGTCCGTCAAAGCTGTCTTTTTTAATTCCATGAAAATCTCTAAGTCTTGGAAAAACAACATTTATCAATTTTTCAAAGAAATCATACATTCTTTTTCCTCGCAATGTTGCTACCAAGCCAATCTTTTCCCCTTCTCTTAACTTAAAAGCTGCTATTGATGTTTTTGCTGCTGTAATCTTTGGCTTTTGTCCAACAACCTGAGTCATTTGTACAATTGCAGCATCCATATTTTTTTTGTCAGCAACTGCATCTTTGACTCCCATATTAACAACTATTTTAACCATGGAAGGAATTTGATGGACATTTTTAATACCCAGCTCTTCCTTTAGTTTATTTGCTATTTCTTTTTTAAATCTTACCTGTAAATTATCCATATTTAAACTTCCTTTTTACACTTTTTACAAATTCTTACTTTTTTTCCTTTTTCAAGGAGATATCCTATTCTTGTTAATTTCTTGCATTTTGTGCAGACAAGTGCAACATTGGCCATTGAGAATGCCTTAGTGATTGTTACGATTTCAGATGGCTTTCCTGCCGCTCTTGCTTTCAAATGTCTCTTAAATTGATTTACTCCCGTGACTATAATTTTCCTTTCGCGAGTCAAGACTTTTTCAATCTTCTCTGTCTTTCCTTTATCTTTTCCCGCAGTCACTGTAACTGTATCTCCTTTTTTAAGTTTCATATTATATAACCTCACTTGCCATGCTTGCAATCTTTGCAAATCCTCTATCTTTTACTTCTCTTGCTATTGGACCAAAAACTCTTGTCCCAACAGGGTTTTTATCTTTCGCGTTATCTATAACAACTGCCGCATTTTCCGAAAATCTAATATATGATCCGTCTGCTCTTTTAAACTCCTTGTGAGAGCGAACTAAAACCGCTTTAACAATTTGACTGTCTTTTACGGTACCGTTTGGAGAAGCTTCTTTAACAACGCAATTTAACACATCCCCAAGATAGCCGAACTTTCTCTTTGACCCACCAAAAATTTGGATCACAAGAAGTGATTTTGCACCGCAGTTATCCGCAACTACAAGTATTGATCTGTGTTGAATCATTATCTAACTTTCTCCAGTAATTTAAAATGCGTGTCTTTCGAGAGTGGGCGAGTTTCAATAATTCTAACCTTATCTCCCAAAGATACTGCTACCTCTCCTACGGCAGCTTTATACTTCTTGCTCTTATTAAGAAGTTTTTTATAAAGTGGGTGAGGAGTTTTTCTTCCTACCCTAACTATTACAACTCCTTGCATTTTTACAGATACTACCTTTCCTTCAATTATTTTGCTCATAGTTTACTTCTTGCTAGATGCAAGCTCCTTTCCTCTTTGAATTGTTAGGATTCTTGCTATGTCTTTTTTCTTTGAAAAAATTGAGCTTGTGTTTTTGAGCTTTGCCTGTGAATGAGACAAAGTAAGCTCCAGCAAATCATCTTTGGCAGTTTTATACATGCCTCTAAGTTCTTCTATTGTCTTTGAATGTAAATCTTTAACGTCTTTTGTTTTCATTAAATTTGATCTTCCTTTGCTACTACTCTTGTTAATACAGGCAATTTATGAGATGCAAGTCTTAGGGCTTGGACTGCAGTCTCCTTTGACACTCCACCCATTTCAAAAAGCATACGTCCGGGCAAAACTCTTGCAACGTGCTCAAAAATATCTCCCTTTCCTCCACCCATTCTGGTTTCTGCTGGTTTTTTAGTGATTGGCTTATCAGGAAAAATTCTTATCCAAACTCTTCCACCTCTTTGAATGTAGTGAGTTATGGCTCGTCTGCTTGCTTCTATTTGTCTGCTTGTTATCCAACCCTGCTGCTCCGACATAAGTCCAAACTCACCAAAAGAAACTTTGGTTCCCGAATGAGCATTTCCTTTCATGTGTCCTCTTTGCTGTTTTCTATATTTTGCTCTTTTTGGTGATAACATATTATTTATCTCCTCTGTTTATCCACACTTTAACTCCTATGTATCCTTTTTTTGTAAGAGAGGGGACACTTGCAAAAGTGACATGTTCTCTAATTGTTGACAACGGAACTGTTCCTTTTTGCATTTTTTCCCGTCTTGCAATTTCTGCCCCATTAATTCTTCCTGCCAAAATAATTCTTACTCCCTTAGCACCGGCTGACATGACCCTTTCAACAGATTGCGTCATGAGTCTCTTGTGCGGCATTCTGCGCGTTAGTTGATCTGAAATATTTTTAGCAATCAAATACGCATCAAGATTTGCTTCTTTAATCGGCTCAACTCTAATATCCAGCTTTGGAATATTCTTTCCTTTCTTTCCCTTTGCAATAATCACTGTCAAGAACTTTCTCAAATCATCAAGCCCTGTTCCTGCTCGGCCAATAACCATTCCAGGTCTTGAAACATAAATTATCAGATTGATGTTATTTATTGATCTTTCAATTTCAATATCTGATATTCCTGCTGTTTTAAGCCTATCCATGAGCGCCTTTCTAAGCATAAAGTCTTCAAGCAAAAGATCCTTATATCTTTTATCATCAAACCAACGGCTATGCCAGTTATAAACAGGTCCAAGCCTTAAAATATTTGGATTAATTTTTTGTCCCATTACTTTTTTTCCTCCAAAACTATTTTTATATGAGATGCTTTTCTTTTATAAGGGTGTATTCTTCCTCTTGTTGAAGGATGATATCTTTTAAGCGCCGGCGCTTGACCCACTTCTAAACTTTTTATAAAAAGATTTTCTTTTACCATACCCTTACTTACCGCGTTTGCAACAGCACTCTTAAGGGTTTTTTCCAGCGAGACAGATCCTCTCTTGCTAAGCTGGGAAAGAGCACCCAAAGCTTTTTCAACCGCAAGCCCTCTAATTGAATCCGCGACAAGCCTTACTTTTCTTGTACTTACCCTAACTGCGCTACTTTTTGCAACTGCTGATTTATTTTCCATATTCTATCTTCTATTTTCTAGGTTTTCGATATCTCCCTTGCAACAACTCTTCCGTGACTTCTAAAAGTTCTAGTTGGAGAAAATTCCCCAAGTCTATGTCCAACCATTCCTTCAACTATTAAAACGTTTATGTGAATTTTCCCATTGTGAACCGCAATTGTGTGTCCTACAAATTCGGGCGAAATTTGGGACGCTCTTGCCCATGTTTTAACTACCGATTTATCCCCGGTCTCTTTTTGTTTCAAAATCTTCTTAATTAGATTTTGATCTATAAATGGTCCTTTTTTAGTTGATCTACTCATTATTTCTTTCTCCTTGAAACAATATACTTGTTGGAGTATTTCTTAGGTCTCCTTGTATTACCAACAGCTGGACGACCGGCAAAAGTCTTGGGTGTCGTCATGCCGATTCCGCTTCTTCCTTCCCCTCCTCCATGAGGATGTGAGCGTGGGTTTTGGGCAACTCCGCGAACCGTGGGCCTTATTCCCATGCGTCTTTTTCTTCCCGCTGTGCCAAAAACTTCATTTTTCCAATCTATGTTTCCAAGCTGCCCAACAGTCGCAAAGCATTCCTGCCTTACTTTTCTTATTTCTCCTGAGGGAAGTTTCAATTGTACCAACCCGGCGTCCTTTGCCGCAACTGTCGCAGATGTTCCTGCGCTTCTTGCCAACTGTCCTCCACGGCCATGCACAAGCTCCACGTTGTGGACTACTGTCCCAACTGGCAAAAGTTCCAAGGGCAATGTGTTTCCAACTCTAATATCAACATCTCTCCCGGAAGAAACTATGTCATTAAGCTTTAATCCCTCTGGAGCCAAAATATATCGCTTATCGCCATCTGAGTAATAAACAAGCGCTATATCTGCACTTCTACCCGGGTCATACTCAATTCCTACAACTTTTCCCGTGACATCTTTGTTATCTCTTTTAAAATCTACGTTCCTAAGGAATCTCTTGTGCTGACCACCTTGATGTCGGACAGAAACACGGCCTGCCACATCTCTTCCTGACATTTTTTTCTTTATTGTTTTTAGTTTTCTCACAATGATATTTGGAGAGGCAACTACGTTTCCTCTCCACCGCGCTCTGAAGTTAATTCAGTCCCGCTTTGCGGGCACGCGCTACTCTCCTTTCTTTCATTAATCTTAAATCTTTAATCATAAATCTTATTCTGTTGCCGTTTCAAATAAGTCAATTTTCTCTCCAGTCTTAAGTTGCACAATTGCTTTCTTCCAGGAGGGAAGTGTTATTTCTATTCTTCTTGCGCCAAATCTTTGACTTCTTCCTTTGACAACTGTTGTCGCAACAGAAACTACATTAACCCTAAACTTATCTTCTACTGCCTTTTTAATTGCGTACTTATTTGCCGCCTTCGTAACCTTAAAAGTAAATCTGGAAATCCCTGCATCTTTACTAGATTTTTCACTTATTATTGGCCCTAGGATTACGTCTGTTATGTTCATTTTTGCTCCTTTACTAGGCTTTCCTTCAGAGTATCTATAGACTGTTTCATAAAAAGAATCATTCTACTATCTAAAACTTCATAGGTATTAAGAGTCTTTGCTGATAAAATAGTTACTCCCTCAATATTTCTGCCTGCTCGGAAGATATTTTCAAAACCCTTCTTTATTCCATCCGGAGTAACAAGAAGTGTTTTATTGCCGGAAAGTTCTAGTTTTTTAAGTAAAGTTGCAACGCTTTTGGTCTTTGACTCAATCTTTTCAAGTCCAGTTAAAACTCTTATTTGTCCGTTCTTTTGTTTTGCAGAAAGCGCCGAAACCAAGGCGGATTTTTTCATTTTTTTAGGAAGTTTTAGCGAATAGTCTTTTGGTTTTGGACCATGAGCAACTCCTCCATGCACAAAAATAGGCGCAGATTTTGCGCCGTGCCTTGCCCTACCTGTTCCTTTTTGCCTATACCATTTTGCTGTTGTCATATTAATTTCTCCTCTTGATTTAGTAGAAGCATTTCCTTGTCTTTGATTCGCAAGATAAACTCTTACAGCTTGCGCAAGAAGATTTTCATTAACTTCTACTCCAAATATTTCTTTTGGAAGCAACATTGTACCAGCAGATACACCCGCTGCAGTAAAAACCTGCACATTTAGTCCTTTTGTCTTAGTGCTGGCAGCCTGACCACCAACAGTAACCTTACTTGGAACTATAGTTTTTTTGGCTATCAAACTTTTGACTTTTGACTTTTGACTTTTGACTTTCTTAACTGGCATTTTCCTTCTCCTCCTCTTTTTCTACCGGTTGTTTATTATTCTTTTCAGAGACGACGGGAGTGCTTACGTTCTCAGATGAACTGAAAGCGGACTCCACATTTTCTGCTGGTTTTTCTTCTGATTCTGACTGTCCGCTTACACTTAGCTCAGCGGCTTCATCGACTGGTGTTTTATCTGCGACTGGCTGAGCGTCATCTGAAACGGAAGTGCTACCGGCGGCTTCAGCAATGACTTCTGGAGTTTCAACTGCTGTTTCGACGATTTCTTCCTGTGCAACTTCAGGCTCGTCAACTTGTTCTTTGTATAAGGGTGTAAACTTTTTGGCTTCTCCTACTTTTGTAATCATAAGAAGATTGTTTACAGGGCCCGGAACTAAGCCTTTTATCAAAACTCCATCATCGGTTACCTCAACAATCTGCAAATTAGCAACGGTTACCTTTTCATGTCCCATCCGTCCTGCCATTCTCTTTCCCTTATAAACTCTTCCGGGAGTTGTAGACTGCCCAATGGACCCAGGTGCTCTTTCGCGGTCTGACTGACCATGAGTTCTTGGTCCACCTTTGAAATGATATCTTTTTACTCCACCGGCATACCCTTTACCCTTTGAGACTCCAATCACATCTACTATATCTCCAGGCTTAAAAACTTCGGATGCCTTAATAATTGCTCCGACAGCCGGTATTTCCCCATCTACTCCAATTTCTCTCAAAAAAAGAGGAGCCTTTTGCAGTGCGGCTCCTTTTACGTGACCAATCAAGGCTCTATTGGCTTTCTTTTTGCTGCCATATGCAAGTTGGATTGAACTATAGCCATCTTTTTCCTGTGTCTTTGTCTGCACAACTACATTTCCGCCGGTAATCAAAACCTCTGTTACAGGGATTCTTCTTCCATCTTCTAAAAATTTCTGTGTCTGACTTTTTTTCTGACCAATAATTGCTTGCATACCTTATTTGTCGATAAAACCAAAAAAGCGACTACATATAGCCGCCTTATTCTTAGGAAAAAATTTTCCTAAATAGAGCTTATGTAGTCAAAGGAACCTCCTTTGGGATTATCATGACTTAAACTAGGGTAATTATATAGAAATATCTGCCTAAATGCAATAGAGAATAGCCTTGAAGAACAAACTACATTCTTATTTCAATAGAGACTCCGGCAGGGAGCTCCAAATGCGTTAGGGAATCAATTGTTTTGTCGGTTGGGGAAATTATGTCAATCAATCTTTTGTGGACCCGCATTTCAAAGTGGTCACGGGCGTCTTTATCTATAAAAGGAGAGCGGTTAACTGCATATACTGTTCGCCTGGTAGGAAGTGGCACTGGACCCACAATCTTAGCTCCGGTTCTTATTGCCGTATCTAAAATTTGCTGGGAACAAAGGTCTATGACCCTTGCGTCGTAACTTTTAAGTCTTACTCTAATTCTTCCTTTTGGCATATGCTCCCTTTTAAAAGTGCCTAGAACTGGATTTTAGCAAAAAAAAGATCCTTCGGCAAGCCTCTGGATAAACTCCTCAAAGCGAACCTCTGGACCGATTATTTCAAAACCTTGCTAATTACACCTGCTCCAACTGTTTTTCCGCCTTCTCTAATTGCAAATCTAAGTCCGTCCTCCAAAGCTACCGGAACTATAAGTTTTGCAGTCATTTTTGTATTGTCTCCAGGCATAACCATTTCAACGCCTGCTGGAAGAGTAACTTCTCCTGTTACATCGGTTGTCCTAATATAAAACTGTGGCCTGTAGCCTGTAAAAAATGGCGTGTGGCGTCCGCCTTCCTCTTTTGCCAAGATATAAATTTCTCCCTCAAAATCTGTGTGAGGAGTAATGCTCCCCGGTTTTGCAATAACCTGTCCGCGCTCTACATCAGCTTTTTCAACTCCACGCAGAAGTAGCCCAACATTGTCTCCTGCTTGTCCATCTTCAAGTTGCTTTTTAAACATTTCTACCCCTGTTACAACTGTGGATTTTGTAGCTTTAATTCCAACTATTTCAACCGTTTCATTCACTTTGACTGTTCCTCTTTCAATTCTTCCGGTTACAACTGTTCCACGTCCTTTGATGGAGAAGACGTCTTCAACAGGCATTAAGAATGGTTTATCAATTTCTCTTTCTGGTGTTGGAATATCTGCGTCAACTGCATCCATCAAGGCTAATATTTGCTTTTCTGCATCTGCGTCGCCTTCAAGTGCCTTAAGAGCTGATCCTCTTACTATTGTAATTTTGTCTCCCGGATATTTGTATTTTGTAAGAAGTTCGCGTACTTCCATTTCAACCAAATCCAAAAGCTCTTCGTCTTGGACCATATCGCATTTGTTAAGGAAAACTACGATTGCCGGAACTCCAACCTGGTAAGCAAGGAGGATGTGTTCTCTTGTCTGGGGCATAGGACCGTCCGGAGCGGAAACTACGAGAATTGCTCCATCCATTTGAGCCGCACCTGTAATCATGTTTTTGACATAATCTGCGTGGCCCGGAGCGTCAATGTGAGCATAATGTCTTTTTTCTGTCTCGTACTCTTGGTGGGAAATATTGATTGTAACTCCACGAGCCTTTTCCTCTGGAGCGTTATCAATATCTTCGTACTTTTTAGCTGTTGCCATTCCTTTTTTGGAAAGCACCGTTGTAATAGCTGCAGTTAATGTGGTCTTGCCATGGTCAACGTGACCAATGGTACCAATATTAAGATGCGGTTTTGTTCTTTGAAATTTTGCTGATTCTGCCATACAAGAAAAATAAAAACCTTCAAGAAGGCTAACAATAATAATACTACATTTTCCGAGCCTCGTCAAGGGGGAAAATAGTTTTTCTTTTTGGACGCATGTGCAATTTATCCTCTGGAATTAATGCACCGTATCTAGTTTTAAGCGCAAGCAACACTGGCCCGCCTTCTGTTCTAACTCTGTGCATTGTTCCAGCATGAACAACAAAAGGGCGGTCTTTGTCTAAAATATACTCAACAGCATCTTCGTCTTCTCCTAGTACTAGAATCCCCCACCCAGACAAAACGAAGTATTCTTCTGCAACATCTACTTTATCTCCAAACATCGTTGCGGGCTTTATTACATCTTGTGGCCATTCATGATAATGAGATTCGGAAGTAATTTCACCATGACCCATTCCGGAAATATGATAAAGGTCGTCCCCTCTGGTAAATTTACCAAAATATGTTGCTTGTGAACCGTCATGTCCGTGTATGTCAATTGGGGGAACATCTTTTATCCCAAACAGATTATCAAAACCCTCTCTTATCAATTCTTCAGCGTTGGGAAACCAAACTGTCAAATCATCTCTTCTTGCTTGGGAAACTTCCGTGTGATTTGGATTAAAACCCTGGACTCTTTCTGAAGAAACCATAAAAGCCATTATAGGACACTTCTTGCAAAGATTACAACACGGGGACTATTGCTGGGCAGAGATGCGACCTGTGAAGGTGGATTTTTCTAACATTTGAGCAACTATATTCTGCGGAACTTCCTGATAGTGTGATGGCTCCATGTAGTAAGATGCACGTCCCTGAGACATAGATCTTAATGTTGTTGCATAGCCTGAAAGTTCTGCAAGTGGAACAGATGCTAAAATAATGGTTGCCTTTGCCCTTTCTTCAGTGCTGATAATTTGTCCTCTTTTTGCAGACAAATCTCCAATTACGTCTCCCATAAATTCAGATGGAGTTGTAACTTCAACTTTCATAATAGGCTCTAAAAGTTTTAAATCTGCTTTTCTTGTTGCAGCTTGAAGTGCCTGAGAAGCGGCAATTTTAAAGGCGATTTCGGACGAGTCAACATCATGGTATGAACCATCATAGCAGGTGACTGTCATATCAACCATTGGATATCCAAGTAGAATTCCGTTTTCCATGGTTTCAACAACACCTTTTTCAACTGCTTTTATAAACTCTGCAGGAATCGCTCCACCCTTAATTGCATCTACAAATTCGTATCCTTCTCCTCTTGGCTTTGGAGTAACCTTAAGAAAACAATGTCCATACTGTCCGCGCCCACCGGATTGGCGGATATATTTTCCTTCGGCTTGTGCCTCTTGTGAAACTGTCTCTTTATAGGCTACTTGAGGTGCTCCAACATTTGCTAAAACTCCAAATTCTCTCTTCATTCTATCTACCATAATTTCAAGCTGAAGTTCCCCAACTCCTGAAATAATAGTTTGCCCTGTTTCATGGTTTGTTTTAACTGTAAATGTCGGATCTTCTTCCATAAGTCTTTTAAGAGAAAATCCAAGTTTTTCCTGGTCTGATTTTGTTTTTGGCTCAATAGCCAATGAGATAACAGGCTCAGGAAATGTAATTTTTTCAAGAATTATTGGATTTGCTTCATCACAAAGAGTATCTCCGGTTGTTGTATCTTTGAGCCCGACAAGCGCTACTATTTCTCCTGCCGCGGCTGTTTTAATTTCTTCTCTTGTGTTGGCATGCATCAAAAGTATTCGGCCGACTCTTTCTCTTATATTTTTTGTACTGTTGTAAATATAAGAACCGGATACTACTGTTCCTGAATAAACTCTAAAGTAGGTTAGCTTTCCAACGTGAGGGTCAATTTGGATTTTGAAAGCAAGGCCCGCAAATGGACCTTTTGGATCAGGCAATCTTTCAACTTCCTCGCCTGTTTTAGGATTTATTCCTTTTCCTTTTGCAGAAGAGAGATCCAAAGGAGAAGGAAGGTAATCAATAACAGCATCTAAAAGCGGCTGGACACCTTTATTCCTAAGAGACGATCCTGCATAAATTGGGACCAATTTGTAGGCAATGACTGCGCGTCTTAAAGCTGCCTTTAGCTCTTGAACGCTTGGTTCTTCTCCTGCCAAATACTTTTCAAGCAGGCCGTCATCAGTCTCTGAAATTTTTTCAATTAACTTAGAACGATATTCTTCTACCTGATCTTTCATGTCCTGCGGAACCTCATCCAGTGTTTCAAACTTTGCTCCAAGTTCATCAGATCCCCAAATAAAAGACTGGCGGGAAAGAAGATCAACCGTTCCCTTAAAAGTTTGCTCGGCTCCTATTGGCAAAACCATGATTGCAGGATTTGCGCCTAGCCTATCTTCAATACTTTTTATAGTTGCCAAAAAGTCTGCCCCAAGCTTATCCATCTTGTTTACAAAACAAAGTCTTGGAACCTTATACTTGTCCGCCTGCCTCCAAACAGTTTCAGACTGGGACTGAACTCCTTCTTCTGCATCAAGGACTGTAATTCCACCGTCTAAAACTCTGAGCGAGCGCTCTACTTCCGCTGTAAAATCAACGTGACCGGGAGTGTCAATAATATTTATCCTATGTTCTTCTTGCTTTGCTTGCCCTGAGCTCGCCGAATGGGTCCAAAAAGCAGTGGTTGCAGCGGATACAATAGTAATTCCGCGCTCTTTTTCCTGCTCCATCCAGTCCATCTGGGTATTTCCCTCATCAATATCCCCAATTTTGTAGGTTCTTCCGGTGTAATAAAGGATACGTTCTGTGGTTGTAGTTTTGCCCGCGTCAATGTGGGCAATAATACCAATATTTCTAATTTTATCTAATGTAAAATCTCTATTTGTTGCAGCCATAATTTTAATTTAAAAAAGTCCCCGAAGGGATTGAGGAAAGTATAACATATTTTATAACTTTTGGCCATAGAATGTTATAATCCGGCTAATGGATGAGTTTCAGAAAAGAATTAATTACCAGGGTGATCTAAAACCTCTGTTTTCAAAAGTTTGCAAGGATTATAACATTGGTTCTTATGAATCGCATGAATTAATTATCCAAGGTTACGAAGATTTTAATCTTATTTTAATTACCGATAAAGGAAAGTTTTTCGTTAAAATCTTTGGCTCATTCAGAAGCGAAAAAGAATGCCGGCAGTATATTGAAGTCGTTAATGCTGCGCTCAGCGCTGGAGTATCTCATCCAAAACTCTATAAAAATCATGATGATTTCTTATATAAAACTTCGTTAGCAGAAACTGAAGATAGATTATCTGTTTTTGAATATATAGGCGGAAACAGCTTCTTTGAATTGAACCATAACCCTACCAATAAAGAATTGCAGTTTATTATTAAACAAGCTGTACTAATTAATAGTATTCAATTAAAACCACCTTTAATATATGACAGCTGGGCAATTATCAATTTCCTAAAGGAATATAGAGAAAAAGGGAAAGTGTTAGAATCGGAGCAAAAACTCCTTATTAATCCCTTAGTCGCGGACTTTGAGGGAATAAATTTCAACAAATTACCAAAGGCTCTAATCCATGGAGATTTGATAACGACAAATCTTATGAAAGACAAGAATGGAAAGATTTATGTTATTGATTTTGCCGTAGCAAATTATTCTCCTAGAATTATCGAGCTTGCAGTTTTATTCAACGATACTTTTTTTGACAAAGGTGATATTTCCCAAACGAAAGACTATTACAATCTAGCACTAGTTGAATATCAGAAATATATTACGTTAACAGAGTACGAACTGGAAACACTTCCAATTTTGGTTAAAGTCGGACACGCAATGCATTTATTAAGAGCTACTTATGAAAAAGTTATAAACCATAATAATTCCAAGGAAAATGAATATTTTCTTAACTTAGGAAAAGTCGGATTAACTTCGGGTCTTGAAAATTAAATCTAAGTCTGGCAAAATGGTCAGATACCAAAAGATGAAAACTGTTATTATAGTCGTAGCAATTGCAGTCTTAGGATTTTTTGGATTTAATATGCTTTCAGATCAAAATAACACACCAACTCCTCAGCCACAGGCTGATCGTCCCCTGGACGAAACTCCCACACCGACTGGCACAGCAGAATCTGAAAGAGTTTCTGCAACTAGTGCTGTTATAAAAACCGCGAAGGGGGATATAGAAATTGAGCTTTATCCGCAGGATGCTCCAAAAACCGTAACCAATTTTGCAACTCTGGCAAAAACCGGCTACTACAATAATTTAACTTTCCATAGAGTTGAGCCGGGGTTTGTAATTCAGGGAGGAGATCCAAATGGAAATGGTACAGGCGGCACTTCAATTTATGGCGCAAGATTTGAAGATGAGCTAAATCCTAATACCGCAAGTTATAAAGCAGGGTATCAGGAAGGAGTCGTAGCTATGGCAAACGCAGGACCCAACACAAACGGCAGCCAGTTTTTTATAATGCTTGAGGATAATCAGCTTCCCAACGCTTATACGATTTTTGGTAAAGTTACAAAGGGAATGGACGTAGTAAAAAGTATTGCAGTCGGCGACAAAATGTTGAAAGTTTCGGTGCAACAATAATTATTTGACAAAATATGAGATAATTATCTTATGAATATTAAGCTTTACATAAACAACGAAAATAAATGGATTGCAACAGATAGAAATTACAAGAAAGTATTGCTTTCCAATAAAAGTCTTGATGTGCTACAAAAAGAAATAAGAAGGATAAATATCAAAGACGCTATAATTATGTTTGTTCCTCCATTTAACAAAACGCTTGCTCCAACATGCCTGTAATATCTTATAAGTTTCATCCTGAAATATTTAGAGATTCAAAGACTAAAAAGCTTGCAAGTATTTATCGGCCTTATTTACTAATTAAAATAGGTAATAAAAATAAATGGAGTGCGAATTTCATTAAGGCGCTTGTTGATTCAGGAGCAGATAACAATGTTTTTCCTGCTTCCTTTGCTACAGAGGTTGGAATAGATTATAAAAAAGGAGAACCAAGAGATATACTTGGAGTAGGCGGAATAGGTGGACGAACATATGCAGTTTTTTGTAGGATTCAGCTGGAGAATAAGAAGATTGACACAATGATTCAATTCGGAGAAAGTATTCAAATGCCTCTTCTGGGTCGAGAAGGATTCTTTAACTATTTCGACTATATAAAGTTTGATGCAAAAAGAAAGTTTTTTGAAATAAAATTTTAGTTGGCGACAAAATCCTCAGCGTTACTGTCCAACAATAACCTATAGTTTGACAATAACACACTCTGTGTTATAATGTAAATCTATTCAAAGAATCGTTTCCAATAAAAAAGAGCCGGAAGGCTCTTTTTAGGTATTTAGGTACCAGGGGGCAGGATTTGCACCTACTCTGCTTTTCTATTCAAAGAATCGCTTCCAATCAACTGAGAATTGACCGACGCACTTGCGCATCCCCTGGATATTATTTGCTATCGTCAGGAAAAAATATTAGCTAAAATATCTATTTGTGCTTTCAGTTTTTTTGCGTCATCCTCTGTAAAATCTCTAGGCACGATAATTCTTCCTTTTCCATTAGTTAACATCAAATCAACTGCTTGGAACTCATTATTATCAAAAGATGGGAGCGCAATAGTAGAGGAGTCTACGGGTTTTTCAGAAGACAATACTTTTACTGTTTTCTCTTTAGGCGTCCTAATTGATATTTTCCTATCCCAAGAAGCCATTTTACTAGGATCCTTACCATATTCCTCGTAATCTTTTATGAGACTATGAATCCTCCTTTTATAAACACCTAGAGAGGCTGCTGAAAGTTTATTATCGCTTTTTGAATAAATAACAGCTATTATTTGATCTAAATTTTTCTTAATTGATTCAAGAGAATTTTTTTCTTCACCGCTTAATTCTTTCTCTATAACACGCAAGGGGGTTCGGAAATTAACCGCAACGTTTGCGAGATATTTCCTATTCTTTTCCGCCCTATCTATGAATTCATAAAGTGAATTTAAGCTATCCATGATTTTATTTTACTACATTTATTTTATTTGTCAAGACAGCAAAATTATAGATTCTGAATTTATAATCCATTTCGAAGCCAATAAGTGCTACCTGTGTACTTATAATCTATACTAAACCTATATACTCTATATAGAAGGCTTTATTGTGAGGCTGTGAATTATTGATAAGAGTATAATCATTAATAGCATACTTACGAATCTCAACTTACTTCTTCTAGAATTAGGACTTGGGAGTTTTTGACTCCGGATTTTAGTTTTTCTTCTGCTTCTTTTGCTTTTTCTCCAAGAAGTCTTTTGTAGTGCATGGGAATTGTGTATTTTGCGCTGATTGCATTTGCCGCTTCTATCATTTCCTCTACATCCATTGTGTAAGTTCCGCCCATGGGAAGCATTGCGATATCCAGGTTTTTTGAGGCTAAATCACGCATTTCCGGGATAAAATCCGTGTCCCCGGCATGATAAATTTTCTTTCCGTTTATTTCAAAGATATACCCAACCCAATTGTTGGACTTTGGGTGAAAGTTAAGTTTTTGGGGATTTGTGTTATAAGCCGGAACAGTCTCAAAGTTAAAACCGCGAACATCATATTGCCGATTTGGTTCTACCGGATATTTTTTGGCAGAAATACTGAGAGTTTCAAGCGAATCAGAGGTAGCCACAACTACAGTATCCTCTTTTAGAATATGGTTAATATCGCCTTCAGACAAATGGTCATGATGCGCATGCGTGACAAAAACAATGTCTGCTTTGTCGAGGTCTTGAGAGGGAAGTTGAAAAGGATCAACGTAGTAAATCTTTTGTCCAGTTTTAGAATCGACAAACATGAAAGAAGCATGCCCAAACCAAGTTATGTCGTTAAAGTTTTCCATACTCTATTTTACCACGCAAAATCAATGAGGTTACCAACGGAAATGACTGAAGGCTTTGTTGGCTTCTGCCATGCGGTGAGCTGTATCTCTTTTTTTGACTGCTTCACCCTTATTTTCAACTGCATCCATGAGTTCTGCTGCCAATTTTTCAGAAAATGTGTGGTACTCTTTATTTGAGCGGTTTTTTGCGGCTAAAATTATCCATCTGATTGCCAGGGAAGTTTTTCTTTCTCCTCTAACTTCAATAGGAATCTGATAAGATGCCCCCCCAACTCTTCTTGGTTTTATCTCTTGTCTTGGTCCAACATTTAAAATTGCCTTTTCAAACAGAGAAACTGCATCCTTCTCTTTTTCTTCAATTCTTTTTATTGCATCATAAAAAAGACCTTCGGCAATAGTCTTTTTTCCGTCCTTCATCATAGAATTGATGAACTTGGCAACAAGCCTGCTGTTATAAATCTTATCCGGCGCTGTTTCTCTTTTTTTAACCTTTTTGTGTCTCATAAAATTAGCTACTAGTTGTTAGCCACTAGGCACTAGTCGCTGCCTCCGTTGGTGCCTCAGCTGCTGGCGCAGGCACTTGCCCTGAGCTTGCCGATGGTGTTCCCACTGCTACTCTTGGAGCAGCTGCACCTCCACCCCCGCTTTTTGTTCCATATTTACTTCTTGAAGTTTTTCGCCCTTCTACACCAAGCAAATCAAATTTACCACGTACAATGTGATATTTAACACCGGGTAAATCTTTTACTCTTCCTCCGCGAACCAGAACAATTCCGTGCTCTGAGAGTGAATGCCCAACCCCCTGAATATATGCTGTGACTTCCATACGGTTGGAAAGTCTAACTCGAGCAACTTTACGAAGTGCAGAATTTGGTTTTTTAGGAGTCATTGTCTTAACCAAAGTTACAACTCCACGCTTGTGTGGGGCTACCAAATTCTTATAGCGCTGCTCTTTTGCATTATAAAAGCGCCGCATCGCAGTTGAGCGGATCTTTTTTGCCTTTTTTGTTCTTCCTCTTTTGCTAAGTTGTGATAGCGTTGGCATATATTTAATTTTCAATTCTTAATTTTCAATTTTCAAACTCATTAGAAATTTGAAATTAGAAATTAGAAATTGCGTACTCGCTATTATACCTCATTCGTGGCTTGAGCTTCAACCTCGGTTTGACCGGAGTCAACAGGAATAAGACGGCCAATGATGACATTTTCCTTAAGCCCAATGAGCTTATCCTCCTGGCCTTGAAGCGCTGCTTCAGTTAATACTTTTGTTGTTTCCTGAAAAGATGCCGCAGAGAGCCATGAATCAGAGAACAGAGATGATTTTGTAATTCCAAGGATTGTTTGCCTTGCAGTTGCCGGCTCTCCGCCCTGAGACAATACTTCCGCGTTAATCTCTTCAAACCTGGCTTTACTTATAAAATCTCCGGGGATAAGAGATGTATCTCCGACTGTTTCAACAATAACCTTATCAGACATCTTTCTAAGGATTACCTCAAAATGCTTATCAGAGATTACAATACCCTGGGATTCATAAACTTTTTGAACCTCTTTTAAGATATAGAACTGGGCGTCATTTAATCCCTTTATCTTTAAGATTTCTTTTGGATCCAAATATCCCTGCGCAAAGGGCGTCCCTGCTGTAATATCTGCACCATCAACAACATTAAGTTCTGAAGCAAGAGGGACAAAGTATTCTCTTTCGTCTGCCGGCTTCATCTTGCTGTTTCTTACAGTTACAATGTAGCCGTCTTCTGTAGTTTCAATTTTTACACGGCCCGGGATCTCAGAAATCGGAGACAAGTTCTTTGGAGTTCTCATTTCAAACAACTCTTCAACACGTGGAAGACCTTGGGTAACGTCGCTCATTACAATTCCACCAAAGTGCCTTACTCTCATAGTAAGCTGAGTTCCAGGCTCTCCAATTGATTGGGCTGCAATAACTCCCACAGGCACCCCCTGTTCCACTTTTCTCTTCACTGAAAAATCCCAGCCGTAACATCTTGCACAAATTCCATACTCCAGCTTACATGTAAGAGGAGAGCGGACAACTACTTCATTTATGTCGTCTGCTTCGATTTCCTTGGCTTTTTCTTCCGTAATTTCTCCTCCCGCTTTCACAATAACCTTCTTAGATTTTTTAGAAGTTACGTTTGAAGCGGCAAATCTTCCCATGATTCTAAAAGCAAAAGCTGCCTCTCTCTCTTCTTCATTCCTAAGAACTGTAATTCCGCCTGTTGAGCCACAATCATCCTGTCTTATAATTACGTCGTGGGATACGTCAACGAGCCTTCTTGTTAAATATCCTGCATTTGCTGTTTTTAAGGCTGAGTCTGTTAAGCCTTTTCTTGAACCTCTGGCAGATGCAACATATTCAAAAATTGACAAGCCTTCTCTAAAGTTTGATTTAATAGGAAGTTCAACAATTTTTCCAAGCGGATCAAGGATAAGCCCTCTCATAGCTGAAAGCTGTTTCAGTTGTTCTTTTCCTGCACGCGCACCTTCTGAATCAATAATAAGTTTAATTGCGTTTTCCGCTTTTAAATTGTCCCAAGTTAAATCTGCAATTTTATCGGTGGTCTCAAACCATGCCTCATTTCCCAAACGCTTTCTCTCATCATTCGTGATAAGTCCTTGCTGATATTCTGACTCTATTTCCTTTATCTTTTTCTCGGTAACGTTAATCAATCCATTTTTTTCAGGAACCATGTGGTTATCAAAAACGGATACGGAAATACCTGAAACCATTGCGGCATAAAATCCAAGTTTTTTAATTCCGTCAATCAGTAGCTCAACTTCTTCCGCGCTCTGGGTCTTTATAGCCTCCGTTACAATTCTTTTAATACCGGATGCCTTTACGTTTTCATTTATAAAGGCGAAGTCCTGCGGCAAAAGTTCATTGAAAAGCATGCGGCCAAGTGTGGTCTCGACAACTTTGTCCCCCACTTTTGCTTGAATAGGCTCTCGGAGTGTAATTTTTCCCAAAGCATGAGCCAAGATTGCTTCTTTTTCAGAACCGAAAGTTGACGCTTCCTCCTTCCTAAGTGACTCGTCCATTGATGTAAGGTAATAGACTCCAACAGCCATTTCTTTATTTGGAAGAGTAATTGGGGCCCCATCCGCAGGCTTCAGCAGATTGTTTCTTGGCATCATAAGTTCAACTGCCTCTTCCTGCGCTTTTACAGAAAGGGGGATATGCACAGCCATTTGGTCTCCGTCAAAATCCGCATTGTATCCGGAACAGACGCAAGGATGAAGCTGAATCGCAGCTCCTTCAATAAGAACCGGATAAAATGCTTGAATACCCAGCTTATGAAGTGTTGGCGCACGATTTAAAAGAACCGGATGATTCTTTGTAATTTCTTCTAAAATATCGAATACTTCAGGTGGTCTTTTTTCAATAAATCTCTTGGCAGATTTTATGTTTGGCGCAAATCCACGCAAAATTACCTCTCGCAGAACAAATGGCTTAAACATCTCAAGAGCCATTTCCTTTGGAAGTCCGCACTGAGAAAGTTTAAGCTGCGGCCCTGCGACAATAACCGACCTTCCCGAGTAATCAACTCTTTTTCCAAGCAAATTTTGTCTAAATCTTCCCTGCTTTCCGCGAAGCATGTCGGAAAGTGAGCGCAAAGATGAAGACACTATTTGAGACGTGCGCTGTGACACATCAATCAAAGAATCAACAGATTCCTGAAGCATTCTTTTTTCATTTCTTAAAATTATTTCAGGTGCACCAAGGGATATTAAATGCTTAAGCCTATTGTTTCTATTAATAACTCTTCTATATAAATCATTAAGATCTGATGTTGCAAAACGTCCCCCTGCAAGTTGCACCATAGGACGAAGATCCGGCGGAATAACAGGAAGGACTGTGATAATCATAGATGAAGGCTCAATCTCTGCTTTCCTCATAGACTCGATGAGCCTTAGTCTCTTTATAAGCTTGAGATATTTTTGTCCCTTGGATTTCTCTGATTCTTCTCTTATTTTCATTATGACTGCGGGTAAATCAACTCTTTCTAAAAGATTTAGAATTCCTTCCGCTCCGGTTTTTATTGTGAAGAAGACCGGAATATCGTATTCAAGAATTTTGAAGTACTCGTCTTCCGATAAAACCGATCCTAACTGAAGACTTTTAAGAAGCCTTGAGAGAGCATCTGAGATTTCATCCAATTTTTTCTCTTCTGCTGCAAATCTCTCTGAAATCGCTGCAATTTTTTGCCTCTTCATAAGCTCAAGTTCCTGGTCAATAAGTTCTTTTTGCTCGCCTTTCTTGCGGGTAGACGGCGATGCTTCTTTCTTTTTCCTTTCTATTTCTTCATTTATTTTCTTTTCTTCAAAGACTAGCTCATTTTTTTGGATTTTTTTTCGCTCTTCTATGTTTTTGGCAAATGAGGATAAGGCCTCTTTTTTCTTTTTATCATCAACTTCAATTACTATGTAGGAAGCATAGTAAATTACGGATTCCAGGCTTTTTTGCGCAATATCTAAGATCAAAGAAAGGGGAGAAGATGAGCCCTTTGAAAACCAAACGTGCGAAACAGGAGAAGACAAAACAATATGCCCCATTCTTTCTCTTCTGACACGGGAAAGGGTCACTTCAACTCCACATTTGTCACAAATAACTCCTCTGTGTCTTATTCTCTTGTACTTTCCACAATAACATTCCCAGTCCTTGGTTGGACCAAAAATTCTTTCATCGAAAAGTCCGTCTTTTTCAGGCCTTAGGGTTCTATAGTTGATGGTTTCCGGCTTTGTAACCTCACCATAAGACCAATTAAGAATATCTTTTTTATTCGCAAGAACAATTTTTAGTGCGTTAAAATCAACTATTGTTATGTCTTTTTGTTTTTTGTCGTCGTTACTATTCATTATTTTCTCCTTCTGTATGCTCTCTTGACTCCTCAATAAGCTCTGACTCTGCCGTTTGGGTTCCCACTGCATTTTCCGCAACTTCTGTAGCGCCTAGTTCCTGACTCAACTCTTTTGCGTCTTCTTGTATTGCTTTTTCAAGCTTTTCTTCGGCGATTGCAACAGGCAATGGCTCTGTTAGAAGAGGCTCCGCTACAACCGTTGCACCAACGGGGAGTACATCAAGACCCAGCGCCGCAAGTTCCTTTATTAAGACTTTAAACGATTCAGGAACTTTTGGTGTTGGAATATCTGTTCCCTTAACTATGGCTTCAAATGCCTTGGCACGTCCTACAACGTCATCGGACTTAATTGTAAGCATCTCTTGAAGCGTGTATTTTGCTCTGTGTGCCTCAAGTGCCCAAACTTCCATTTCTCCAAGTCTTTGACCTCCCATTTGTGCTTTTCCACCCAATGGCTGCTGAGTTACCAAGGAATATGGGCCGGTTGAGCGGGCGTGAGTTTTGTCCTCAACCATGTGGATAAGCTTCATAACGTATTCAATTCCTACAACAACAGGATTTTCATACGCTTCCCCTGTCCTTCCATCATATAAAGTCACTTTTCCGGTAGCTGAAAGTCCGGCCTTCTTAAGAAGGTCTACAATTTTTCCTTCTCCAACTTCTTCAAAAACCGGCACTCCAACTTTTTGCCCAAGTTTTTGAGCCGCCCATCCCAGATGCGCCTCAAGAAGTTGTCCCAAATTCATACGTGCAAGTACGGAAATTGGTGAAATTATGATATCAACCGGTGTTCCGTCAGAAAGATAAGGCATGTCAGATTCGGGAAGAATTTTTGAAATAACACCTTTGTTTCCGTGGCGTCCTGCAAGCTTATCTCCAACCACAACGTGCCTAAATTGTGCAACTTCAACTATGATCTTTTGAAGCGCGCCCGGCTCAAGCTCATCTCCCTTTTTGCGGTCTAAAATCTGGACATTAATAACAGTTCCGCGCTCTCCGTTTGGCATTCTAAGAGACGTATCCCTAACTTCTCTTGCCTGCTCTCCAAAAATAGCTCTTAAAAGTCTTTCTTCCGCTGTTAATTCTGTCTCACCTTTTGGTGCAATTTTTCCAACTAGAATATCCCCTGGGCCGACTTCTGATCCGACTACAATTATCCCGTCTTCATCAAGATTTGCCAGATCATCTTCTGAAACATTTGGAATATCCCTTGTTGTTTCTTCAGGACCAAGCTTTGTTTCAACAACCGATGCTTCATATTTTTCAATATGAATTGAGGACAAGTAGTCCTGTTTTACAAGCTTATCTGAAATCACAATAGCATCTTCATATCCAAGACCATCTAAAGATGCGTATGCAATAAGAAGATTCTTGCCAAGCGCAAGCTCTCCGTCTTCTGAAGAAGGGCCATCAATAAGCAAGTCTCCCGCTGCAACCCTGGCTCCTGAACTTACCACTGTTTTTTGTGTATAAGCCGTCGCATTTGAAGTTCTCTTGAAAGAATTAAGAAGGTAAGTCTCCTCTTCGCCCTTTTTGCTTCCTCTAACTGTAACTTTTCTTGCGTCCGCATAAACTACTTTTCCGTCAAATGGCGCTCTTATAACTCTCCCCATTACTTCCGCTACTGCTTTTTCCATTCCTGTTCCAACGATAGGACTGTCGGGCTTTACAAGAGGAACTGCTTGGCACTGCATGTGAGTTCCCATAAGAGCTCTGTTTGCTTCGTCGTGAGATACAAATGGAATAAGAGAAGCTGCTGTTCCAACAACTTGTCTTGGAGCAATGTCTACAAACTCAACCTTGTCTTTATCAATTTCAATAAACTCTCCTCTAAAGCGGCAAGGAACTCTGTCCTGCGTAATCTGATCTTTTTCGTCTAAAACTCCAGCGTGAGTGATATATTTTTCCCGTTCATCATCAGCCATCATATAAACCAGTTCATCGGTCGCTTGGCTTGTTGCCTTTCTTCCGTCTTTTTTGTGGACTACCTTTCTATAAGGGGCTTCCAAAAATCCGTGCTCATTTACTCTTGCGTACAAACTCATATATGTGACCAGTCCAATATTGGGTCCTTCGGGGCTTCTGATTGGACAAATTTTACCATACTGGGAGCTGTTTATGTCACGGATAGAAAAGGCTGCTCTTTCTCTTGAAATTCCGCCTGTTCCCATAACTGTAAGACGGTTCAAGTTATCAATTTCAGAGAGCGGGTTTGTCTGGTCCAAAATAGCTGATAGCTGTGATGTCCTAAAGAACTCATTTATTGAGGCCATAATTGGGCGCGCGTTTATAAGATTTGATATTGAAACCGGCTGGTCGGGCTGGATAAGGCTCATTCTTTCTTTTACGCTTCTCTCAAGCCTTAGTGCCCCAACCCTAAAAGCAGTACTTGCAACTAACTCTCCGACACGTCTTACCCGCCTGTTTGCCAAGCTATCAATATCATCAACTCCATTAAATCCTCGGGCTAGAAGGATAAGGAATTTAAGAGTTGCAACAATATCTTCTATTGTCAAAACTCTCTCCTCGGAAGGCACAAATCCCGGAGCATCTTTTAATTTCTTGTTCATCTTGTATCTTCCAACGGCACCCAAGTCATACCTTCTGTTGTTGAAGAACATTCCATAGAAGTTTTCTCTTGCTTTTTCAGGCACAATAGGCTCCCCTGGGTGCATTTTCTTAAAAATCTCCAAAATTGCATCAGATGAATCGCCTGTCTCATCTTTTAAGAGTGTGTTTTCTATAAAGGATGTCCCGCCATCGCCTTCAATATCCTTAAACTTTTCTCTTATGTCGTTGTTTGAAGAAATTCCAATAGCTCTAAGAAACGTTGAGGTCAAAAACTTTCTGCGTCTGTCAATTTTGACTGTGATTGTATCGTGTCTTGTAGTTGAAAATTCAAGCCAAGAACCGTGAACCGGTCTAATTTCGGCAACAAATAAACTTTTTCCTGTAACATTATCCTGAACTGCCGTAAAGAAAACTCCAGGGGAACGAACCAGTTGATTAACAACTGCTCTTTCAATTCCGTTAACTATAAAGGTTCCTTGCTCTGTCATTTGAGGAATGTCTCCTAAAAAGACTTCCTGGTCAATTGTTCCGCCGGTTTTCTTATTAACCAATGTTGCTTTTACGTAAAGAGGTGCGTCAAAAGTAAGACCTTTTTCAAGAGCCATTTCTTTTGTAATCTTTGGTTTTCCAATTCTGTAGTCTTTAAAAGTAAGTGTCCAATTTTTTTCTGTGAAGTCGTTTATGGGGGATATTTCCTGGATAACTTCGCCTATTCCTTTTTCAACAAACCATTTATAAGATTCTTTTTGTACTGCAAGTAAATCTAGTGTGGGTAAAAAGTCAAAATCTCTTCCCCAGTTATTTCTAATTTTATTCTCTTTTAGCTTTAAATCTTTAGGCATCTGCAAATAAATAGAAGCGGCAGTATCTCAACAAAAAAAATGCAGAGGGTTAAGAAACCCCCTACAAACTAAGGTTGTTTAGAGTAAATTATTTATAACACACCTACATAGCTCTGTCAATGCCCAACTTGAGAAGCTGTCCTAAAATATGAATTCATAAAAACATGAGCAAGTCTGGACTTAATTTTTCTCCCTAAGAATTGTCTTCTTGCACTTGATTTAGTACAGATACTTTGCTAAACTCCTGTCTTTATGCCGGAGGACACAAAAAGACCAAGACCCCCAGAAACAGAGATTCATTCCGCAAAATCTTTTCCTAGGCTTTTCGATGAGTTTTCTCTAAAACACAATAATCCTACATCTTCACAAGAGCAAAGACAAAATTTAAGAAATGACTATGCTTCTAAGTTATGGGGTTGTTTCAGCTCACATTTTGATGGATTAGCAATAAGTAATAATCCGGCACCCCAAACTGAACTTATCACAAATGGAAATAACCATTTTACAATTACGATAAGAAGGCAAGTACTAAAAAATGGGGAAGGAACAGAAATGCCTGAAGAAATTAAAATTAGAAATTCCGTGTCGGAGACAAGCAATGATTGGCATCCTCATACAATCATAGCTGTTGATATTAAAAACGGAGAGATTGTCTTCTTCAAAAAACGCACGTTTCAAGTAAATCCAATCACCGATGTATATAAAATTGAAGAAGAGGGATGGCCGCACCAACAAACCGCAGAAATTCCCAAACCAAGCTCAAATTAGAGTATAATGACTCGTAAATGAAAAGAGAAGAAAAGACAGAAGAGATTTATAAAGTTCTTAAGAAATTATTTCCAAATCCACACACTCCATTAAATCATTCAAACCCGTGGGAGCTTTATGTTGCAGTTGCGCTTTCTGCACAACAAACAGACGTTGGCGTAAATAAGGTAACTGATAGTCTATTTAAAAAATATCGAACTCTGGAAGATTATCAAAAAGTTAGCATCGATGAGTTTTCAAGCGATATCAAAAGCATTAATTTCTATAAAGGCAAGGCCAAGGCAATTAAAGCCGCTGCGGATATTGTTGCGGATAAGTACAAAGGCAAACTACCGGAAACTATGGAGGAACTTTTAGAGCTTCCCTTCATAGGACGCAAAACTGCAAATGTAATTTTGCAGGAAGCATTTGGCAAAACAGAAGGGATAGTGGTAGATACTCATGTCAAGAGATTATCAAACCTTTTTGGTCTGACTAAAGGGTCCGACCCTGTGAAGATTGAAAAAGACCTCATGGAATTGCTTTCCAAAAAAGACTGGCATGATTTTGCACTGGGATTGATTCTTTATGGGCGCGAGTATTGTCCCGCCCGCTGCAAACACGAAACTTGCCCTTTGAGAAGCT
>JBBDZP010000009.1:0-7888 GCA_040900105.1 Candidatus Levyibacteriota bacterium | reverse complement strand
CAAATGATGCACTTTTCTTGGCCCGAATTTTGCCCTCGAGAAAAGCAAATTCACTGTCGAAACAGGAGACAAAAGAGCTTTACAATTCCCTCCTTACAGTTTTAAAGAGGGGTTTGGAAAGTGGGGGGGCATCGGAATTAACTTTTGTAAATGTCTTAGGACAAGATGGAGGATACCAGAAGCAGACCCTAGCTTACGGCAAGAGAGGTAAAAATTGCCCGAAATGCGGTGGAAAAATAGAGTTTGTCCGGATTGCCGGCCGCGGCACCTACTTCTGCCCCACTTGCCAGAAGTGATATAATCCTCTTCCTATGAAGAGAGTCCTTTTAACACTGTTTCTTTGTCTGCAGATGTTTGCAAGTCCTGCCTTGGCCATTTCTGATCCAAGATTAACTCCAAACAACGTAGTTGGAATTAATAGTCTTTCTCCTGAGGCAGAGATAGGCGACGTCACTTCCCTTGTGAATAAAGGAGGAGATTGGGGGTATGTTGTAATTGTTATTAAAAAAGATGAGATGGATATAGGAAGATGGCAATCTTTCTTGGACCAGGCACGCGAGCACCATCTAATACCCATAATCCGACTAGCGACTGTATTTGATAAAAATGGTTACTGGCAGGCGCCAGACGTAGATGATGCAAGAAATTGGGCTGATTTCTTGTCAAAATTATACTTCCCAACAAAAAATCGTTACGTGCAGATTTATAACGAGGTTAATGCAGCTTCGGAATGGGGAGGAAAAGTAGATCCATCTGGTTATGCCCGTGAACTTGCTAAAGCAATTGATGCTTTTAAAGAAAAAAACAGTGATTTCTTTATTCTCAATGCCCCTCTGGATTTATCTCTTCCCACCTCTGCTTCCTCCCTTGATGCTTTCGCATTTTTTCAAGCAATGGAAGACACGGCCCCCGGAATATTTGATAAATTAGATGGATGGGCTTCTCATTCATATCCAAATCCGGGCTTCAGCTCACCTCCTACTAAATCCGATAGGACAGGAATAGATGGATTTGTTTGGGAACTTGACCAAATTGGGCAATATACAGACAAAGATTTACCCGTTTTTATAACCGAAACCGGCTGGAGAAGGGCTACTGAAAATGCAACCGGCTTAGAAGAAGACCAAATAGCCTCTTATTATAAAGAGGCATTTGAAAGTGTCTGGAATGATGGGAGAGTTGTAGCAGTTGCGCCGTTTGTACTAGGTTACCCCGAACCTCTTTTTGATCAATTTTCTTTTAAAAACTCTAAAGATAATTCGGAAAAACCTTACTTCAGCTATTTCACCGCAGTATCCGACTTACAGAAGGTAAAAGGAGAACCAAGGAGAGAGAATTTAATTGCCGGACTCAAAATTAGTAAGCCAAATGTAGTTTTGAAAGATTTTGAAAATGAGATTAACTTTAAATTTAAGAATGTTGGCAACTATGTCTGGGATACAAAAGAAAATTTTGTTATGAAAGTTATCTCAGCTAACATAAGCATCGGCCACACTTCGTGGAGCAAAGAAGAAATTTATCCGGGACAAGAAGTTGAGGCATCTTTAAAAATTAAAGGAAATGCAGAAGGTACTGTCCCGCTAAAGCTTCAGGTTATTGATGGAGACCAAGTTTTAGCTAAAGATGAAAGCCTACTAACTATTGAAACGCCTCTATCGCTTTTTATTAAAAATTTTAAATCCTTATTTTCAAAACAAATAAGCCTTGGAAACTTTTGCCCCAACTGCCAAAAATAGATAGATGTTTCTGTCCGCTCGTCTGCCACATGCTGCAAGATGACAATCGCCAAGCAAATCTTGCAATCGAAAAGTTTTCCTCGCTCGCTAAGCGAAAGCCTATCCTGTAGTCTACACTCAAAGAAATTAGACCGGTCTTCAGTGCGCTTGCAGATGGACAGACTTCGCATCCTTTCATTTTTTGGATTAAGTCATTAAAATAGCTCACTAGAATTAGAAATTGAAAATTTAAAATTAAAAATTGCCAAAAATATATTCCTATTGAATTATATTTTTGGCTGTGTTACTATGCTAATCTAGCACCGGTAAAAAAGTGCTAGTTTTTTATGCGTTCGAAAAGTTCAGCATAGAGTAATCTTGAGCAAAGTCAAAAGATTTTATGCCCATCCGGCGCTCAGGGCATAATGAGTTACAATCGAATTATGGCAAGCGGCTATACAGACAAAGTAGTAATGTCAATAGGAGGATCTCTTGTTGTTCCGAATGGTGGAATTGATACTGAATTTCTATCAAAGCTCAATAAATTTATCCGCGACGAGCTGGCAAAGAACCCAAAACGCCAGTTTTTTTTGGTTATAGGAGGAGGATCAGTTGCCCGTCATTACCGCGACGCAGGGGAGAGAGTGGTAGGTCACGCACTAACCCGGGACGATTTAGATTGGCTTGGAATCCATGCAACAAAACTTAATGCCCATCTTGTAAGAACCATTTTTAGAGACATCTCACACCAGTACGTAGTAAAACATTACGAAATCATAAGGAAAGTTACGGAGCCCGTTGTTATCGCGTCAGGTTGGAAGCCGGGTTGGTCCACGGATTATTGCGCAACGCTTCTCTGTGAAGATTACGGGATAAAATCTATAATAAATCTTTCAAACGTTGACAAGGTTTATGATAAAGATCCCAAAAAATTTCCGGACGCAAAGCCAATAGATAAGATAAATTGGGAAGAGTTTAGGAAAATCGTCGGAGACAAGTGGGACCCTGGGATGAATGCCCCGTTTGATCCAATTGCAGCTCAAAAAGCAGAAGATTTAGAGCTTAAAGTCGCAGTTTTAAATGGAAATAACCTTGAGAACGTCAGAAAATATTTAGACGGTGAGAATTTTGTGGGAACTGTGATAGAGTAGAGCGGTAATGCATTTAAAGAACTTAGAACTTGAGAACTTCAGAAATCACCAGAAAGCCTCATTTGAATTTTCGGATAAGATAACTTTTATAGTAGGGCCAAATACCTCCGGAAAAACAAATCTTTTAGAAGCTATTACATTTATTGCAACGGGCAAAAGCAGCCGGGGAGCAAAGGATGAAGAGGTGGTTAGAAGCGGAGAGATTTTGGCAAAGGCAAAGGGTAAGACTCAGGATACGGAACTTGAAGTTTTAGTTATTCTAGGAGATGAAGATACGTTTGTGAGGGGGCGAAGGAAATATTTAGTGAATGGAGTTGCCAAAAGCAGATTAAATTTTTCCGCTAACCTTGCCGCAGTAATATTTTCGCCCTCGGATTTGGATATTATCACCGGCTCTCCGCATTTGCGCCGTGAATTTTTAGATGCGGTCCTGGAGCAAACAGACAGGGATTATAGATATGCCCTGTCTTCCTATGTAAAGGCTTTAAGGCAAAGAAACGCGCTTTTGGATCTGGCTCAGGGCAGCGGAGCTAGAAATGAAAAACAATTTGATTATTGGGATACGCTTTTGATAAATACAGGAAGTGTAATTACAAAGAAGAGGGAAGAATTTCTTGAGTTTATAAATAAAGCCCAAAAAGATATTTTTGACTTTGTTGTAACTTATGATAAAAGTATTATTTCAGAAACACGGTTAGAACAATACAAAGACGCGGAAGTTGCCTCGGGTGTGACTTTAGTTGGTCCTCATAGGGATGATTTTAAAATAGATATGTTTGATAATGCGACCGGTTCAACAAAAGATCTAAAAAGTTATGGCTCAAGGGGACAACATCGGCTCGTTATCTTGCAATTAAAACTTCTCCAGCTGGATTTTATAGAAAAAACCCTTGGGGAAAGGCCTCTTCTTCTTCTGGATGATATATTCTCGGAACTGGATGAAGGGCACATAAAGCTCGTATCGGAAATGATTGACAAGCAACAGTCAATAGTAACTACAACCCATGAGGAGTTTATCAATAGCAAGTTAAGAGATACCACTGTGATAGAATTGAAGAAATAAATGGAGAAAAAAGTTGAATTTAATGTAGGTAAAGATACACTTAGAGGCTTGGTATTTATCCCCAAAGGAAAAGGACCGTTTCCTGGAGTAATTTGCTTTCATGGCAGTGGTTCTGACGGTGAGACACAATACGAAATTGCTAAATATCTTTCCAAGAAGGGTATTTTAGGTTTTGCATTTAATTTCCGGGGGTGTGGAAAAAGCGATGGTAGGTTTGAAAATCAAACTATTGAAATGGGGCAAGAGGATGCTAAGGCAGGATTAGGTTTTTTTCTATCTTTGGCAGAGGTAAATAAAAATAGAACTGGTCTTTACGGTTCAAGTTTTGGAGGATTTTGGGCAGCGATGCTTGCTGATAAATATAAATTTAAATCTTTAGTTCTTTCGGCTCCGGCTGCCTATGCACCTAAGATTTTAAACAAAAGGCATGTAGATTTTGTTAACGAGTTTAATGAGCTAAGAAAAGATTATGAAAAAAGTCAGTCTTACAAGGAAATAGAAAAATTTAGCGGTAATTTACTGGTCGCAAAGTGTGAATTAGATGACGTTTTGGCCCCGGTTATGGTAGAGAGATATCTAGAAAAATCTAAGTTGGTCAAAAGAAAAGAAGAGTTTATTGTAAAAGGTGCGAAGCATAGAATAAGTCAATATCCGCAGGCTAAAAAAATTTTGCAAAAGAAAATAGTAGAATGGTTTAAGGAGACTTTATAATGGATAAATTTGATAGCTCAATACTCAAAAACTTATATAAGCCGGCTCCCGGGTCTCATAAAGGGCAGAATGGAAAACTTTTGCTTATTGGCGGAAGCAAACTATTCCATGCAGCATCTTTATGGTCTCTTGAAGTCGCTTCCCGGATTGTAGACATGGTTTTTTATGCTTCTGTGCCCGAAAATAATGAATTGGTTCAAAAAGCAAAAGAGGAGTTTAGAAACGGAATTGTAATCCCACGATCAAAAATAGATAGCTATATGGAAGAAGTTGATTGTGTTTTGATTGGCCCGGGATTACCCCGCAAAGAAGGAGAGGAAGCAGGGGACGACGACACTAAAAAATTGACAGAGCGGCTTCTTGAAGAGTATCCGGACAAAAAGTGGGTTATAGACGGAGGAAGTTTGCAGACGGTTTCTAGGGAGGATTTGCCGGAAAATTCTATACTCACGCCTCACAAGAATGAATTTAAAACATTGTTTGATCTAGAGCCAACAGCAGAAAATGTTTCTAAAATGGCAAAAAAATATGATGTTGTAATTCTACTCAAAGGGGAGAAAGATATCGTCTGCTCTGCCTCGCAGTGTGTTGAGATTGTCGGCGGAAACGCGGGGATGACAAAAGGCGGCACTGGAGATGTGCTCGCTGGGCTCGTGGCAGCTTTATACTGTAAAAACAGCGCATTTTTGGCAGCATGCGCTGCAAGTTATATAAGTAAAAAAGCCGGAGAATCTCTCTTTGAAAAAGTCGGAACCAGCTTCAACGCTTCAGATCTAGCCTCAGAAATACCTTCGGTAATGAGGAAAATGGCTTAGCGATCCTGGAGTCTTTCGGAGAGTCTTGAAAGCTGGTAAGTTACAAAAACCGCAAGTGATGTTATAAGTAGTGCGTAAATAAAAAGGGAAATGAGACCGCCTTCTTCTCCCGGGATCCATTTTTTAACGTAATTGTTTACAAATTCCTGTATAAGGCTATTCCATGCCAAGGCCGCAACAAGTCCAAATCCGCTGGTTGCAAGCGTAAGCATCTGTTTTGCAAGCTCCACATGGAATCTTTTTTCTTTCTGAGCTTTGGTTGCCATGGCTAAATTATAGCAAAGATAGCTAGTTGTTGCATTTTCTCGGGAAATATGCGTTAATTAATACTGGAATAGTGATAAGTAATAAGCAAGAAGCAATAAGTACAATACAAGGGTTTTTAAATAAAAAAGATTTTAGCGACCTTCAAAGCTTAAAAGAAGAGTGTGGACGTCTAATTTGGCGTTTGCATCAATCTCAAAAATAACTTATTGCTTATCTCTTATCTCTTATTTCTTATCTCTATGTACATACCTAGGTTTCTAATCACTAATAAAATTCTCAAGAACATTGGAGTTATTGAGGCCGCAAAAGAGGTTATAGACCATGCTCCGCTTCTCCCGTACTATGAGAAGAGATTTCAGAACGAGGCTATAGTAAGGGCAGTCCATTTTGGTACTCATATTGAGGGAAACGAGCTCAACCTTTCCCAAGCCGAGAAAGTTCTGGAGGGAAAAGAAATAGTAGCAAGAGACCGCGATATTCAAGAAGTAATAAATTACCGGAAAGCAATGGATTTTATTGGAGAAAGTAAGACTGAGAGGAAGCAAATCTCCGAAGACCTCATAAAGCACATACATAAATTAACCGTTGCTAAGATTTTAGACCCACAGAAGTGTGGGGAGTTTAGAAAAACACAAGTTGTTGTTAAAAATAGCGCAACAGGCGAGGTATCCTTTAGGCCACCTTTGGCAATTGCTATTTCCTTTCAAATTAAGGATCTTTTGGCATTTGTAAATAGCTCGGAAATGCAGGATATTCATCCAGTTTTGAATAGCGGTATTGTTCATTATGAATTGGTGAGAATTCACCCATTTATTGACGGAAACGGACGGGTTGCGCGTGCTTTATCAACTCTAATCCTTTTTCAAGACGGTTATGACATAAGAAAATTCTTTTCTTTGGAGGAATATTTTGACAGTGATTCAGAAGTTTATTACGAGGCGCTTAAAAGTGTTGAAAAAAATGGGGGAGATTTGACGCGCTGGCTTGAGTATTTCACTCAAGGACTTTCAATTGAGCTTTCAAAAATAAAAGAAAAGGTTGAGCGGGTTTCTATTGATGCAAAACTTAAATCAAAATTAGGCGGAACCCCTCTTATGCTTACAGACCGTCAGCTTAGGATTATAGAGTACATTCAAAAAACAGGATATCTACAAAACAAAGGCTTTGAACAGTTATTTCCAATGGTGTCTGAAGACACAATCTTAAATGAATTGAAAGCGCTGATTAAAGCTGGTATAGTAGGCAAAAGCGGAAGTACCAAAGGCGCAAAGTATATAATGAAATGAGTATGACTAATTTTTCAGAAGAAGGTGAATTACAGGAACGAGGAGAAAGACCCAAAAATATTAGAGTGCTTCTTGTTGAAGATGAAGAGGTGCCAAAAGCGATGATAGAGCTAGTATTGAGGAGAGAGGTAAATACAATAGTAACAAGCTGCACTACAGCAGAAGAAGCAATACAACTTATTAATTCCAGAAAAAAAGCAAATAGTCCATTCGATCTAGTAATTACAGATGCTGGTTTAGCAGGTAAGCTTTCCGGTTTTGACGTTGCTAAAGCAGCTAAAGATGTTCCCGAAGGAAAAAAGCCTCCTCATGTAGTGCTTTTTACAGGCGACGCCGAGCGATTTTTAAGCGAAAACACACCTGAACAGCTCAGAGAAAAAGGAATAGATGAAGTTTGGGGAAAGCCATTACAATTGCAGCAATTAAGAAACGTTGTCAGTCAAGTAAGAAATCCATCGTCGGAACAACCAAATCAGTAATGAAATTTAGAGAACTTGCAACGTATTTGGAAAAACTTGATAAGACTTCATCCCGCCTTGCTCTAATAGATATTCTTTCAGATTTGTTTAAAAGCTCTTCAGAGGCAGAGATTTCCATGATTTGCTATTTGGTTCAGGGAAGAATTGCGCCGTTTTTTAAGCCTGTTGAGATAGGAATGGCGGAAAAAACAGTTGCGCAGTCTTTAGGCATTTCCTACGGTTCATCGAAAGAAGAAGTTTTGAAACTTTACGCAAAACTGGGAGATATGGGAAATGCAGCTTTTGAGCTTGCGGATAAAAAGAAAAATAAAAGCGAAGAAATGTCCGTAAAGCAAGTTTTTGAAATTTTAACCCAGATTGCCGGAACAAATGGTGAAGGAACTGTTGAAAAAAGATTAAAA
>JBBDZP010000008.1:0-7997 GCA_040900105.1 Candidatus Levyibacteriota bacterium | reverse complement strand
CAGTACACCTGGTTGCCAATCAGGTTACGAGGGTTCGATTCCCTTCACCCGCTCACTACCATATTGCTGGGTCGTCTAATGGTAGTACAATAGACTTTGCCTGCCCGCCATCGCTGGAGCTTGTGCTGGGAGATCGTCTAATGGTAGGACAACAGACTTTGGATCTGTTTATCATGGTTCGAATCCATGTCTCCCAGCTCAGGCCCTAGCAGGCGGGGATCCGTTTATCTTGGCTCTCCTCCTCTTCGGAGGATATGCCGTAGAGGAGGAGAATCCATGTGCGGCATAAGCATTTGGTGGTTAAAGAAAATATCGGAGTAAAGGGTTTTTGCCTTCGTTTATAAAGTATCCGGCAGCAATATTAAAACAATCGTCAAAGCAGCCAAATGCGCTAACGCGGGGCATATAAATTCTATACAAAATTAAATACGCAGTAAGCAGGAGGATAACAATTATTAACAACTTACCTAGTCTAGGCACAAGTTTAATACAGCTCAAAAGACACCCTTTCATAATTGCAGCATCAGTTGGTAGTAATAAATGTTTGGCAAAAGTTCTCCCCGGATAATTTTTCTACCTTAAGGTCGGAAAACCGAATTCCAAAGGGATAGGGACGCAGAGGATAATTTCCGCATGTTTTGTCATTTGCAATAAAATAGATACTTCCACTGTCGCTTAGTTGGGCAATTGTTAAAAGTTTCCCATTGTACTCAATATCTTTTTTGCACTTTATCCCGGATTCAAAAATTGTCACGCTGTTTTCCGGTATCTGTCCTGTCTCTGGGCACGTTATGAAATGTATGTTTTCAAAACTATACTTTCCGGACCTAAATATTTGCTCAACTTCTCTGTAATCATCATTGTTATATGAGTTGGTGTAGAAAAGATAATGTTTCAGTGGAGTTCTTGGGTCTCCGGTCACCACAAAAACACTGCCGTTATCATTTTGTAAAGCTAAGTATTTAGATAGAACCCGCGCGCTTAAATTGAAAGACTCCGAGTTGTAGATAGGGTTTCTGAAAAAATATATATTTGAAAAGTTAACAAAGTGCGCAGCGTAGAACAAAATTATAGCTCCCATAAGGAGCTTTTTATAAAGGCCGTTTTTAACTAAAAAAACTGTTTGGTAAATGCCAAAACCTATAAATAACGGAAATATAAGGGCAAGAAGTTGAGACCTTATGGCATAGGAAAGTCCTACATTACTTATGACCGAGGGTATTGGAGAAATTAAAACAAGACCTACAAGAAAAAGCCATAATTTTCTGTTTTTCCAAAATAGTATACACAAACCCATAACAAGAAAGACTGCATCTATGTAATAAAACGTGCCGTGGTTAAAAAGAGTAAGTAAATATTTTGAATCTCCATGCAGAAAGAGAAAGTTTGGAGAAAAAGCATTAAGATATTTATCAATTGAATCTTTAAGAAATACAACTACTTTATTGGAAAAGATATTGGTTAATGGGGTCTGAATAGACAATCTTCTCTCATTATTTGTTGTTTCTGCGACAGATGGAAGATTGGGAGTTGATATCTCGCTTATTCTTGCTTGAGAAGATGTAAAAATGCTAAATGCAAAATACACCAGTACTGCGGTACAAAGAAGAAAAAGAGCGAGATATTGTCTTGAGAACCTTTTCTTATTTACAACAATCCATACGTAAAGAAGCACAATTATCAAAAAGGGCAAAAGGATTAACTTTGTGCCAATATAGCTGTAAAATGCAATAAAGAGGAAGGGAAAGGAAAGAAGAATCTTCCATCCCTTTGCAATGAGAAGAATATATAGGGCTACTGCGAATCCGCATATGGCAATGGGCGCATCATAGGCGGTTCTTCCAAAATAGATAAGCCAGGGATTAATACTTGCAACAACACCTACAATTATCCCCTCTTTTTCTCCAAATATTCTCCTTGCTATTCCGTAGACTGCGGCAACGGTTATTACTCCTATAACTGCATATATTAATTTGGATGTAAAAAGCGATAGCGGTAAAATACCCACAAATAGCGCCGTAATAATTGAAGGAATTTCCGCTTGGGGAAAACTGCTTTTAGGAGGAGTTAGGGATAACGGGTTCCATGTTCCGCTTATATCGCTCCCGCTTAAAAACACTGCTTTGGCATTAAGTAAATAATCCAGTTCATCATTACTTACCCCAACAGGAATTCTATCCAGCCAGACTGTTCTTATAAAAAGAGAAAATAAAACAATAAAAAGTAAAGGGAGTAACGGGTAAAAACTAATTTTGCGGAATTTAAGCATACAAGTTACCGCAATAAGCATAGCTCAAAGATTGCTCTTCCACAATCCTTACTTAATTATTAAAGTAAACTTTGCTACACTTATAGCAGTAGCATAAATGAATCCATTTATAATTCTTCTTCGTTTAGTTTTGCCACTAACAATTCTGCGATTCCCGATTATTGGTGGTGCTATTTCTGTATGGCTGGACAATATTGACTGGCACAACATGAACTTTCTAGGATCTTCCCCGTTTGGTGAGTATCAATCTATAGATAAGGCGCTGGATATGTATTATTTATCGCTTCTTGCGTTTGTTGGTTTACGGTTTAAAAATCTGTTTGTCCGGAATCTTCTAATATCTCTTTTTCTATATAGGCTTATTGGATTTATTTTTTTTGAAATAACCCATACACAGCAATTACTATTTGTATTTCCAAACATCTTTGAAAACTTCTTTTTCTTCTACCTTATTCTTAAAAAAGTTGCCTCATATGAGCCTAAAATATCCGTTTGGATGTTTGGTTTTTTCTTAATTTTGGTCTCTATCCCCAAAATGCTTCAGGAGTACTCAATGCATATTGTTCAAGAGCCAATAGTGGTTGCGCTTGCGGGTACACAGCATGAGCTGGGGACAAATTACCAAATAGCCTATATTCTAATTTTTTCTATTGCTTTTGGTCTCTGGTACAGGAAAAAACGTAAATAGCCCATTGTCTAGATAGCATTTTTTTCTTATACTGGACAAGGTTCTATGTTTTTGACGAATCTTCTTCTTTATATCACTGCTTTTGCAGCCATCTGGTATGGAGCAGGGCTAATTATATCCTCGGTAAGCCGGTTTTCTCACAAATTAAGACTATCTCCTTTTATTTTCTCTTTTGTTTTTCTGGGGCTACTTACTTCAACTCCGGAATTCTCCGTAGGACTTCAGGCGGTGGCAGGTAATGACCCTGAAATATTTGTGGGTAACTTACTTGGTGGAATTGTTGTTATTTTTCTTCTTGTTATTCCGCTGTTTGCCGTTTTTGCTAATGGAATAAATCTTAGACATGAGCTTGACAATAAAGCTCTCCTCTCAACGTTTGGAGTCATACTTGCCCCATCTGTAGCCATCATGGATAAAAAGGTTACAACCGTTGAGGGTGCAATACTTATTATTTTATATCTAATCCTTTTTTATGTCGTACAGAGAAAAAAAGGTATTTTTGATGAAAAAAATACCGATATGCTTAACATGAAGGCGTACTCGTATAAAGATATGTTTAAAATCCTAATAGGGATTGGCATGTTGTTTGCAGCCAGTAACGTTATCTTTGACAAGACTTTATATTTCTCCGCCGTATTCAATATATCGGCTTTCTATATAAGTTTAATAGCGGTGTCGATTGGAACGAATATACCGGAACTCTCTCTTGCCGTTCGTTCTGCTATTTCGGGGAAAAAGGATGTTGCCATGGGCGATTACCTGGGCTCTGCGGCGGCTAACACGCTGCTGTTTGGTATGTTTACACTTCTCTCTGGCGGAGAAATTATCACAGTAAATAATTTCTTTATTACGTTTGGTTTTATTGTTGGGGCGCTTTCACTGTTCTACCTCTTCTTTCACAGAAGAAATTATATTTCAAGAAATAATGGAATCCTGCTTTTTGGAGTGTATATTCTTTTTGTAGCCTTTCAGTTAATAAATTAAACCTTTTTTAAAAAGGATGCCTTTTTCATCAGCGGGAAAAGTTTCTTTTCATCCAAAACCCGCAATCCCAATAGGATTCCGCATTACATGCGATTAAAACTTTTGCTTAGCTTTTATGGACTTATTTACCTGTCCACTTGTGGTTTGCTCCTACGTATACAGCGGATAGACCGATTAATACGTACGCGACTTTTTCTGCGCCTGCAATGGAACCAAGGATCATGGTTACAAGATTTACATTAAAAAGGCCAACAAGTCCCCAGTTTAAAGCTCCAAGAACTACCAGAGCGAAGGCAATCATTTGAAGATTTTTCATTTATTTTCACCTCCCTTCAGTTTCATGTATTCATATCCAGTGTAGTCATAAAAAAATCAAGATGTCAAGGGTATGTTAAGATACAATTTATGCGGAAAATTTTATTTGCTATTCTAGCAGTTTTTATACTGACACTTTTCGTTTACGGCATAAAACTACGGGTACTTGATAAGCAATTTAACATAGTGTCCCCCGTACCATCCTTCTTAAGTGTTTTAAACAACAACCAGGTGTCAACGCTTGATCTCTGGCGTCCTGTCGTAGAGTCACTGTTTGCGCCTACAGCACCACAGGTTACGGCCAAGGCAGTTTTGGTCTATGATCTGACAGCCAATAAAACTCTTTACTCTAAGGAGCCTCTTACAAAGCTTCCTATGGCTTCTCTCACCAAGATTATGACTGCCACTATAGCTATAGAGAATAAAAAAGCAGATGATAGGTATTTGGTAAAAGCGGAAGACTTGGTAGGTGAAGAAAGTATGGGGTTGACAGAGGGAGAAGTTCTGACTCTTAACGAGCTTTTGTATGGACTAATGCTTAGCTCCGGAAACGACGCAGCTGAAGTTTTAGCAAGAAATTACCTGCCTGCCGGCAAGGCAGGTCCAGCAGGTCGGAAAGAGTTCATCAGTGCAATGAATAATAAAGCAATGGCCTTGGGCCTTGAAAACACAAATTTTACAAACCCAAGCGGACTTGAAGGAGACGGAGACCAATATACTACTACGCAGGACTTGCTCGTAATGACAACTTACGCACTACAAAATGAAGAATTTGCAGAGGTTGTTAAAACATTCAGACATGATATTCCCCATACTTTTGAACACAAAGCCTTTTATCTGGAAAACTCAACAAACCTTATTTCAAGTTACCCGGGAGTCAAAGGCGTAAAGATAGGATACACGCCTGAAGCCGGACACTGCATAGTCACCTATCTGGAATACAAAGGCCACGAGTTAATTGGAATAATCTTGGGAAGTGATAACAGAAGGCAGGAAATGAAAGAACTTTTGGATTATTCTTTGAAATCCCAAGGAATCACTCCCCCTCCCCACGAATAACAATACTAAAAATTATTAAAAAAACGGAGCTAGAATGCCAAGCTTTATTACTTGCCTTTTTTTGTTATTTTTGAAAGAAGATCGAAAGCGCCTTTTCCTTCAAATGCTCTGAGTATCTCAAGAGGCGTTACAAATACTATTGTATTGCTCTTGTCAGATGACAGCTCGCTTAGTGTTTGCAGCGTTCTAAGATGAAGTCCTCCCGTTGTGCTTGAAAGCATCTTAGCGGCAATAGAAATGTTTTGAGAAGCTGCTTTTTCTCCCTCGGCTCTTATTATTATAGCTCGTCTTTCGCGTTCTGCTTCTGCTTGGCGTGCAATTACTCTTTTCATTTCCTCAGGCAGAATTATATCCTTCAGTTCAACCGATTCCACTTTTACTCCCCATGGGTCTGTTGCTTTGTCGATTATTTTTTGAATGCTATCTGCTACATCATTTCTTTTTGAAAGCAAGTCGTCAAGCGAAGTTTCTCCAATCACGTTTCGCATCGTCGTCTGCGCCAGCTGAGATACTGCATAGTAAAAATCTTCAACTTCAAGAATTGCTTTTGAAGAATTGTCAACTCTATAGTAGATTACAGCATTCACACGCGCTGAAACATTGTCCTTTGTTATAGCTTCTTGGTCAGGGACGTCAACTGCCTTTGTTCTTATATCTACTTTTTTGTAGCTTTCAATTATGGGCCAGACTATCTTCCATCCCGGACTCATAATTGTAATAAACCGTCCAAAACGGAATTTTACACCTCTTTCATATTGATTGATTTGCTTGATGCTAAAAAGAAATATTACAAACAGTAGAATTAAAAAAGGAGCAAGTATCATATTGTATATTATATCACAAGGTTATGGGACTAGTTTTTTAATGAAAGGCTTACTGGATTATTCCCTAAAATCCCAGGGCATCACTCCCCTCCCCACGGATAACCAATCCTACAAGAAATAAAGCTTTCAGCTGTGGTATAATTTCCTTACGATCACATATGGACACTACTCGGATTATTGGAATAACCTTTGGTATTAGATATGTAAGATCGTTCAGAATTCCAGACATTTCTGGAAACATAGTTGATGATATCTTAAACGGAGACAGTACCCCTTTTGGAGGGAAACTATATCCTCTTATTCAAGAGCCTCGCTCAAGAGAAAAAATCCTTTCAAATCCAAAGACTAACGACTATCTAAGAATTAATACAGATGACTTGATTATGGGAGTTACTATTAATGAAAATTTTGACAAGCAATATGGCTGGTTTCTTGATAATGCAATACCATTCATTGAAAATCATATATTTGCTGAATACAAGATAAAAAATATTTTGAGAATTGGTATAATTTTCCACCATAAGCTTTCCAAGAACGACAAAATCCAAAAAATAATTGGCGAGATTACAAATGAAAAACTTACCTCTTCAGAAAATATTAATTTGAATTTCTCAAAGAGACTAGCAACGACACAGGGACTTATAAAAAAGGGGGTAGAAGACTATAAAAACACAATCTATACTCTCGCAGAAGTAAAAAAAGATTTATTTGCAGACATAGATTATCAGCATTATTTTAAACCAGTAATGGAAGACCTCAGAGAGTGTAAGACAAAAGAAATAGCGAGAAACGCAAAAACTTTCATGATAGATAATTTCTATCCATGGCTTTCTGAATATGAAAAGAAAAACAGATCCTAGACTGCTTCATACTGGAAAAACACCGCAAGAGAAAGAGGCTTATCAGAAATTTCTAAGAGGAGATTTAGATCTCGACAAAACAGCAGGTGAAAAACTAGACATCTCGCACACAAATACTTCCTCATTTCAAGAGGAAGAATCTATTCCTGAAACGGATCGTGCTAAAAAGAAAGGATTTTTGTTGAAATTCAAGGATGGTGACTTTTTGAATAACCCCTGGTTTGTTACTGTAGTTGGAGGAATAATTGTTTCTATATTTATATTCTTTACAATACAAACTTCCTTCTCCCAGGGGAATCTTACTGCAAAAGTAGAATCCTTGCAAAAAGGAGTAGATTCTTCTAGGACTGAGAATGCTGCAAACAAAGATAGTCTCAACAAAATCAATCTCAATCTAAGTCTATCTATGGAGGGCATGAAGAAAGATATCGAGTATATTAAATCTATATTTCATATTCAGTAGTTCATTTTTATTTCCTTGGATTTCTCTTTCCCTCCACCTAGCTTCGTGTTATAATTAATTCTCGTTCGCTTGCCGTGGTGGTGGAATGGTATACACGGAGGCCTTAAGAGCCTTTGTCAGCAATGGCATGAGAGTTCGACTCTCTCCCGCGGCACACTTCACATTCGTTCGGGGTGAACTGTTTAGTGATAGTTTACGTTGACGAACGCAGTGAGGAAACGGGGAGTGGCGCAGTTGGTAGCGCGCGCGGTTTGGGACCGTGAGGCCGCAGGTTCGAATCCTGTCTCCCCGACAAATCGATTAGAGAGTGTAAGTATTGTATAATAGTTGCGCGACAGCGTCGGCTCGCAATAACTTACCCGAGCAGCGCATCCCTAAAGGGAAATCGCGTAGGAAAAACCGTGAGGTTGTTTCCAATTAGCGGGTGTAGTTCAATGGTAGAACGCAACTTTTCCAAAGTTGTCACGAGAGTTCGATTCTCTTCACCCGCTCCAAATGAGACACCCCCTGCCCCAAAGTGGGAAATGTATTGATA
>JBBDZP010000007.1:0-8118 GCA_040900105.1 Candidatus Levyibacteriota bacterium | reverse complement strand
GTTGATCCGCTTTATTTCATACTTCCCTTTGAGAGGTTTTTAAATCCAGACAGACCCTCAGCGCCGGACATAGATCTAGATTTTGCGGATAACAGAAGAGATGAAGTAATAGATTACGTTACAAAAAAATACGGAAGAGACAAGGTTGCACAAATTATAACTTTTGGAACCATGGAGGCAAGAGGTTCTGTAAGGGACGGTGGAAGGGCTTTAGGAATGCCTTATGCAGTCCCTGACAGAATTTCCAAAATGATCCCTCCCGGATGGCAAGGCCACGCAATGACAATTGAGACAGCTCTCGAACAAAGCCCAGATTTAAAAAGGGCGTACGATACGGAACCCGAAACCAAGAGATTACTAGACCTTGCCACCAAACTTGAAGGAGTGGCAAGACATGCTTCTGTTCATGCGGCGGGAGTCGTTATAGCGGACAAAGATATCACAGAGTACACCCCGCTGCAGAGGGAACCAAACGGAGAAAAAATAATTACCCAGTATGACATGTATTCAATCGGAGAAGATGGTGTTGGACTACTCAAAATGGACTTTTTAGGACTTAGAAATTTAACCATTATTCAGGAAACCCTAAGATTTATAAAGATAAACGCAGAAAAAGTGGTAGATTTCTCCCAAATTGGTTTTGAAGATGAAAAAACATATAAGCTACTCTCCTCTGGTGAAACAACAGGCATCTTTCAATTAGAGTCTTCCGGCATGAGAAGGCATATAAAAGAACTCAAGCCCACGTCAATATTTGATGTTATGGCAATGGTTGCCCTTTACCGTCCGGGTCCTATGGCAAATATACCTGAATTTGTAAGAAGAAAACACAACCCTGCTCTTATAGATTACCCTGATCCAAGATTAAAAGATATTCTTTCCCAATCTTATGGAATTCTAACTTTTCAGGATGACGTTTTGCTTACCACCATTGCGCTTGCAGGATATTCCTGGCTCGATGCAGATAAATTTAGAAAAGCGATGGGGAAAAAAATTCCATCGGAAATGAAGAAGCAACATGACATCTTTACAAAAGGCGCTGTCAAAAACGGACTCACTGAGAAAAAAGCGGAAGAGATGTTTAACTTAATTGCTCCATTTGCAGGATACGGTTTTAACAAAGCACACGCCGCGTGCTATGCAACTATTGCTTTTAGAACTGCCTATCTTAAAGCTCATTATCCCGTTGAATTTATGACAGCACTGCTCACAGCCGAATCTAGAGGATCCACGGGCCCCGCAAAAAACGAAAAAATTGCCCAAGCGGTGTCTGAATGCAAAAGGCTTAACGTTGCTATTCTTCCTCCCAATATAAACAAATCGGAAAGTGACTTTACCATTGAAGACAAGTCAAAAGTAAGGTTTGGACTTTCTGCAATTAAAAATGTAGGGGGAGCCGCCATTCTTACAATTCTTGAAGGGAAAAAAACCGGTCCATTCAAAAGCTTGGACGACTTTTGTCAAAGAGTAAATTTAAGCACCGTTAATAAAAAAACCATGGAAAGCCTCATTAAAGCCGGCGCCATGGATTCTTTTGGAAATAGAGCTAACCTCCTTATTAAAGCTCCTGAGATTATGAACAATATTCACAAGATGAAAAAGCAAGAACAGGAAGGCCAGGCAACTCTCTTTGGAGATTCGAACAAACATACCGAAGTAAAAGAAGAGTCTTCTTCCGATGTAGATGACTTCTCCCCGGCTGAAAAATTATCCTTTGAAAAGGAATTTCTCGGATTCTATCTTACTTCCCACCCATTTATGGACGAGCTTTTGTCTATCAGATCAATAATTACCCACGAAATTGACTTTGTAGAAGAAGAGGCTGAAGGAAAAAGGGTAACTATTGGAGGAATCATTGAAGGGACGAGAAGAATTTTCACCAAAAAAAATGGTAACGAAATGGCCTTCATCACCCTTGGAAACGAAAAGGGAATTCTTGTTGAATGTGTCGTTTTTCCTAAAGTTTTTTCAGATTATAAACACTTGCTTAACAGAGATACTGTAGTTGTCATTGAAGGTAAAATTGACATAAACAATGATAAATCCGTAATAATAGCCGAAAAAATATCTCCTGCCCGCTCCTACAATCCTAGTTAACAATTCCTGCTTGACACGTGTGTAAATTAGCCTTAAAATAGAGAAGATGGAACATTTCGCTCCGGAATCTATTTTTCGCCTCGGTTTTTTAAATGTTACCAATACCCTTCTCAATACGTTGCTCGTTGATTTAATAATTTTTTCCCTTGTTTTTTTTATTGCAAAGAATCTCAAATCAATTCCAAACCTTTTTCAAAGCGGAGTTGAACTTATTGTTGAATGGTTCTACAATCTAACGGAATCCATAGCCGAAAAAAATACTGGAAAAATTTTTCCTTACTTTCTGACATTTTTTCTGTTTATTCTTGTCGCCAACTGGAGCGGAATTATACCCGGTGTTGGAAGTATCGGTTTTTTTAAAGATCACCACCTGATTCCGCTATTTAGAGGCGCTACGTCGGACTTTAACACAACTCTGGCGCTTGCTCTGGTCTCTGCCGTAGCGACTCACACAATGAGCATAAGGACTATTGGGATAAAAGATTACTTAAGCCGCTACTTTTCATTCAACCCAATCAATCTTTTTATTGGACTTCTTGAAATAATTTCAGAGATTACAAAAGTAATTTCCCTCTCATTCCGTCTTTTCGGAAATATTTTCGCAGGAGAAATTGTACTTATTACAGTTGCCGGAATTTTTGCTTTTCTCTTCCCTATTCCATTCTTACTGCTTGAAATAATTGTTGGCCTCGTACAGGCCCTTGTTTTTTCTATGCTTACCATGGTGTTTATGGCAGTTCTGTCTACGCCGCACGGTGAGCATGCTAAGGAGGTGAGTCACTAGTGGAATTTTCAATTTCTGGAGGATTAATTGTTGCTCTTGGCGGCATAATGCCAGCTTTGGCAATCGGACTTATAGGCGCTAGGGCAATGGAGTCTATTGGAAGAAATCCTGAATCCGCAGCCAAAATATTACCGGCTATGCTTTTAGGAATGGCTTTTGCCGAAGCTATCGCAATTTACTCCCTAATTTTAGCCTTTACATAGTAGGAAGGATTTTAATATGGAGCTATTAAACAATTTTGGGTTTGATCCTGTGCTTTTAATTGCTCAGGTTGTAAACTTTTTAATAATTATTTTTGTTCTAAAACGATTTTTATATAAGCCGATTTTAGAAATGCTTAAAAAAAGAAAAGAAGAAGTAGCCATGGGCTTAAAGCAAGCGGAAGAAGCAAGAGCTCAATTAGAAGACTCGGAGATAAAAGAAAAAGAAATACTAAAAAGAGCAAGGCTACAAGCACAACAAATAGTAGCTGATGCAAAATTGCAGGCAGTGGATGAAGCAAAAGCTATAGAGGAAAACACGAAACTGCAAGCACAAAGATTAATTGAGGACGCCAGAAGACAAACAGAACTATCTGAGAAGGAGACCGAGAAAAAATTAGCAACATATGTCAGCAAGCTTGCAGTTGAATTAATCACTAAATCAAGCAAACAGTTATTTTCTGAAAGACAACAAAAGGAAGTGGTACAAAACGCTCTTAAAAGGCTAGGACAATAATTATGACAAAAAAACAAATAGATAAATTAACTCTTGCAAGCTACAAGGGAAATAAATTGAACATTAAAAAAATATACAAAATCACTTCAGGAATATCCAGGAGAGATTTAAAAATGTACATCTATGCTCTTAAAAATTGGGAAAGAAAACATAACGTTGAAATAATTATTCCGGATGAAAAGTACAAAAGAAATTTAAACCTAGCTATGATAAAAAGAATATTCCCTGAAAAGGAAATAAAATATTCCATAGATTCCACTCTTACTACCGGGGTCAAAATCATAAACCAGGACATGGTGTACGACTTTAATCTAAAAGACACACTAGAAGATATAGTTGAGCACATAAGAGCACAATATGATTGACAGCAGTAAAATTATAGAAAAACTGGAAAAAGGGCTAATGACGTTTTCGGAGGAGCCGAGAATGCAGTCTGTGGGCAAGATTGAGAAGAATACAGACGGGATTATTGTCGTTTCTGGACTTTATAAAGCACAGATGGGAGAGGAAGTTATTTTTGAAGATGGAACTCAGGGAATGGTTCTTAATTTGGATGAAGATTACGTTTCTGTTGCACTTCTTTCCGGTGGGGAAAGTTTAAGAGAAGGCGCAACTGTTAAGACTACCGGACGAATGATTAGTATTAATGCCTCAGCGGACCTTCTAGGCCGCATTATTAACCCACTGGGAGAACCATTAGATGGAAAAGCAAAAATAAAACAGGGAGAACAAATGCCGATTGAAAAAATTGCGGCAGGAGTAGTTGAGAGAGAACCTGTTAACACGCCCCTAAAAACCGGTATAAAGGCTATTGATGCTATGATTCCGATTGGACGAGGACAAAGAGAGCTTATTATTGGAGATCGAGGACTTGGTAAAACAGCAATCGCTGTTGATACAATCATAAACCAGAAGCAAAATAAGAAACCTGTAATTTGCATATATGTAGCAATTGGACAAAAACAAAGTTCCATAGCGCAAGTTGCTGACAAGCTCCAAGAACTAGGGGCAATGGGCTATTCGATAGTAGTTGCAGCAGGTGCATCAGATCCCGCTTCCCTTCAGTACCTTGCTCCTTACGCGGGTACCGCAATTGCTGAGTACTTTCTTAAAAAAGGAGAGGACGTGCTAATTGTCTATGATGACCTTACAAAACACGCCTGGGCATACAGACAGATATCTCTGGTTCTTAGACGCCCTGCAGGAAGAGAAGCATATCCGGGAGATATATTTTACCTTCACAGCAGACTCCTGGAACGCGCTGTTAAGCTAAATTCAAAAAACGGCGGGGGCTCTATTACAGCTCTACCTATCATTGAGACGCAAGCAAATGATATTTCAGCGTATATTCCAACAAATGTTATATCTATCACAGACGGCCAGATTTATCTCCAAAGCGATCTCTTCAACAGCGGCATAAGACCAGCCATTAACGTTGGTAACTCCGTTTCAAGAGTAGGTGGCAGCGCTCAGACGGGTGCTATGAAGAGCGTTGCGGGGAAAACCAGGCTTGAACTTGCACAATATGCAGAACTTGCGGCATTTGCTCAATTTGGAAGCGATCTGGATGCAGCAACTCTCGCACAGCTAGAAAGAGGTAAAAGAACCACAGAGATTCTAAAACAGCCCCAATACAAGCCGCTGCCTGAACCTTTGGAGATTTTAAGTATTTTTGCCGTAACAAACGGCTTGCTGGATGACGTCCCTCTTGAAGATTTTCATAAATTTGAACAAGAATGCCACGCTTACATAACCAAGAATTACAAGAAAATCATTGAAGAGCTTTCTACCGGACAGAAGATAACTGAAGCCGTGGGAAAAGAAATAAAGGAAGCAACTGAAAAATTTAAAAAAACGTTTCTAGTCTAAACTATGGCAACGCTTTTAGCATTAAAATCAAGAATAAGAACTGCAAGAAATGTTTCAAAAACAACTAGGGCTATGCAGATGATTGCCGCGTCAAAGCTAAAAAGAGCTCAGGGAGCAGCTCTTGCTTCAAGACCCTACGCGGATAAGCTATCTCTAGTCTCAAAAAATCTACTTCTCAAACTCGAAGAAGAGAATTACCATGAGTATATGAAAACAACCAATAAGACAACTAAAACCCTACTTGTCGTCTTTGCGCCTGAGAAAGGTTTATGTGGAGCTTTGACGACTAATATGACAAATGAGCTAATAAAACAAAACAGAGAAAGAAAAGACCAGCTTTTTATAGTTGCCATTGGGAAAAAAATTCAGAATTCGCTTAAATCACTTGGAAGCGAAGTTTTGGCATCATTTGATCTGGGAACTCAAATCCCGTCTTTTGATATGGTTTATCCGATCCTGCAAATAGTTGATGATTATTTCTTAAGTGAAAAAATTGAGACAGTACAAATCCTTTTTCCTAAATTTAACAATCTTTTTTCCCAGTCCCCCCAAACTGAGACACTCCTTCCTGTTAAAGTTCCACAAGAAGAACCTGAAGAAGTTTCCGGATTTACACTTTTTGAGCCAGCATCCCAGGAAATTATTCCAACGTTGCTTAGGCACTATATTGAAACACTTCTCCATCAGTATTTACTGGAAACCTATTTATCCGAACAGGCGGCAAGAATGCTTTCCATGAAGAATGCAACAGATAACGCTACCGAGATTATAGAGTCACTCCAACTTGAGTATAATAAGTCAAGACAAGAAAAGATAACAAGCGAGCTTTTGAATAGCTCGGGAACGGATGTGCAATATGCCTACTAACAAAGTAAATAAAAATGAAGGAATAATTATAGGAATTGCAGGTCCTATTGTAAACGTGAGATTCCCAAGTGATATTCCACTCGTCAATGAGGCCTTAGTTGTTGAAAACCCGGACAAAGATGATCTTATCCTTGAAGTTGCCTTCCTGATTGGAGATCATGAGGTAAAAACTCTTGCCATGGGTTCAACAGACGGTCTTTCACGTGGCACAAAAGTAAAAAGGACAGGTGCTCCAATCAAGGTTCCAGTAGGAAGCAAAACTCTGGGCAGGATATTTAACGTTCTAGGTCAAACAATTGATGAGAAAGATGAAGTAAAAAAAGATAAGGATGTTTCATACGAGCCGATTCACCGTGACCCCCCAAAGCTATCGGAGCTTGAAACAAAGCCACAAATCCTTGAGACCGGAATAAAAGTTATAGACCTTATTGCTCCATTTACCAAAGGTGGAAAAATCGCCGTATTTGGAGGCGCAGGAGTAGGCAAAACAGTTATTGTTAAGGAACTTATAAGAAGCATCGCTACAGAGCACAAAGGTCACTCTGTTTTTGCAGGAGTTGGAGAGCGCACAAGAGAAGGAAATGATCTGTGGCTTGAGATGAAAGAGGCAAAGGTATTGGATAAGACCGTCATGGTCTTTGGACAAATGAATGAACCGCCGGGAAACAGGCTTAGAGTCGCCCTAACCGCTCTTACAATGGCTGAATACTTTAGAGATATTAAAAAAGAAGACGTACTGCTTTTTATAGATAATGTTTTCCGTTTTGCCCAGGCAGGTTCTGAAGTTTCTGCACTTTTAGGACGCATGCCCTCGGCTGTTGGATACCAGCCAACCTTAGCCCACGAAATGGGAAAACTCCAGGAAAGAATTACATCTACCAAGCATGGTTCTATCACTTCCGTTCAGGCCGTATATGTTCCGGCAGATGACTACACAGATCCTGCTCCTGTTACCATATTTGCCCACTTAGACGCAACAATTGCGCTTGAGCGTTCAATTGCAGAGCAAGGTATTTATCCTGCTGTTGACCCGCTTAGCTCTACTTCAAGAATCCTTGATCCAAATATTGTAGGGCAGGACCACTATGATGTAGCAAGGGGCGTTCAGAGGGTACTACAAAGGTACAAGGACCTCCAAGACATCATTGCTATCTTAGGAGTTGACGAACTCTCCGATGAAGACAAACTACTGGTTTCCAGAGCAAGAAAGATCCAGAGATTTTTAAGCCAGCCCATGTTTGTTGCGGAAATATTTACAGGCCAGCCGGGAAAATATGTAAAAATTGCAGATACCGTCAAAGGATTCAAAGAAATACTAAACGGAAAGCATGACGGCGCGCCGGAACAAGCTTTCTATATGAAAGGTGGAATTGAGGAAGTTTCCGGCAAGAAATAGCAATGGATCTACATCTAGAAATAATTACCCCTGAAAAGGTGGTCTACAGCGACAAAGTATCGGAAGTTTTAGTTCCTACGGAAAATGGGGAAATTGGAATTCTTCCTAAACACATTGGCCTTTTTACAAAAGTAGTACCTGGAGAACTGACAATCAAAAAGGGCAGCAGTGAGCTGACAATTGCCATAACGGGAGGATTTTTGGAAGTTTCAGCGGATAAAATCACTATTCTTGCAGATTATGCAATACGTGCAGAAAATATAGAAGTTGCAAAAGCTATGGAAGCAAAAGAAAAAGCAGAAAAACTAATGAAAGAAAAAACAGATGAACGTGACAGTGCAATGCTTGAAGGACAGCTAAGACGTGCTGTGCTTGAGCTTAAAATCGC
>JBBDZP010000006.1:0-1258 GCA_040900105.1 Candidatus Levyibacteriota bacterium | reverse complement strand
TAAACTTATGTCCTTTCTTTTCAAGCCTTGCTTTGAGTTCCTGGAAATTTTCTACAATACCATTGTGCACAACTGCGATTTCTTTTTTGCAATCAAGGTGAGGATGTGAATTTTCAACAGTGACTCCCCCATGGGTTGCCCAGCGGGTATGACCGATTGCAAGATTACTTTTGGGGAGATTTACTCTTGCCTGGCCAATTTTGCCAACATGTTTATCAACCAGAAGTTTTTTATCTTTCTTAACGGCAATTCCCCAGGAATCATACCCTCTGTATTCAAGAATTTTTAAACCCTTAAGGGCTTTGTCGGCTCCATCATCTTCTTTACCAATATAAGCAAATATTCCACACATAAAAAGTGATTATAGAAGATTAATTGTTAACTATCAAAGGGATAACTTCATTAAGCGTTGAAACGGTTGCATCAGCTGAATAGTCAATTGGCTCATCGCCTTTCCAAATTCTTTTCTCCCTATCTATGAAAATTGTAAAAACAGAAGGAGAATTTTTCTTAACTTTTCCCAAAATAGAAGGTCTATCATCAACTAAAAAAACTTTGTAGTCCTTATATTTATTTAAAACCTGAGGAATTGGAGTTGTCTTTTCTGTAAAAATATGAATGTCTTCTTCGTTGAAATGATTCATTATGTCTGTCTTCATGAGTTTATTTCTTTGAAATTCCATATCTCCTTCTGAAAATATCCCAAGTGTCGCATGGGTCGCTATTTCTACCAGTACTCCCACAACTTCTTCATATAAGCTGTGTTTCGTAAGGTCACTTTCCTTAAAAAGGTCTGTGTCAAAAAGGGTGTAATCAATGTCAAAAAGAACTATTTTTTTCATTGGGATTTACTTTTTCTCAACTGTTTCTTGAAATTTTGTGTAGTATTTAACATCATCCGGAACGTTTTTAAAAACACTGGTTGACGGGCCAATGGTAGAGTTGTTGCCAATAATAACTCCCGGCATTGTTGTGACTTTTACCCCAATCACAACTGCGTTTCCCATGATCACTCCAAAGCTTGTTAATCCAGTATCCACCTTTGCGCCTCTTACAGTGACTCCTATGCTTCCCCTATCTATTTTTCTATTTGCGGTTGTAAACCCTGAACCAATTTTACAATGCTGCCCAATTATTGAGTCTCCAATAAACCCCGAGTGGATTGACGTCCCTTCCATAATAAGGCTATTTTTAATTTCCGTGAACGCACCAACTGAAACCTTCTCTTCAAGATCGGAACCGTCTCTTATTAGAGAAT
>JBBDZP010000005.1:0-8526 GCA_040900105.1 Candidatus Levyibacteriota bacterium | reverse complement strand
CTTTTAACATTTCGTAGATAAGAGATGATGTTGTTCCCTTTCCTTTTGTACCGGTTACGCCGATAATTGGGCACGGGCAAAGGTCAAAAAATATTCTTGTTTGCGAGGTAACTTTTGAACTTTGAATTTTGAACTTTGAATTTTGAACTGCATCAAGCTTGATACCCGGACTTCTGACAATTAAATCAAAATGATTTAAATCATTTAAGTAATCTTTATCCTCTTTTTCATCCAAAATGGTAACACTAGCACCTTTTTTCTTAAGAAATTCCGCCGAAGATTCTCCTTCTATGCCCCTACCCAGTACTGCAATTTTCTTCCCTTTAAACTCTCCCATATAAAAAGTACCAGGGGTGGGAGTTGAACCCACGACCGCAGGGATATGAATCCTGTGCTCTAACCACTGAGCTACCCTGGCGCATTGCCTATTTTAGCATGCTTTAAGCCTGCAATCCAGCCTCTCATCTCCCATAGATATTCTAAGCTATTTTTAACATGAACTCTTAACACTCCATGATATTCATCTGTTTTATATTGCTTTTTCCATTGGCTATGTTGATAAAAAGGTCTTGTAAATTGATTTAAGGGAATTTCTGTTATATCCGACCAATAGCTCTCAATTTTTTTTTCCTTTTCTTGATAGGACATATTAAGTGTTAACCTTGCAACCAAATCTTCTTTCTTAACATGAATAGCTTTCTCTAACCAGCTAATATAGAACGTGATCATCTGGGGATCAGAATTGCAAAATCCCAGACGATGTTCATGTTTGTTTTTAAAACCTTCTCCCCAATAAAGCGCGACTCCCACAACAAAAAGCTCATTTTGCGTTAGTTTACTCGTTAAACTTTCTCCCTTAGCAAATAATTGCTTTTCTTTATTTATTCTTTGTTCGGTATTTACTTTTTGTGCTCTTACTCTTCCCTGCTGTAATGCTCTATTTGTTTTATCTTTTAAGATACGCGACTGCTCTTTTGTTAATGGAACATTTTTAGTCCATAAACTTACCGTAGTTTTCGGTATTTTCATATGGAAGCTTATTTGTCCTAGACTTAATCCCTTCTTTCGGAGACTTCTTACTTGTTGTTTTACTGCTTTTGAATAGCGCATAAATATATTATGCTAGAGCTTATGTTCTTTGTCAATAAGAAATAATCGTTAATAATCGTCGTGCATATTTATTGACTTTCGTGATGTTTTTTGTTAAGATAACTTTACGCGCGGGGTAGTGTACGGTGCACACGAGGCTTAACAAAATGGGCCATTTATTTAGTAATAAGTAAATTGTACTCAGCTATATCGGTGAACTCCTATTCTTTATGAAGGACAATGCCGAGGGAAGATCCGCCACCCGGCGGAAACCCGTAGAGACCAAACGCTGAGCATCCTTTTAAAGGATGAAGATAGAGTCCGACACTCTGAGTAATCAGAGCAAACAGATGCATAATCTTGTAGGCTGGGTTCAACTCCTAGCCCCGCAACATACTAAAACAGGAGGTTCCACCACTTTTTCCAGGTAACGATTTCTTCTTCTATAGGCTGGGCGGAGACGCTTCCCATAAGAAGCTCTTTTGAAATAATTATATCCTGCTCCCCTGGTTTTACCATAAACAGATTGTCCCGTGCCTGTTCCTCCAAAAACTTGGGGTTATCTGTGGTAGAAAGTTTATTTTTTAGCATCTGATTCTCTGCTTTCTGTTTTGAAAGCTGTTTTTGGTAAGAAATAACCAAATCCTGCTTTTTCCAGAGGTCATAAATGGAACGACTGAGGCCAACAGTTATTAAAATTAAGCTTAAAGTGAGAACCGCAAATAAAATCTTCTTCATAGCTCATTTTTTATTGCTTCTTGACTAATAGCCTCATTCTTGATATTATAGGACATTCTTTATCCTTCGACAAGCTCAGGATTCTGAGTAGAATCGAATATTGAGTATATCGAAATATGAAAACTGTCAAGCTTCGTGATGCGAGCGTTGAGTTCAGAAAATATCTAAAAGACAACCAAAGTTCAAGTGCTACTATTGTAGCATACGGCAATGATGTGGAGCAGCTCGTAAATTTCCTGGAAGAGCTGCAAAAACACCATGTTCATGAGGTTAGCAAAGAAGACATTGAAGCTTTTTTAGCTAAGATGAGCGGAGGGGGCTATACTCCTAAATCGGTTTCAAGAAAGCTTAATTCCACCCGCACATTCTATAGATTTTTAAAAATCAACGAATATATTACGGATGACCCTTCCCTTTTGGTTGCGCACCCACAATACCATTTGGCCCCACCTAGAATTTTAACTCCAACAGAGTATAGAGCCTTGCGTGATGCCGCGCAAAATGATGCCCGCATGTACGCTATTATTGAACTTTTGCTTCAAACAGGAATTAGAATTGGAGAGCTTGCAAGCCTGAAAATGGAAGACATCAAAAAGGATTCCCTTCATATTCCGGCAGTTGAAAAGCACGAAGAAAGAACTGTCCCTCTCAACTCCCGAGCTAAAGAAGCCTTAAGAAGATATCTTGAAATTAGACCAAAGATTTCCGGCGGTCCGCTTTTTGTAACAAAGTCCGGAAAATCTTTTCTGGTAAGAAATATTAGAACTGCGGTTGAGCGCTATTTTAGAATTGCGGAGATTAAAAACGCCAAGGTAAACGATTTAAGACATACCTTTGTTGCTCATCACTTAAAAAATGGAGTATCTTTGGTTTTGCTCTCAAAGCTTTTGGGACACAAGCGCTTATCAACTACGGAGCGTTATCTTGATTTTGTACCTGAAAGAGCTAAAGAAACAGCCACGCTTAGCGAGCTTTAAAACTCTGGCATTTCCTCAAACTAATCTTCTTTGATTATACTATAAAGCTCTTCAATGTAACCTTTTCTAACCCAAAATGGGAATCTGTATTCCTTTTTAAACCCTCCAACTTTCTCTACTACTTTGCTCACAACCGACTGCTTTAAACTTACAAAACTACTTTCACCCTCCTGATTAATGCTTAGCAAATATTTACTTGTATTTCTTTTGATATCTTTTAGATAATTATTTACTGTATTTATATTAATCTCCGGAAATGAATCAGCATTCAATGTAATGTCAAATTTATTTTGTGGAGCTTTTGTAAACATAAAATAAGGAAGCACTCTTATAACTTTTTCTTTCTCACCATACAAAGAAACGCAGTTGTCTAATGCCTTAATAAGAAAATATCCCTGCAGAACGTTTATGTGAGGAAGGTCAAATACCCAGTAGCTGCGACTTCCGAGGAGGTAAGCATAGTATGCGGCCTTTCCCACGCCTCCGCCGATCTCGGCAATTTTTGCTTTCTTGCCGACAATTTCGACCAAGCGAAGAGCAGTATATAGCGAATAGATATCACGGACATGAAGAGAGCCATCTCTAAGCTTCAGTTTAAAAAGTCCGTTTTCAAAATCAGCAGTTGTAATTTCAAAACCCAATTTTTTCTCAATTTCAAAAACTAATCTGTTTTCGTTTTTGTATATATTTTCGCCATTCCTTCCCTGCTCCGGATTCTCATATGGAAGAATTTTCAAATATTCGGCAAGCGACACAAGTTTATCTTTAGTATTTACTCCTGTAAATCTTCTAAAAATTTGGGAAGTGCGAAGCTTTTTATATTCTATTTCGCCCTGGATCAAGCCTTGGGAGATTCCTCTTGCATGCACGCTTAAGAGATACTTTGCAAGGAGTTCAGGATCGTCTCTCTCAAGTAGTTCTGTAAATTCTTTATGGGCAGTTGTAGCTAAGTCTGTCCAAATATCTTCAGCCTTTGGCTGATAGTTTTGGGATTTTTCAAAATTGCTTGCCAATTTATAAGCTTTGAGAAGTCTTTTTGAAAGTGTAACATCTGCTGTGTCTATTTTGTTTTTCAAAATTATTATTGTTTCAACCTCCGGATACCCCTTTGGGAAAGTATGCAGCAGGAATTTATTGAGGACATATCCTCTGTCGCGTGTTAACTTAAGGACAGAGAATTTCAAAGACGTGGGAATAAACTTCATTAGTGGGTACGCTTGGGATCGAACCAAGGACATCTACTTTATAAGAGTAGCGCTCTACCACTGAGCTACGCACCCAAATCAATATGTAGTATATAGTATTTTGTATTTAGCCACAAGATTAACTATATACTGTATGCCATATACCGAATACTGCTATAGGCGAGCGCGCTCACCAACCTCTGCTTCTACTTGCAAAACGTCCCGGCCATATTTGAGTCGCGAGAGTTCTTTTATAAGTTCTGCGATTCTTGGATTTGCCATTGCTTTTTCGCGGCTCATATCACGCGTTAAATCCATAGAAAATGGCGGCACCGGCTCCCCGCCAACAATTGTTTTCATGTAGGTATTAAACCTGTCAATATTGATTAGATCGGCTTCCGTAAACGTTGGCTGGAACTCATGCTGCAGATAATTTGCGTCTGTTACTCCTACTCTAAATGCGGCAACCGTACCCACATTTCCAAATATCGCGTTTTTAACTTCTTCTTCCATTTGTCCTACAAACTGGTTAGCAACAATTAAATTGAGCCTGTATTTCCTGGCCTCTGAAAGTATTTGTGCAAAATCAGGCGTAGCAAAGTTTTGGAACTCATCAACGTAAAGGAAGAAGTCGGGCCTTTGGTCTTGAGGAACATCCTGACGGCTCATTGCAGCAACCAAGATCTTTGGCACTAAGATCAACCCCAGGAAGTTTGAATTCTCCTCTCCGATTTTTCCCTTTGAAAGATTAACAAGCAATATTTTTTTATTATCCATAACCTCTCTAAAATTAAATGAACTGTAAGACTGGCCAATAATGTTTCTGATCATTTTGTTTGTGACAAAGCGGCCAAACTTAGAGACTATATAATCCAAAACCTCAGACTTATGGAAGTCGCTTGTCTGGGCAATTTGGTCTGTCCAATACCGCCTTATGATTGGGTCCTGGACTCTTGGAAGAAGTTCCTGGACAAAATTGGCATCCGTTAACGCTCTTACGACTTCTATAAAAGTGGCGCCGGGGTCATACATAACAGTTAGCATTGCGTTTCTAATGGCGTGCTCAAAACGAGGGCCAATAATTCCGGTTTTGTTAGGATCAAAAAGCTTATACATGAGGCCAATAATTGAGGTTACAACATAGTGCTTCTGCTCCTCCGTTGCTGCTTCAAGCATGTTAAAACCCATTGGCCTTTGAGTGTCTGAAGGGTCAAAAAGGATGACATCCTCTGCCCTCTGGGATGGAATAAGCTGCAAAATGTCGTCAATTAAATCTCCATGCGGATCAATAACAGCAAGGCCCTCCCCATTTTGAATGTCCTGCATAATCATGGATTTAAGAAACTCAGATTTTCCGGTTCCGGTTTTCCCAATAATATACATGTGGCGCCTTCTATCATCTATGTCTATGTAAACGGGCTTGGAAAGGCCTCTGTAGGTACTTTTCCCCAGATAAAGTCCGCGCTCCGGAATTTGAGAAGGAGCCGGAGCTCTTTTTGAGCTGACCCAGAAAATATGCGGAGTAGAAACGCTTTTATTTGGAAAATGGAAAACTGTTGCCAGCTCCTCGCTTGATAAGACTGATAATTTGCCCCGCATGGGAAGATAGCGGTAAATGAAATCTGCCATAAACATTCCTTTAAAGCGGGATTTTATTTTTGTAAAGGAGTTTGCGCCTGAAAACTGGTTAAAAGCGTTTACTATGTTTCCCAGATGTGCCTGTGCAGCCTCTTTTGTGCTGGAGCTTACAACAATTCTAACTATAGTTTCAAACCCTGGTTTGCCAATCTTGTTTTCAATCCCTTCAAGTTCCTTTGGATCCGCAGAGTATTTGGCTGTTTCAGGATTAGCCTCGGCTTTTTTGATTTTTGAAAGATGTGCACGGCCGGCTTTTTTCCATTTTCCATCCGCCGGAGTTATTATCATCTGGATTGCCGCACCTTCCCCTTCTGTCATTTTTGCAAGAACAGAAGTTATTGAAGAAAGCGGATCTGTTGCCAAATCCTTATATACCTTGATTGACATAAAATCATAGTTTTTAAGCTTTAGGCTGGCAAAAGCCACTTTCCCTTCCTTTGAGAAAATATTGTATTCATTTCCTACAGCATAGCCTTCTTTTGTAAAGGATTTTTCTTCTACAAGTTTTATCTCTGCATCCGGATATGCACCGTTAATTTGTTTTTCTAGAAAGTCTTTAAGTTTATTCGGAACATAGATGTAAAATCTTATGTCCTGTGGCATTCCTACTATCTCAAATGAAATATGCGGCTGTAGCTTTAGGAAAGAGAGCCTTCCGCTTTTCCTAAAAGAAGCAAGAGAAGAAAATAACTGTTCTGCGGCGTCGATTTTTATCTCATTATCACGCGGAAGAGAGACCTGAAGCAGCGTTGAATCTAAAGACTCCTTCTCTCTCTCTTTATTTCTATACCACACGATCAGCACATATACGGCGAGCGCGCTCAAAGACACCAAAATTATGGACAGAAGTAGCCCTATTAAAAAGGCGATAAAAAGCTGCATTATACTATCCAGTGTGTATTCCATATCAAGCCCTTAAAACTTTAAGAACCAAGGCTGAAAGCCAAGCAAGAGAATTCCCTACTCCGCTCTTTTTGCCCATCTGTGCCTGCTGCTTTGTCAATGGCAAATTAGAGGAAGGATTGAGGTTTGGAGCAATTGTTTCTTTTGCGTGCACTACGCCTGCACTTCTCACTTCAGCAGGTAAATTAGGCACATGTTGGTTTACAGCGGTTACTCCTTGCTCCGAAAGCTCGGGTGTTATAACAGGTTCCGGTTCGGAATGCTTTACCAATGAAGAAACCGGCTCATTCTCTTTCTGCACAGAACCAGCCGGCTGAAACTGATCTACTGGAACATTCTGAGCTTGATTTTGTTGGTTGGAATTATTATCATCCATGGCATATACATAATAGCATTTAAGGGAAAGTGTGTCATTACACAAAGCTAGCAGTTTCTTAACAATTAGCAGCCAAATTCAAAGCCACAAGGAGGCGGACACTTCTTCGTACGCTCTGTGTTTGTCTCATCAGCGTATTTCTTGTTACAGTCGGGGCAATGATAATGATTATCCGTGTTTCCATCCGGACAATTACACTCACTTTCCGTTTCAATATCTAGCTCTTTAAGGATTTTTTGCAAGGAAGAACTAAGCAAACTACTGCTTGAATCTGTAGAACCGCAACTCCCAGCAGCTTTTGGGGGTTCGTATCCATGGGAATTTATAATATCAGCTAAGCGAACCTGATACTGTGGCTGAAAACGTGAATAAGAAGAAGTTTTCACAGAAGCTTCTTCATCCTTAAGCTGCAAGGCGTAATTTTCTAAAGCATGAAAAGCCCGCAGTTTTTCCTGATTAGTTCCGGTTTTAACAAACTTTATCAGGTCTTCTATAACAGGATCGAGTTTCCCCAAAGTACGATTAAGTCTTTCTTTTTCTTTCTCATCTACTTTATATTGGAATACGTATTCAAGTACCTTATCTATAATTGCTGGGTCTATATCTTCTTGAAGAATTCTTGGCTCTGATAAGAATCTGTCAGCATTGTAATAATTAGTAGGAACGCCTGTAAGTATTGTCATTGCGGTAGAGTATTGTTCCAAAGTAGGATTATCAATATGAACTGCGGTCATTTTAACCTCGTCCTCCCCTATCTTTCCTACAAACAAAAATCCATATTCTCCATATCCTTCTTCTTTCGGCCCCTGCGGACTCGCCCACAAAATTGTATCTCCTGCCTGGGTGAAGGGAAGGGAATTTCTTAAAACTCCAAGAGCCCACAGCTCTGACTGTTCCCTGTGTGTAGGCAGTCCCCTTCTCCCTTTGTCTTCGATTGAGCTTTTTGCTTTTGATAGCATGGATTCACCCGTATTTGGATCCGCAAGTCCAGCAGAAGATTGTTTAAGGGAATAGTCAAATTTTTGCAAATTTAAACGATATTCTCCAATATAAGAGACTATATCTTCATACAGGGACTTTTTAGGAACCTCTTTCTTGTACTCTAAATTGAAAGCTTCAGACCCTACTCGCGATACTGATTCTCTCTCTAAAATTGCAGGCATATTATCCTTTCCAAATTGTCTCCTTTTTCTTTTCTTTGAGGTTTGCAAAGCGGGCCATTGTAAAAAGCAGATCAGAAAGCCTGTTTATATAAATTAAGATCGAGGGTCGGACCCTCTGGTTCCTTGAAAGCGAAACAAGAACTCTCTCAGCGCGGCGGCAAACTGTGCGGGCAAGATGAAGTGTTGCGCCAGCTTCTCCTCCCCCCGGCAAGATAAAATTCATGAGTCTTGGTAACTGTCGTGTCATATTATCGATTTGTTTTTCGAACTCTAAAGCCCTTTCGGAGAAGTATTTTGTATCATGTATTTTGTATTTAGTATTAGGAGCTGCGAGCAAACTTCCAATCAGAAATAAATCATTTTGAATCTGAATAAGCTCTCTTTTTATACTTGCTACTTGATACTTACTACTTAATACAACGCCTATTAAGGCATTCAGCTCATCAACGCTTCCTATT
>JBBDZP010000004.1:0-8538 GCA_040900105.1 Candidatus Levyibacteriota bacterium | reverse complement strand
AATTGCAATAATTCCGACATTTTAGTATAATCTATCTGTGATTCAGAAAACTATCAACCAATTTTTCTTTGTAGCCTTCTACGGGGAGGTTGGTAGTTTTGTTGTTTAATTAACCCTTAAACCGCAGGATTGAGAGCAACCTCCTATTGGGAGGTTTTTTTTGTGGTTTTCATCGAGTTGGACTCGAAGAAAGGAGATGAAGAAAATATGTCGCCAGAAATAAGAAGAAACGGTCAACTAATTGCTAGAGTACCTGATGAAACAGGCATACATACAACGCTCAATGGTAAACCATTATATATTAATGTTGACCTGATAAATGCTGACGCTAACAGACAGTTGGTAATAGTGGATTCACAAGAAACAAGTGGTTTAAGGATACTGGGCTTAACTCAACAGGGCATTGGAAGCAGTAACCACAGAGGAGGGGATAAAAAATCTCCAGAAATATCAGTCCGTCTTTTAGATAGGCCAATTCGCGTTACCTATAGTAGGTTAGAAAAAGCTGAGTATGAAATGTATCCTGTAAGAGGTACTAGGCAAACCCTTCGAAATCCTCGTTGGATGAAAGGCCATGGACAAAGATAGGTTTACGTAATGGTGGGTTGAATTGCTCTCATTCAACCCAACCGGCCACAATTATGAAAGCGTGCGAAGCTGCGCGTCGATGAAGCCGTCGATGTCTCCATCCAGAACTGCTTCCGTATTTGAAGTTTCAAATCCAGTGCGCAAATCCTTAACCATTCTGTAAGGATGCAAGACATAGGAGCGAATCTGGTTTCCCCAACCTGGAGTTTTATATCCGCCTTTCAAATTTTGCTCTTCCTTTTTTCTTTCTTCTTCCTTAAGAGCCCAGAGCTTGGCCCGCAATATCTTAAGGGCGTATTCCCTGTTTTGTGCTTGATAACGTTGTGTCTGAGCGGTTACCACGATTCCCGTTGGCTTATGTTTTAAACGGACTGCCGTAGAAACCTTATTAACGTTTTGTCCTCCATGCCCACCGGCTCTATAGAAATCCCATTCAAGATCGTCTTCTTTAATTTCACCGCTATCTCCTTCCTCAACTTCCGGTATCACCTCAACCATTGCAAAAGATGTTTGCCTTAGATTATTTGCATTAAAAGGTGAAAGCCTTACAAGTCTATGTACTCCTGCTTCTCCTTTAAGATGTCCGTAAGCATACTCACCATTAACAGCAACCGTTGCACTCTTTATCCCGGCCTCTTCCCCCGGGGTTTCATCTAAAATCTCAAAGTTCCATCCTTTTCTCTCAAAATATCTACTATACATCCGCAGCAACATAGATGCCCAGTCCATTGCTTCAACTCCCCCTTGTCCCGAATGAATAGAAAGAATTGCCGAAGCCTTGTCATAAGGACCTGAAAGGTACAAAAGAATTTCCAGCTCATCCAAGAGCTTCTCAGCTTCTTTTTGTTGTCCTGCCGAGATTAATTCCGCAAGTTTTTGGGTGTCGTCAATTTCTTTTTGAAGACTTGCCATTTCCTTCATTTTTGAAGTTGCACTATTGTGATCATTCCAAAAAGTGGGGCTGGCACTTTCTTTTTCAATCTGGGAAATCCTTTCTTTCTTGCCTTCTATGTCTAGCTTTGCGAGCAAATTATCTACTCTTTGTTTCAATTCATCCATAGCCGAAATTGTATCAAAGGAAGCGCATTAGTACAAACCAACGAAAGAAAGAAGAAGGGCTACTCCGGCAACTGTCATAACTAGGGTTATTATCCACCCCATTATATTTGAGAAGGAGGAGTTTGTATTCTGCCCCATTATCTTTTTGTTGTTTGCGGTAAGCATAATTAAAATCATAAGCGGCGGCGCAGCAAGACCGTTAAGAATTGCCGTATAGTAAAGCATTGTAAACGGCGCAATAGGCGTAAGATTAACAAGCAGACCAATAAGTGTTGCGATTGTAATAACTCCGTAAAATCCGTGCGCCTGAGTAAATTTGCGGTATAATCCTTCCTTCCAGTTAAACGCCTCGGAAACTGCATATGAAGCGGATCCCGCAAGTACAGGAATTGCCAGAAGTCCGGTACCAATAATGCCGGCTGCAAATAATAAAAACGCAAAATCTCCCGCCAAAGGTTTTAAAATTTCCGCTGCCTGATCGGCTGTTTCTATGCTGGTAATTCCACGGGCATGCAGTGTTGATGCTGCAGTAACAATAATAAAAAACATCACCAGATTTGAAAAAAACATTCCGGCTACCGTATCCCATCGCATCTTGTGGATTTCTCCCCTTGTTACCCGTGGAATACCGGCACCCATATGGCGTATTTTCCCCTGCTCAATTTCTTCTTCGACCTCTTCATCTGCTTGCCAAAAGAAAAGATAAGGGGAGATGGTTGTCCCCAAAATAGCAACAATATTAAAAAGATACTCGCGGCTCATAGAGAAACTTGGGACAGCGGCAGAGCGCAAAACTTCTCCCCAGTTCTGTTTAACAACAAAAGCAGTAATAATATATGCAAGCAAGGAAAACGCTAGATATTTGAGGATACGAGCATAAGCAGGATATGGAACAAACACTTCAAGTACAAGCGTAAACGCAGTTAGGCCGATAAGCCAAAACACAAAAGGCATACCTATGAGAAGTTGTGCCGATGATGCCATAGCGCCTAAATTTGCTCCAATATTTATTGTGTTTGCTATTAAAAGGAGAGAGACGGTAGTGTATAGAACCGGCTTTGCATAATGCGTCTTGACAACTCGTGCCAGGCCCATACCGGTAACCATGCCTATCCTTCCGCACATTTCCTGCACTACGGACATGAACGGAAAAGAAAATGGAGCGGTCCATGCTTGGGAGAAGCCAAAAATCGCTCCGGTCTGGACATAGGTTCCAATGCCCGAAGGGTCATCATCTGAAGCGCCGGTGATAAACCCTGGACCTAATGCCTTGAATAATGTTTTTATTTTATTCATTGGCTTGATAAACTCACCATGACCTTAAGCGAGCATTTGAATGGATCATAGGCCGCTGCAAAACTTAATGCACATATCTTTTGCTTGATTTGCAGGATAATTAGGCAATGCTTTTATGTCCTCCAGAATTTTCTTTACTTGTGGGGATGAAGTCGCAATGTCCTGTACGTTTATACTATTTATTTCTTGCTGAATGTTGTTAAGATTTTGAACGACTTCTTCACCAAGCGCCTTCGCAGAGGGAATTGAAATTGTAGGAGAAATACTTGTACCCTTGGTATCCTTCGGGGAGTTTGAGTTGTTACTTTTTAAGTAATTAGAATCCAGAAAATATGTTTTAAGCTGCAAGCCCAAAACTACAAATGCAGAAATTACTAAAACTGCAAGGAATATTTTCTTCTTGTCCCATTTTTCCGCTGCAAATTCCGGTTTTTGCGCCTTAGCCATAAAGTTATTATAACATCTTCTGTGTTATACTTTATTAATGGATTTTGTTGATGTTCTTATTTTTTCGGCGGTTGAAGGAGTTTCAGAATTTCTGCCAATTTCCTCTACCGGACACTTAATTTTAACATCTGAAATTCTAAAAATTCCCCAAAGCAACTTTATAAAAAATTTTGAAATAATAATTCAGCTGGGAGCAATTCTAGCGGTTGTAATCCTTTACTGGAAATCTTTCCTTCTCAAGAAATCCAATATTGTAAAAATCGCGACAGCTTTCATACCTACGGCAATTGTCGGATTCCTGTTTTTTGGAGTTATAAAAAATTATCTTTTAGGAAATACTAATGTTACACTTCTTGCGCTTTTGTTGGGGGGAATAATTCTCATTGCTCTTGAGATTATGTATAAAGAAAAAGAACACCATGTAAAAGATCTCTCGGAAATAAGTCTTAGAAAAGCTTTCTTAATAGGAACTGCACAGTCACTATCCGTTATCCCCGGTGTCTCCCGCTCTGCCGCCACAATAATTGGCGGACTTTTCTTAGGGGTAAGGAGGAAAACTGCCGTAGAATTTTCTTTTCTTCTTGCTGTTCCTACAATGCTCGCCGCTACAAGTCTGGATATTTTAAAAAGCGACTTTGGCTCCTATTCTTCAAATGAATACCTTATGCTTATAGCCGGATTTCTTGGCTCCTTTGTTTTTGCTCTTGTCTCAATTAAGTTTTTGCTTAAGTTTATTCAAAATCATACTTTTATTCCTTTTGGAATTTATAGGATTGTTATTTCTGTTCTATTTTGGTTTATAATTATATATTAATATGAATCTTAAAAACCTTCAAGAAAAAGTAAAGCTAAGTGATAAATCCACGCGCTATCATCTATACACCCCGCAAGAAAAAGAGATACTAACAATGACGGTAAAACTTAATGAAGAGGTCGGAGAGCTTTGTAACGACATCTTGTCAATTTTAAGAGTGCAAAGAAAAGCAAAGCTTGAAAAATTTGACAGGAGGAACGTTTACGAAGAATTTGCAGATGTAATACTAACAACTCTCCAGCTGGCATCTGCCGCAAAGGTGGATATAGAAAGAGCAGTAGAGGACAAGATTAAAAAAATAGAAAAAAGGAAGAGTTCAAAAGGTGAATAGTTTTGACAAAGTTTATAAACTTGTAAGTATTATCCCCAAAGGAAAAGTTGCCACTTATAAACAGATTTCAGATATAACAGGCTTAAGCCCAAGAGTTGTCGGATTCGCGCTTCACGCAAATAAAAATCCCGAAACTGTTCCATGCCATCGGGTAGTCAATATCAAAGGAGAGCTTGCAAAAGGCTATGCTTTCGGTGGAGAAAAAGCACAAAGGAGAAAATTAGAAAACGAAAGAGTTGCATTTTTAAACGATACGGTTGATCTATCCAAATACCAGCACCAATTCGCTAATTAGGCCAGTGGCATTTTTTGTATTTCTTTCCCGAACCGCACCAACACGGATCATTTCTTCCCAGTTTTTTTCCGCCAGAGGCGGATTTCGCTCCACTCAACTTTTTTGAACTATCAACACTTACTTCACGGGTTTGAAGCGATGGAGAAATGGAAGTATCCCCTGCCGCTTGCTCTGTCACATGCGTGTGTGTATGAGGAGCCTGCTGCACCTGAATTCTATAGACCCTATGGACTATTTCATCATCAACGCCCGCCATAAGTTGCTCAAACATCCTAAACGCTTCATTCTTATACTCTACAAGAGGATCTTTTTGCCCGTACCCTCTAAGCCCTATCCCTTGCCTTAAATTTTCTATGGCGTCTAAGTGATCTACCCAAAGCGCATCTATAACAGAAAGCGTTACAAACCTTTCTATCTGCCTTGCCAACTTTTCTCCCAAATCTTTTTCTCTTTTCTCATACAAATCCCTGGCCAAGCCCGCAAGAAATTCGGATTTACCAACTACATCTGCCAGCTGACGAAGCTGGCTTACCAGCTGACCTTTAGAATTATCGTCAAATGGAATTATGGTAGAAAAGTCGTCAACAATACGCTGGTCCAATGACTGCTCGGCGGATATATCAGCCGCATGCATATTTACCAAAGACACAATGCTTCCTTCAATTTTTTCTAAAATTTCTTCTTTTAGACTGCTGTCTCCGTCTTGCTCCAGCGCCTGCCTCCTTTTTTTGTAAATGATCTCTCTTTGTCTATTTAAAACATCGTCATAATCAACCAGATGTTTTCTTATGTCAAAGTTAAACCCTTCAACTTTTCCCTGAGCCTGCTCTATTGCACGGGAAATTATGGGATGGGTTAAGGGAACATCCTCCGGCATATTAAATCTTGTCATGATGCCTGCAATCGTATCCCCTCCAAAGAGGCGCATGATGTCATCATCCAGTCCAACAAAGAAACGAGAAGCACCAGGGTCTCCTTGGCGTCCTGAACGACCCCTCAGTTGATTGTCAATTCTTCGTGACTCATGTCTTTCTGTTCCAATGACATATAGACCTCCAAGAGACAATACTTCATTGTGCTTTTTCTCCCACTCCTGCCACTCCCGGGTTCCTCTCCTGTCTGTTCCGTCTTCATTCTTAGGGCTTTCTCCCCCCAAAATAATGTCTACTCCACGGCCGGCCATGTTTGTAGCAACCGTTACTGCTCCTTTCTCTCCTGCTTTTGCAATAATCTCCGCTTCCCGCACGTGATTTTTTGCATTCAAAACTTCATGCTTTATCCCGTGCCTTTTCAAAAGTTCGGAAACTATCTCATTCTTATCAATGGAAGTTGTACCAATTAAAACCGGCTGGCCTTTTTTATATGCTTCTTCGATTTCCCTGGCAACTGCGCTGAATTTTGCTTTAGCGGTCTTGTAGATTGCGTCCGAGCGGTCTTTTCTTACCATCTCTTTATTTGTGGGAATAACAACAACGTCAAGCTTGTAAATTTTATTTAATTCTTCTGCCTCTGTTAGTGCTGTTCCTGTCATTCCGGCAAGCTTCTCATACATTCTAAAATAGTTTTGCAAAGATACCGTTGCAAGTATTTTTGATTCCCGCTGGATTGAAACACTTTCCTTTGCCTCAAGAGCCTGATGCAATCCCTCAGATAACCTTCTCCCTTCAAGCAACCTACCTGTAAATTCATCAACCAAAATAACCTGGTTATCTTTTACTATGTACTCTTTTTCTTTGTGAAACAGAGTTCTTGCCTTAAGTGCAGCTTCCAGATGGTATACGGTGTCAAAGTCTTTTTCATAAATATTGCTAATGCCATATAACTTTTCAATCTTCTCTATTCCATGATCTGTCAGATGAGCGGTTCTCAGCTTCTCATCAATCTTGTAGTCTGTCTCGGGATTTAGCTTCTCAACTATTTTTGCCAAGTCATAGTACTTTTGAGCGGGTGCTTCATCCGGAGCAGAAATTATATGGGGAGTTCTTGCTTCATCAATAAGAACCGAGTCTACCTCATCAACAATCGCATAAAAATGTTTTCCTTGAGAGACTTCTGCAATGTCTTGCACCATATTATCTCTAAGATAATCAAATCCAAATTCCGAATTTATACCATAAGTCACATCTGCGCTGTATGCTTCCTTCCTGGTTATGGGTCTCAAATGAGTCAACCTAAAATCATTTGCAGATTTATCCTCGTGTGAAGGGTCATAGATAAAAGACTGCTCACTGATAATTGAAGCAACAGACAGTCCCAAAAAGTGGAATATTGGCCCCATCCAACCTGCATCGCGCCTTGCCAGATAATCGTTTACAGTGACTAGATGGACATTGTGTCCTTTTAAGCTATTAAGATAAAGGGCAGGGACTGCGGATAGAGTTTTTCCTTCTCCTGTTTTCTGCTCTGCAATTCTTCCATGCGCAAGAACCGCTCCCGCCATAAGTTGGACATCAAAATGTCTTAGTCCTGTTGTTCTAACCGATGCCTCTCTGACTAAGGCAAATGCCTCGGGGAGAAGTGCGTCTAAAGACTCCCCCTTTGCAATCCTTTCCTTGAGTTCTTTTGTTCTCTTGGGGAAATCGCTGTCTTTTAGTTTTTTTACTTTTTCCTCAAGGAAATTTATTTCTGAAATTATAGGAGCTAGCTTTTGAATTTCTTTGTCATTGGAGTCAAAAAGCTTACCAAATACATTAAACATAGGTCTATCAATTTTAGCACATTTGAGGCAAGAGCGATAACAAGAAAACCCCCCACCGCATTTATATTTGATGGGGGGCTTTACCAACTGATCAATTGGTAACACTTAGTCCGCTTTAAGCGGAGTTACCAAAACTACTTCTTCTTCTTTTTTTTCTTTGCCATGGACAGATCACCTCCTTTTTCTCCTATCCTATTTCCTAAGAAAGTGAGGGCAGGATGCTAAGAATCATCGTGGATTATTTTATATTTTTTGTCAAGGCTTTTTATTTGCCTCAAAGATGTAAGTTTGGATTGATTTGACGGTAAAAATCACGGAGGCTAATTTTACTTTTTTATTACACTTTTTCCTAAATATTTTTGCAAAACCTCCGGCACCAAAACACTGCCGTCTTCTTGCTGATAATTTTCCAAAATCGCAACAATAGTCCTGCCGATTGCAAACGCAGTTCCGTTTAGGATATGAACAAATTTTTTATCTTCCCCATCCTGGTATTTTATATTAAGCCGTCTGGCCTGAAAATCAGTTGTTGTTGAAGTTGAAGTTACCTCTCTGTATTTGCTTTGTGAGGGAATCCATGCTTCAAGATCATACTTTCTGGCAACAGGGAATCCTAGATCTCCCGTCACCATTTTTACAACTTGGTATGGAATTCTCAGAGCTTTCCAGAGTTTTTCTTCAAGCGACAAGAGATATTCATGCTCCCTATCTCCTTCCTCGGCCGGAACAAATGATACCATTTCTACCTTATCAAACTGGTGGACTCTAAGAATTCCCCTTGTGTCTTTCCCATAACTTCCCGCTTCACGCCTGAAAGATGAAGAAAAACCAACGTATCTTTTGGGCAAATCTTTCTTTTGAAAAACTTCATCCTTATGCATTGGAACTATGCTCTGCTCTGCAGTCCCAACAAGAATCATCCCATCTTCAGCAAGTCTAAACATGTCTTCCTCTCCGCCGTTTTCCATATAACCTAGGCCTTGCATTGTCTCTTTTTTTATAAGAACCGG
>JBBDZP010000003.1:0-9415 GCA_040900105.1 Candidatus Levyibacteriota bacterium | reverse complement strand
AAGATCTCAATATGAAAGGAAATTTAATGAGCAGTGGCAAATACAACATCCTCGACTAACACAAATAAAGCGGCCACCTCAATGGCCGAGCTTCTTAAAAAAAGCCAATCCACTCTTACCACGTTCAAAAAAGGCGATATAGTCCAAGGGACAATTACCAAACTTAACTCACATGAAATTTTAGTCGATATAGATGCAAAAGCAGAAGCATTAGTTTTAGAAAAAGAAAAAAGAATCCTAAATAATCTTCTCTCAACACTTAAAGTAGGGGATAAGGTCTCCGTCCAAATCCTAAACCCAGAATCTGACATGGGATACCCGGTAGTTTCCTTAAGACGTTTCCTAGACGACGCACAGTGGAAAAACCTGGACGAGTTAAAAAATAAAAAAGAAGTGATTGAAGTAACAGTTGATGAGGTCACAAAGGGCGGATTTCTGGTTTCCTCAAGAGATGGGGTTGCAGGATTTTTGCCAAATTCACATATAAGTTTTAGAGGAGATCCGCAAAGTCTTTCCGGATCCAAAGTTAAAGTTGTTGTTATTGAGCTTGATAGAATGACCAGAAGAGTGGTTCTCTCACAAAAACACACAGTGACCGCAGCCGACTTTGAAAAAGAAGTAAGCGCTCTTAAGCCGGGCCAGAAAATTAAGGCAACTGTCTCAAATACCGCGCCTTTTGGAGTTTTTGTCACTCTTCCTATTGGAGGTGGTAAAAGCGCAGAGGGGTTTATTCATATATCGGAAGTTTCGTGGGAAAATGTTGCCGATATCTCAGGCCAATTTACCCAAGGACAAGAAGTTACCGCGGAAGTTATAGGAATTGATAAGGAATCAAGAAGAATTAACTTATCTTTGAAAAGACTTGCGGAAGATCCATTTGAAAAATTATCCGAAATTTATCCGGCTGAGCGAAAAGTATCAGGCGCAGTTTCAAGCGTTATCCCGGCAGGAGTAGTTGTTGATATTGAGCAGGGTGTATCTGGGCTTATTAAAAAAGATAAAATTCCTCCGACCGTTTCTTATAAAGTTGGAGACAGTATTGATGCCGTTGTTTCAGGTATTGATAAAAGGACAAGAAGAGTACTTTTAGTCCCTGTATTAACTGAAAAACCAATAGGCTATCGCTAAAGCGATAAATTGTTAAATTGTTCGATTGTTAATATTGTTGAGAATCGTTTAGCAATGAAACAATTCAGCAATGCAGCAATCTAGCAATTATGAAACAAAAGATTTCGTTTGTTTGCCAGGAATGTGGCTATGACACAGTCCAATGGATGGGCAAATGCCCGGAATGCGGAGAGTGGAACACATTCAAGGAAGTAAAACTTTCATCCCCATCATCTAGGGCTGTCTCGCTACGCTCGCAGGCGGGTGTCCTCGCTAGCGCTGCGTTCGCCCCTAAAAACTTATCGGAAATAAAATATGAGCAAAAGCAGAGACAATTAACCGGATTTTCGGAGATGGATGTTGTGCTAGGTGGGGGAATAGTTTCCGGCTCCGTGATTCTTCTTGCAGGAGATCCTGGAGTTGGAAAGTCAACCCTGCTTTTACAAACTGCACTTAATATTACTTCCGGTAAAACTCCCAAAACGGTCTTGTATGTTTCAGCCGAGGAATCTTTGGAGCAGGTAAAGTTGCGTTCTTTAAGAATTGCCAAGACAAAGCCGGGGAAAAACTTTCTTGTTCTTTCTCTCTCAGATACGGATGCTGTTATCTCTGTAGTTGCGCAGGGCAAGCCGGATCTGGTCATTATAGATTCAATTCAGACAATGGAATCAGAAAATGTTGCAGGATTTTCAGGAAGTGTAGGGCAAGTAAGATATGCAGCAGCGCAATTTATAAAAACGGCAAAAACGCTTGGAATTCCAATGATTATGGTAGGGCATGTTACAAAAGAGGGAATGGTTGCAGGCCCCATGGTCTTGTCCCACATGGTAGATGCGGTATTGTTTTTAGAAGGAGATAAATTTTTAACAACCAGAGTTCTAAGAAGTCTTAAAAACAGATTTGGTCCGGTGGACGAAGTTGGGGTGTTTTTAATGGAAGAAACGGGAATTGAAGAAATAAAAAATTCTGAACAACTTTTTTTATCAAAAGGCAAGAAAGAGTCATTACCCGGCTCAGTTCTTATAGTTACATTAGAGGGGAGTCGCGCGTTCCTTGTAGAAATTCAAGCGCTTGTTGTAATGTCCAAACTTCCGTTTCCAAGGCGAGTCGCATCCGGAATAGATTCAAGGAGGCTTGAGTTACTTTTGGCAGTTTTGCAGAAACACGCAGGAGTTCCTGTTTACGAAATGGACGTTTTTGTAAATGTTGCCGGAGGTCTAAAAATCCAAGACCCAGCCTCGGATTTGGGGATTTGTCTTGCAATTTATTCAAGTTTTAAAAACATTCCAATAGAGAGAACCGTGGCAATTGCGGAAGTTGGTCTTCTTGGAGAACTTAGAACCGCACCAATGCTTGAGAAGAGAGTAAAGGAAGCAAAAAAACTTGGATTTAGCAACATAATTACCAGCGCAAATTTTAAAACTTTAAATCAAGCATTCGCAAGTATAAAAGCGTAAAATCAAACTATGGCAAAAGCTAAACCAGTCAAAAAACCTGAAATCAAGAGCCGGACAGTTGCACAAGCAGCCTCCGACGCAGTTTGGTTGCCCCCGCGTGTGGTTGGTATGATTGCCGACGAGGTTGCAAAGACAGTGATAAACCGTCTGCCTACAGCTTTTTACCGTCCAAGAAAAAGAAAAAAAGTAGAGAAGAAAATAGAAAACGCAGTATTTTTGGATACTTCAGCAATCATAGACGGAAGGATATTTGAAGTAGTGAGGATTGGCTTAATTCCGGGTACTTTTGTAGTTTTGGAGAGTATACTTTTGGAGCTTAAGCACATTGCAGATTCGCATGACACTGTAAAAAGGGAGAGGGGAAGAAAGGGGCTGGATTTATTGGAGAAGTTAAAAAGAGCCCGCGGAGTAAAGGTGGTTGTGCTTTCAGAAAGCCAGGAAAAATCTTTGGTAAAAGATGACATAAAAGAGGTTGATGAAAGGCTAATTCGTGCTGCACACTCATATAAAGCAAGGATAATAACCTGCGATTATAATCTTGAAAAACGGGCAAGTATTATGGGAGTTACTGTAATCAACGTAAACACGCTGGCTAACGTTGTTAAGGTGACCGCTGTACCAGGAGAAGCATTGCATATAAAAATTCTTCACAAGGGTAAGGACGTGACACAGGGAGTGGGTTATTTGGATGATGGCACTATGGTTGTTGTAGAAAATGCCAGCGATAATTTGGAAAAAGAAATTGATGTAATAGTGTCACGGGTTATTCAGACCTCTGCCGGAAGAATGCTATTTGCAAAGAAGATGTAATTCTCTTCTTCTTTTCTCCGCGAAAAGAAGCAAAAGCTCCTTGCAAGCAAAGTCGGACTATTTTTATTTCACTCGCTGGTCGGGTGATAACGGTCCACGCCTGTCTGCGTTTCACTTGCATGGCGAGCTCCTTCGCTTCGCTCAGTTCGCTCCCTCCGAATCCACGGGTTCCCCCTGACAGCGCGTTTCATAAAAACTTAACGTCCTTTGTTTGAATTGCAAGATTTAAAACATTAAAGAATTAAGTCATTGAGGAATTGAAACATTAAGACATTTGAAATTGATTAGAAATTAGTAATTAGAAATTAGAAATTTCTTTTAAGTTTGGGACAAACTTAAAAGAGGTAGGAATCCCTGCCCAAGATTCCTACCTCTTTTAAAATTATCATCCAAAGGATGATGGGCCTTTGGCCCACAAATTAAGCCGTCTTGAATTAACTTGTCAATTCAATAAAAATTACTCTTTTTAGCTTCATCTATTTTCCTTGACAATTTTTTATTCCTGTGATATCAAAAACAAAAGGCAACTAGTTTTACTTTTCTGTCCAAAGAACTATTTGCCATTTTTACAGGGAGCATTGCTTTTCGTACCTGAAATTATCATACTGCGTAACGAAAGCGATGCTCTTTTTTTGTGCCTAAAGCAGTACGACCGGTACTGAAAGGCCCTTTTTTAAAAGCGATTGAAATTGTTCTTTCCCCTGACTTACTAAAAGTTCCTGTTTGTAGTCTGCAATTGTCTTTCTTGTTTTTTTGACTTTAAAAAGGTTAAATCTCATGCCAATTTGGATTTTACCACACGTTGTCAAGTGTGTCAAACCTATAGCATTCTGCAATGCAGAAATTGGGTAGACCTAGAGTAAATTATGGGTCGTTTAGACTGATTTAACAATCTATTTTTACTGCAATAGAAAAATGTGGATAAGTTGGGGGCAAAGTTAGCGTCTAGAAACTAGCGTTTAGGGTTCAGTTTGGAACTATACGCTGGACGCTATACCCTATACGCTGTTTTCTAAGAGGTTTTGACAACTGAGCCAAAGACGGAGCGAATAGATGGTCTATAATCGTAATCAGCCGCTGATTTTATCCAAAGCTTGGCCAAAGAGAGGAGATTTTGCTTGATGTCTGAAAAATAATCCTGAGGGTTACGTCTGTGCAGGTACAGATATTGGGTAAGATTGGCAAATTTTCCGTAGGGAAGCAGCTTCATAAGGAAGTCGCTATAGGTAAAAGGGTGGGAATTTGTATTTACTTTGAGTACGTCTTTAGGTAAATTGTACCTGTTTATTAAAAGTGTTTCAAATTGAAGCGAAATGCCGTGGAGGGGATTTTGATATATAAGGCGGTTCTTAGCCGGATAATTGCTTTTTCCAATCCGTTTATTAGCTTCATTTATAAATCTGCATTGGGTTCCTACAGCCACAACTTGAGGGTTTTCAAGTAGGAAATCATGCTGCTTTTTAATCTTTTCTTTCTCGAATATGTCGTCAGCGTCGGCAAAACCGATAAATTGTCCTTTTGTCTTAGTGAAAAGTCTGTTTAGGGTTATTTCGTAGCCGTATCTTTTGATGTTTTTGTAAACTCTTACTCTTTTATCTCTTTTTTTGAATTTAAGGAGGATTTTATAGGAGTTGTCTGTGGAGCTGTCGTCAATTGCAATGATCTCAATGGGCCTGTAAGTTTGCTTCAGCAGACTCCTAAGACAATCGGTGAGATGCTTCTCAGAGTTGTGGACAGGCAAGAGAATTGAGACAGTGGGCTTAATCTTTTTCTGCACAAGAGGCTATCTTATCACAAATCGCCCTCTTTCTCAACTCTTTAGGCGTCTAAATAGGAGGTAGCCAAAAGTGCCAATCAAAAGGAAAAATCCAAAGTATTCCAAGTATTGGGGGAGATAGACAATTATAACTTTGTCGCCGGATATACCGCTCCAGCCATTCTGCCAATTGTTAACTTTAACATGATTTTTAATTTCCTTGCCAAAAACAAAAGGAAGAGCTTTTGTTGCAAAGTTTATATCTTTTACTTCATATGCTTTCCATCCGGAGTCATAGCTCTGTGAAAGAATCAAGTATGATCCGTCCCTGGGCTTATCTGAGACATATAAATAAGAAAGGATTTTTGTGGAGACAACACTGTTTTTATTTATTCCGCTTGGTGAAATCTTATTTGGATTAGAAAATATTCGGAGATTTTCCAGAGTGGATTGGGGGATTGGATATAAGCTTATCTTTTCAATAATGCTTTCTGATTTTTCTTTACCTACAGATTTTACCTGGAAGTGAAATCCGTATCCCTTAAAGAAGTCTTCCGTTTTGGGAACAAATATTACATTTGGACTACCATCTTTAGATAGTCTTGTTTCAAGTTCAGGTCTGTTCTCAAAGGGATTGTCTACATAAAAAGTAACCGGCAATCCGAACTTATATTCGGCCTCTACGGTTAGTATGTAAGATGTTTGATGAAAGAGGTTCTCAAGATAAGATGCCAGTTCAATCGAAGAATTTCCTCTTGCCGAAAGTCTAATTCCGCCATTATCATGAGTGCTTTGAAGCATAATGTCTCCCGGGAAAAGGCTTAATCTATCTTTTTTCTCACTAATTTCGTATTTCTTGTCCTCTAAAAGATTAGGAGAGCTCAGTGGGCTTTTAATTTTATCAACCACTATTTTAATATCTTCAATACGGGTTTCCGTCAGTGGGACAAAGTATGAAGTTTCTGTCAAATCCGCAGTATCCAGGTAAATAATTTCCTCATTTTCCCCATCGCTTAATTTTATGACATTTACCTGTTTGTTAAGTAAAAAAGATTGATTATCCTGAGGGATATTAAGAACATGCGTGATATCTGTAAATTCTACTATTTTGGGATTTACTACAGAAGAAGGAGAAATAATAATAGGGTCTTCGCGCAGAACAACTCCGCGTTCGTTTATAAAAATTTTAGGATAGTTGGGAGTAAAGTAAATTTTAGAATTCTCAACTCTTATATTTACAGGAACAAGAAAGTCATTGTTGAATAAAGAGGGAATTTCAAGAGCAGAATTTAGTGGAAGATTGAGATAGGGGATATTTTTGGGAGAAAAAGTTATGGTTTTTTCATCTTGAGTTGCTTCAAATTCCAAGTCTTTTTGTAGTTTGCTTGAGAAAAGGGAAGGTAAAAGATACAGCGCATCAGGATTGTCTGTGGTAGGCACATAGTTTCCCAAGTCAGAATAAAAGTGATCTTTACTGTTGAAATTAAAGGTCCCACTAATTCTTGCAACCTCGCTTGAATCTAGTGAGTATACGGGAGAAGCAGCATTAGCTATTTTATAAATAATTAGATCTCCAACCTGTTTATCTTTTGAAGCGAGGCCACTTGAAGTTAGGAATTCCTCAAGGCTATCATAGTTTATAGCATTTCCATTCGTGGAGTTTTGGATTCCTTTATCTAAGAGAATGTATGAAACGTCATATTTAGTTAGTACCTTATCAAAAAGAGCAGCGTCTCTTGAATCTATACTATAGGAAAACTCATTATAAAATTGCTCATTATAAAGGCTCCAGGGATCAAATGGCCGTAAGAGAATTGGCCGGTCTATGCCAAACCAGATAAATCCAGATCCTCTGTCTCCCCATTTCCAGTATTGCCAATTCCAGAAGGTTTGAGCTGGCAACATGGCAATTCTGCCGTTATCATCTGCTTTGTTGAAATAAGAAAAAGCTTCTTTGTACTGCGTAGGAAACTGGAGTCTTAAAAGAGAAGGATAAAAATTTCCCTGAAAAACAGGATATGAAATAAGAAATATGATTACTAAGCTCGGAAAAAATACAATTAGGTCATTTTTCTTTAATTTCTCACCAATAAAAATTAATCCTCTGGTAAGAAATATGGAATAGCAAAAAGCGAAAAGTATTATCAGCTTTGTAAATGGGAACCTAAAGGCCTCTGCCAGTACAGGGAACATTGTCCTAAGTAGGTCATTAAGGCCCCCGAGTATAAAAGTATTATTTGCTAAAAGTAAAAATGCCAGGGTTAGGGATATGGCAAAAGGAAAAACAACATTTTCCTTTCTTTTTAAAGAAATAAATAATCCCAATATCATAATTAACGCGATTATCCATGAGAGTATGTTAAATATTAAGGATTGTGAGAGATTCCTCCACGTGGAAAGGAAGTAAAAATTAGTATTTGCTTGACTGTCATATTCAATTGTATCTATCATGAACCCTTTTAGAGTAAGCACATCTGGAATGTTTCCACGCGCTTTATTTCTATAGAAAATTTCCTCGGATGAAAATTCGTTGATTCTGGTGTTTCTGATTATGGCCGAGTTAGGAATTGAGTTATATGCATAAGGAAGAATCCAGAAAGCATTTGCCGTAAATACTACAATGCAAATTATAAAGGCTGTTTTTATTTTCCTAGTTCTTATCAGGTTTGAAATTACAATTGAAGAAAAAAGGATTAAAAATGCAATAAAAACTGTTGGTACAAATCCCTGAGGAGATGTGAGAAGGGCGGATGTAAAAAGAAAAAATAAGTTCTTTTTATTTGGATTTTCAAATGCCCTTAGTGTAAATAAGCTGATCCATGGTAGAGCTGTAAAATGTACCGCAAATACTTCCAGCGGCGCATAAAACATCTGGATTACCCCTAGATTAAACAGATAAAAAAGAGCGCCGGAAAAAGCTAATTTTTTATTTTTAAATAAGTACTTCAGTAAGATAAATATGCCAATCCCTCCAAGTAGGTGAGTGAGAGTTATAAATGTGTATCTAAGTAGATTTTCCGGTAAAACAAGAGAAAGCAGGAAAATATATATTGTATGCAGGAGATTTGCCGTATGAGCCATTCCATCCGGAAGGCCAAGTCCTCTATAATCCTGCCAAACGCCAAAAATAGACCGTTTTAGATTAAGTCCAATATTAAACTCAGGCATTAGGTTATCCCACCCCATAAGATAAGCGCCGGATTTATAATTAGTTAAAAAAAGCACGATCTCTATAGATATAATTGCCAGAACCGGCCAAAACTTATTAAGGAGCTTAATTATAGTTTTCATAGAGCCAATTTACAGCGTAGCGTATTTTTTTAGGTTAGGCAAAGAGGGGAGAGGTATGCTTATTAACTTTGGTTTTTTAATGCCTCTGACAAACATGTAGGTCGGAACAATTAATCTTTCGGGAATTGGCAATACAATTATTATCTGAAGCATCATCAGGATCATGCCTTTTGGCGTCATTTTATAGTTAAGATCTCTTACTGCTCTCATTCTTATTCTTACTGAATCTATGAATTTTGCCTTTGGGTTTGTTAGAGATAAGTTCTTTCCATGCATTCTGTATTTAAGTAAATATTCAGGAAGATTAGCAAATTTTCCGTAATTTAATAATTTGAAAAAAGTATAGTAATCGTCATTAATATCAAATTTCATTTCATAAATCCTTTTCTTGTTAGGAAGTAATTTTTTGTTAATCATGACAGATGGATGAATAAGCGGATGGAAAACCGCATATTGTTTATAAATGTTAGCATGTGTTATAGGCATATTTTTGTTTCCAACGATTTTCCCTGCAGCATTGATTATTTCCGCTTGAGTTCCTACAATAATAGTTTCCGGATTTCTCAGCATAAATGCTATTTGTTTTTCAATACGCTTTGGGTGGGCAATATCATCCGCATCCATACGCGCAATAAATTCACCATGAGAGTATTGATAACCAAAATTCATAGCCCCGTTTCCTGCAGAATTGGTTTTTTTAATTGTTTTATAAACGCTTATTCTACCGGGATTTTTTATTTTATATTTCTGAATTAATTCCCATGATTTATCCGTTGAGGCATCATCAACAATAATAAATTCAATGTTTTTGTAGGTTTGGTTTAGAATACTTTCTATTGCCTCGGCAATATATTCCTGAGCATTAAAAACAGGCATGATAACAGAAACCAAAGGATGGTTTATGTTGGAACTAATTTTTATATTTTTTTTCATTTTTCCATTTCGCCCTGAATTTAGTGAAGGGCTCATCAGTTCCGATTTCATCGGAAGATGG
>JBBDZP010000002.1:0-9432 GCA_040900105.1 Candidatus Levyibacteriota bacterium | reverse complement strand
GGGCTTTTCTAATTGCTCCAAGCGCTTTTGGTAAATACTTTTCATCAACCTGGGAGAGTGTATAAAAAAGCCTTACTCTGCTTTTCCAAAAAACAATATTATTTGGGTGTTCATTTATAATTTTATCGCTTAATCCCGTGGCGCTTTGCAACAGCGCGTTTATAATAGGTTCATCCTGAGCAGACTGCGTTGCCGGCAGCGTTTGATTCAGACTAATAAGGGACGCTGCAAGAACTGCGTTATTGAGCGCAAATTCATCCTGGAAAACGGGCTCATCACCTCTGTCTTGTACTGCCTGGGCAAGAAAGGAATAGGCCTGCTGATACTGCTGCGCACGGTCAAGATTGTACCCCATATAATAAGCCTTGTCCGCAGCCCAAAATCTAAAAAGAGTAAACAAGAGATACAGAGCGGTAATCGTGACTACCGCTACTGCAAATCTTTGAAGTTTTGAAAGTTTTATTTTTGATTCTTCGGATTGGAGCGGCCAGAAAACTACGCGTCTTGTATCAATCATTCCAAGTCCGGCAAGAACAAACGCGGGAATTAGAAAAAAGTAAATATTTATTACTACGACGGAAAATCCAAAGAAATTAGTGCCCAGAATGCTTATATAGCCGGAAAGAAGAGCAAGGGTAAGCAATTGACCATTTTTGAGTAATTTCTTGAAGGAAATATAAAGGAAGTAAAAAACCATAAAAAGATAGGTTAAAAACCCAAAAGCTCCGGTAGTTGCCAGATAATTTAAGTATTCGTTGTGGGCTTTGTTGTAAAGATAGTTCCATTCGGATGTTGAGTTGTGCTCTACCGGACGGTATTTGTAATAAGCATAAGCAAATGTTTCAACACCGGATCCAAAAACAGGATAATGTTTCCAAATGTCTAACGCTCCTTTCCAGACAATAGAGCGGATTTCTCCCGATCCCGTAATGTTTAACTCAAGAGCCGGAACCGAACTTTGAATAGCCGGTTTAGAAACACTGCTTGTAACTTTTGTTGTGAGTCCTTGATAGGAAAAAGAGTTTAATTTTTCAATTGGGGAGCCGACAAAAAATACAGTTAACAGAAATATCAAAAGAGGAGCAAGTAACACTTTGGTTTCCCGCGCCTTTAGGATATTTGAGAATTTTTTTCCTTTTCGGGACTCCTGATACAGCGGCAGCCCTGTAAAAACTAAGAGCGCTAAAACTGCCCCTAAAAATCCTGATTGAGATTTGGTATAAAGAAGATCGAGCGAAAAGAGAAAAGCAACTAGAAAATAGCCACTAGCAACTAGATTAGTTTTTAGAAATTTTAATTTTTGGAATTTATTTGATATTTGATATTTGATATTTGATATTCCCATTGCGATAGCAAGGGGTAACAGGATGGCCAGATATGCTGCAAGCCAATTGGGCTGTCCTAGAGTTGAAAAGATTCTAAGTTTTGGCTGAAAATCAACTGTCCAGCATGAAACGTCAAAGTTTCCTTTAAAAAGAAGGCAGGTTGGGTCATATCCAAAATGAGAGGGAAGCCCCCAAAGCGCAACGGCTGTCCCGGAGATTAGCCCAAAAACAAGCAATTTTTTTATAATCTGAAAATTTAGAAAATTCGAAACAAAAGCATAGTAAAGAAGTAGGTAGGAAATTGTTGACAAGAGCCCACCGTTAAACCTTGAATAGTATCCCCACAGAGATGTGTGAGTATCCAGGGAGAAAATTGTTGAGATAACCTGAGAAGAGAGAAAGAGCAGAATTGGTATATCAAGGGGAGTTCTTTGTAAAAAGAATCTTTTCTGGGCAATCATTTTGACAATCCACGCTGCGGTTATGGTAATGGTGATGGCAAATACGCCCCACATCTTATTAAATTCAAAAAGCTCACTAGTGTCATTTGTAAAAAGTAGTGGGATGAGAAGGAAGAGGAGATAAAAAGAAATCTTGAGGACGCGGTCTGCAAATTTTATGATTTTCATTTATTGTTATTTTTCTTTTCTCCGAGAAAACTTTCCTCTCTTCTTTTGCACCGCCAAAAGAAGCAAAAACTCGCAAGCAGGTGAAAGGTCGCTATATTCTTCCCGTTCGCTAGTCGGGTGATAACACCCCCTCCGAATCCACGGGTTCCCCCTGACAGCTCACTTCAAGAATATTTAACGCGCTGCTTTCAATGCTTGCATTGAATTTAGAACTAAACGCTAGCTGCTAATTGCTAATTTTCCTATCGTAACACATTGGAAATTCTCCGACAAGAGCTTATTGACAAATATTAGTTTTGGGAGTTTAATATGGGCAGATGAGTGAAAGATTACCACCGCGCAATAGCACGGATTTAGCAAAAATCGCTGCAGAAAATGCTGCACAGATAAGAAAAGAACGAGGTCTGGGAACTTCAAGAGAGCATGCTACTGCGCAATCTTTGCCCGGACAACATCCAGATAGCCCAAAGACAGAAGAGGGCCCAAATGAAGCTGTGTCCGTAACTTCCGAACAAAAACCTGTAAGTCATTGGGATAGCTTTTGGTTTACAGACCGCGCAGATGTATGATGAAAAATGAATTGCCACCACAGGGAAGTTAGAAATGCGAACTGATTACGATAAATCTTAGGTCCGAGCCTTGCGCCCCCTTCACTATTGGCATATAATCTTATCTATATGTTTGATAAGTTTTCCCGCCTGCAGACGCCTTACGGCGATAGCCGATGGCGGGCAGGTCTCCATGATTTATAAATATGTTTGATAAATTCTTTAGTATGTTTTCCCACGATATTGGAATAGATTTAGGAACCTCAAATACTCTGGTTTATGTACGCGGGAAAGGGATTGTTATAAGAGAGCCTTCTGTTGTTGCCATTCATAAAAAAACCAAGAAAGTCATTGCTATTGGAACGGAAGCAAAAAAAATGATTGGGAAAACTCCGGCATCTATTATTACCGTTAGGCCCTTGCGTGGCGGGGTAATTTCCGACTTTGATGCAACAACTGCAATGATTGCTCATTATATACAAGGCGTTCATGAAGTGGGAAATTTTTTGCCGGTTGGTTTTGCAAAACCCAGAGTTGTTATTGGAATTCCATCGTCTGTTACGGAAGTTGAAAGAAGAGCAGTTTGGGAGGCGGCACTAAATTCTGGTGCGCGCGCCGCCTACCTAATTGAGGAGCCTATGGCGGCGGCAATTGGTGAGGGAATTTCTGTTTTTGCGCCAACGGGGGTAATGGTTGTAGATATTGGTGGTGGGACAACGGAAATCGCAATCATTTCCTTGGGTGGGATTGTAACAAGTAAAAGTCTTAAAGTTGCAGGAGATGATATGGACGCCGCCATTATTCACTATATAAGACTTAGGCACGGACTTTTAATTGGAGAAAAAACAGCAGAGGATTTAAAAATTGCAATCGGGAGCGCGTATGAAGAAAAGAAAGCCCGGCCAAAGGCCGGTCGTCCTTTGGACGAAAAACCCAGGATAACCGAAGCGCAAAAAGAACAAATGGCAGAAGAGGGGGTAGAGTTTGAGGGTGACCTGCCTGCCGGTAGGCAGGACAGAATGGCAGTAGTAAGAGGACGGGATATTGAAACAGGACTCCCAAAAAGTTTAAGAGTATCGGAAGTTGAAATAAGAGAAGCGCTGGCTCCTGTTCTTTCTCAAATCCTTCAGGGAATTGCGGACGTTTTAGAAGAAGCGCCGCCCGAAATGACGTCTGATATTCTGGAGCACGGAATCCTGCTTACCGGTGGTGGGTCAAAGCTTCCCGGGCTAAATCACTTAATTGTTGATAGAACAAAAATTCCGGTTGTGTCATCAGAGGATCCCTTAACATCTGTTGCCCGCGGCACGGGGAAAGTATTAGAAGATGACTCGCTACTCCAGAGAGTCAAGGTAATTGGCGGCCTCAAATAAATCTTCTTATAAGATTGACTTTCTTTTTTGATTGATGTATAAATACAAAATTCTGCCTTAATATATTTTACTCATGACAGTAGAAACAAAAATACAAATCCAGGAGTCACAAGCCGTAGATCCTCGATTGCATGTGGTAGCAAGCGCTATTATTACAAGATTTAGGCTTGAGCACGGAATTCCCCCTTTCGACGGATCTACTCCTGAAAGAGTTGCTAGAGAAACAGGCGGTAGGTACAACAATAGGCAGGCGACATTTACAAGGGACGCCAATGGACAAGAAACCCTGGTAATGAAGGTAGAAAACGCTTCTTTCCCAACTTCTTTTGCAACTATAAGAGCGCATCCAACAAACGTTCTTGATGGAGTGTTTGAGCTTTCCCATGCTATTCATGGGGTACCAGCAATAAAGAATAATCTCCCTTCAACTGAAATCGTTGAACCACAAAGCATAGATGAAGCAGAAAAGCTCATAGATGGGATGGTTTCGGTTTTTACCCCTAAGAAAAGCAAATAAAGTATCTAATCTAGAACTTACTCTACTTGTCAAAAAAGCATTGAGAGACTAAAATGGCTCTATGCCAAAAAAAAGTTTTCTTCCTACGTTTTTAATTCTCCTTTTCTTATCAATTTTATTTTTCTTTTTAGGCAGGGCCGGATTTCTTTCTATTCCTGCAACGCTGCTTACAAAAATTGCGAGCCCACTTGAGCGGGTAGCCTTTGGGTTATCCTCATCAAAGACCGAGGACAATAAAATTGTCGCAGAGAACAAGGCATTGGTAAAAAAACTTGCCGACACCCAGAAATTGGCTGCTGAAAACTCAGCGCTTAGAGATCAGTTTGAAACGAGCATTCCAAAAAGCCACAACTTACTTCCGGCCAATGTTGTCTCTGCGCCAAGTTTTGTGCCGGGAGTTTCCTCTCCGGAATATTTAACTATAGACAAAGGGAGTAGTGACGGCGTGAAAGTAGGAAGCGCAATTATTTTTAAAGACAATTTAGTCGGCAAAGTGACGCAAGTTGCAGATTCTCTTTCAAGGGTAACAATTGTTTCAAATTCCAGCTCAACATTCCCCGCAAGAACTATTTCTGTAAAAGGCGAGACCGGCGCAAGCGCGCTGGGAATTGTCCGTGGACTAGGGGGACAGGAGTTGATTTTAGATAATGTCTTGCTTTCCGATACTTTGCAAGAAGGAGATTACGTAGTTACCAAAGGAGATTTGCAAGTTGATAGCACTGGATTCCCTCCAAGTCTTATTGTGGGAAAGATTGTCTCCGTTGAAAAAAAAGCAAGCGATATATTCCAACGTGCAAAGGCAAGAAGTCTTTTAGACTATTCAAGATTAACAACCGTTTTTGTGGTTCTAGAAACACAATGAGAGAAAAAATTCTTGGACAAGAGAAGGCTGTTTGGGTTTTTATGTTGATTCTTGTCTTAGCCTTGTTTCTTGAGGTTTCGTCTACAACTCTGCCTCTTATCATTGGTGTCTTTGTTCTTCTTGCAGTTACATTCCGAAGAGGCTGGGTTTTCATAGCTGCATTTGTGAGCGGCCTGATTTTTGATATCTTAACACTAAGAACAATTGGTACAACAAGCGTTTTTTTGATTATTTTAATTTTTCTTATTTTTTTATATGAAAATAAATTTGAGACAGAAACTATACCTTTTGTTTTTATCTCATCATTTTTAGCAAGTTTCATTTTTTTAATAGTTCTGGGTTTTAGTAATTTATTGCTTCAGGCATTTTTAGTAAGCATTTTCGCATCGGTTCTTTTCCAGTTATTATCTGCACCGTGGCGTGATAAAATTAGGCAATCCTCATGAAGAAATTAAAAGCAGGCGTTGCATTTCCGGACTATATAAGTCAGGAAACTTACACAGGTTCCAAAAGACACTACGGCGAGGGTGGGGGAAGCTCCGTACGCTCTTTACTTTTACCCCTAATTGCCGGGATTATTATTGTTTTTCTTTTTCTAAAACTTTTTTCACTCCAGATTCTACAAGGCAATTATTATAAGAAACTTGCCGACAATAATAGAACCAAAACTATTGTAATTCACGCGCCCCGCGGAATTATTTTTGACAGATATGGCACCCCGCTTGTTTTTAATATTCCCGGTTTTAGAGAAGTAAAAGGAGAGAAGATAAATCTTTTGACCCAGGAAGAAGCTCTCCCATTTCTTGCACAAAAAGGCAGTAACCTAGAGATTGATTCTCTGCGGCAGTATCCGTATAGAGAGGCGTTTTCTCATGTTCTAGGCTACACTTCGCAAATTTCTCCGCAGGAGCTGAAGCAGGATCAATTTTTGGATTATGACGGTGGAGATATCATTGGAAAAGCAGGAATAGAGCAACGCTTTGAACAAATGCTAAAAGGCATTGATGGAAAAAAATTAGTTGAAGTAGACAGTCAGGGAAAGGAAATTAGAAGCCTTGGGGAGAGTGATCCTATCTCCGGAAAAGACATTGTGCTTGCGGTTGATGCCGGACTTCAAAAAGCAACATATAACGCAATGAAAGGAGTAAAAAAAGGAGCGGCGATAGTGTCTTCTCCAAAAGGAGAAATTCTCTCTCTTGTTTCAAATCCTTCTTTTGATCCCAATCTTTTTACTTTAGGTGAGCAGTATAGGCCTGCAACCGACAGCGCGTATCAAAATATAAGCTCGATTCTTCTGGACAGCTTAAGTCAGCCTCTCCTAAATAGAGCAATTTCGGGGACTTACCCGCCGGGGTCTACTTTTAAACTTATTACTGCCGCCGCGGGTCTTGAGAACCGTATAATTGATGAAAACTACATAGTTTCCGATAACGGAACTTTAAAGATTGGAGAATTTTCATTTGCCAACTGGTACTTTACCCAGTATGGAAAAACAGAAGGGGATGTGGATGTTGTAAAAGGAATTAAGCGCTCCAATGATATTTTCTTTTATAAGCTTGCGGAGAAAATTGGCGTGAATACCATTTCCGAAACTGCCGCAAAATTTAGCGTTGGGGAAACGCTGGGGCTTGATTTAAACGGAGAGGCAAAAGGAATACTTCCTACAACTTCATGGAAGGAAAAAGAAATAGGAGAACAGTGGTATTTGGGAGATACATATCATTATGGTATTGGTCAGGGATTTCTTTTGACAACGCCTTTGCAGGTGAACGGCTGGACACAGGTGATTGCAAATGAAGGAATTCTCTATGAACCTCATTTGCTCAAAAATCAAAAATCAAAGGTCAAAAGTCAAAAGTTTTTAAGCGAGAAAACTGTTTCTTTGATCCGTCAGGGAATGATTGAGGCATGTGAGCCAACAGGAGTCGCGTGGCCCCTATTCGAATTTAGAGTGAAGAATTCAAAATTAAGAATTGATGGGAAGAATTTTCTCGCTGTCCCTGAATCAACGTCATCTGCTCATTTTGGTGATTATCGAAAAGTCAGTATCGCGTGTAAAACGGGAACCGCGCAGCATGGAGGAGATGAAACCCTTCCTCACGCCTGGATAACGCTTTTTGCACCAGCTTATAATCCGCAAATTGTGGTAACTGTTCTCTCGGAAAGTTCGGGCGAAGGTTCTAACATGGCCGCCCCCATCGCCAAAAAAATCCTCGAATATTATTTTAGTAAGTAACGCCAATGTATAATAAGTTAGTGCATTATACACTGCGAAACTTTTTTTATTGGGTGAATTTGCTTGCACTGAGAAGATTCAATTAATTTGAATCGACGAATGTGAAGGTGGAGAGGATTTGGTCCATTATTTCTAAAACTTCAGGATGAGCTGAGTAGTTGTCTCCCGCGCCGCAGCCCGGAAAACCAACCTCAATATACTTTCCGTTAATATTTGCAAAGATATATTTGCCAATAGATTCTGAGCCTTTCTCAAACCAGTACCCCTTTATTAGGCTATCAAAGCTATTAGTATATTGGTGAACGATAGGAGTAGATGTGGTGTTGTCAGGTTTAAGTGATTTTCTATTCTCTAAAATCCAACCTTCATTTATTTGCTCACTACTAGGAGGATAGATGTGTATGTTTGTACAATTGCCATCAAGAGGAGGGAGTCCTTTATCAGCTATTTGTATCATTGACCCAGCATCCGTTAATTCAAGTTCCGGTGGGTATTTAAAGGTAAAATTTTTGCCTTCATATGTTTTCCAGTTTGAAGTATTGGTTGTGTCTATAAATTTGAAAGTGGAAAGAATTTCTTTATCTTCTTCGGTATAATTTTTGGGCAACTCCAAAACATAGATATCATTATTGTGTTGGAAGATGTAATTATTACCACCATTAAAACTCTCCAAAATAAAGCCATCATTACCATTCAAATTAATTTTTAACCCTGTTGAACTTCTTGTTTGGATAGTGCCGTAAGCCAAAAGCTTATTGTCGTCAATCCATTGCTGTAAAGTTGCTCCAGTAGAGATCGAATAAACATTAATAATAATATGGCAGTTGTTATCTGACTTGTTTTTTATACACATATTATTATCAACACCTAATTGACTTTTTTCTCTGCTTGTTTGGACAGGCACAGTAAACGTATCTGGAAACTTTAAAGAGTAGCTGAATGTGTCGTTTGTATAAGTTTTCCAATTAGCGGTTGCGTCAGCCGCGTTTGACGCGGGGTCGGGAGTGGGAGTCGGGGTGACGATAGTTGCTATTTTAGTACTGTTTGAATTTTTGTCCGCGCTGAAGTAATATGCGCCGAAAGCAATTCCCGCCATCAAAAGAAGCGCGAAGAAAACTATTAGTCCAATGAAAAGCTTGGAAGAATGTCTTGGTGGAAGAGGTGGTGGGGCAACAGGCTCTTCCGGTGGCATATTTTGATTTAAATTTTCTTCTTGATTGTCCATATTATTGGGTGAATTTGAAGGTGGAGAGAATTTGATTAAGAGAGTCTGCCTTTGTGCCAGTAAACACATAGAGTAGTCCATTTTTGTCAAACGAATATATCTCATTTCCTGCGAAACTCTTATAAGCAGTAGCTAACTTTAGCCCACTTGCTCCATCTATGTTTATATTTTCCAATGCATTAGAAACTAAATCTGGGGCATTCTTCAAGCTCTCTTCCTGAGCGCTCATGTATTCTCGCACAGTTTTGTAAGGACTTGTAGATTTGTTAACATTTGTGACGGTTATCGCGAGCTTGCTATTTGAATCCTCTGTTACACTTCTTACTCCAGGACCAAACGACGCATATTCTTCATATCCTGAAGAGTCATCTAGGTGTCCCAAGTGAACTTCTGTCCATTCTGCAGGATATTTTATAGAAAACCTCCCCGTAGGGCTATTAAAAGATTTCCAATTGGCGGTTGGAACTACTGTCGGCGTTGGAATTGCAGTAGGGCATTGGGAGAATTCACAGTTTGGTCCAGATCTGCCTACGCTTCTTCCATCGGGGCAAATTTTCGCTTCCAACGTACATGCTTTCTGTGCAGGAGCCGAACTGTTCTTACTTAAAACATAAACATATCCTAAAACTCCAATTGCAATGCAGAACGAAACTATTGAAAGTCCGATTCCAATATATTTCCAAAAGTTTCTGTTGGAACTTGATATTGGAGGAGTTT
>JBBDZP010000001.1:0-1449 GCA_040900105.1 Candidatus Levyibacteriota bacterium | reverse complement strand
ACGACTGCTAACATTTGTCAAGACCCTAAATTACCGCTAAACTTTAACTATGAGGAAAGAAAAAAGAGAATTTTGGCAACCCTTGCTTGGACTTTTATCCCTTGCCGGACTGCTTTACCTTATTGGAACATACTCCCCTTCCATGGTTTTACCTACAACCGCGTTATTTTTTGCTTTGATTTTTTCTACCCTTTGGTTTATGCTAAGGTTTGCTTTAAAAAGCAGCATTCTGGCCACTCTTATTAGCACAACTGCTACTTCTTATTTAATAGTCAGGGCGCTTGGCCTTAAACAGCCGTTTTTCATTCTTCTTTTTATAATCCTTTTCATAACTTTGTATTTATTTTTCAAACGTAATTAACCCCGTTAGAACTGTAAGTTTCTAATGAGGGCTGATTCTGATAGAATTACCGCATGAGAAACGACAAATTTTACATAACAACAGCCATTCCCTACGTTAATGCAAAACCTCACATTGGCCACGCCTTGGAGTTTGTACAGGCAGATGTTGTAGCAAGGTATCATCGAATACTCGGAGACGATGTTTCGCTTTTGTCCGGAAGTGACGAAAACGCTCTTAAAAACGTCCAGGCAGCGGAGCAAGCCGGAAAGGGAGTTCAGGAATTTATTGATGAGAATGCAAAATTATTTGAAAATTTGGCAAAAAAACTAAATGTTAAATTTGATGTTTTTCAAAAAGGAAGTTCGCCCGAGCACCACAAGTCATCGCAAAAACTTTGGGAACTTTGCAGCAATGATATTTACAAAAAAGAATATAAAGGTCTTTATTGTATTGGATGTGAGCAATTTTACGAGCCTTCCGAACTTGATGAAAGCGGAGAATGTTTTGAGCACCCGGGCAAAAAATTAGAGGAAGTTTCTGAAGAAAACTATTTTTTTAAACTGTCAAACTACACGGATCGGATAAAAGAAATTATTGAAGAAGATGAGGTTAAGATTACCCCTGACACCCGCAAGAATGAAATCCTTTCCTTTTTAAAACAAGGGCTAAAAGACATAAGTATTTCCCGCTCAAATGAACGGGCAAGGAATTGGGGTGTTTCGGTTCCTGGAGATGATAGTCAAAAAATGTATGTATGGTTTGACGCTTTAAATATTTATCAAAGCGCAGTAGGATTCGGGGCTGACGAAGAAAAATACAAAAAATGGTGGCCTGCGGATTTACATGTTTTGGGAAAAGGAATTCTAAGATTTCATGCTATTTATTGGCTGGCTTTCCTACTCTCAGCAAAACTAAAACTACCAAAGGCCATTTTTGTCCATGAATATATAACCATTAATGGGCAAAAGATGTCCAAGACTCTGGGAAATGTAATAGATCCAACTACGCTGATTGAAAAGTATGGAGCAGATGCAGTCCGCTACTACTTTTTGGCAAAAATTTCACCTTTTTCAGACGGAGATTTTTCAGAAGAAAAATTTATTGAG